>QCUM01000004.1 GCA_003210735.1 Synechococcus sp. AG-679-D13
TTCATGCACAAACCTGACAACCCTGAATCTCCCTGATTCACTGAGCACCATCGGGAAGGAGGCGTTCTATGCCAATTTCTCATTGGAGAGCCTGGTCGTCCCCAATGGGGTGGTGTCCGTCGGTGACTACGCCTTTCAGTACGGCCGCAGCCTGCAATCCGTCCACATCGGTGACGCTGTCACCAGCATCGGGAAGCGGGCTTTCTCAAATGGGTGGGTACTGAGCGACCTGCAACTGGGGGATTCGCTGACGACCATCGGCGAAAAAGCCTTTTATCGCAGCCCACAACTCCGTGAGGTCAGCATCCCTGACTCAGTGATCCGAATCGGTAACGACGCCTTTGCCGGAACCGGAATTACAACTGTGGTGCTGCCGAGCCACTTCTCAGACAATCCACCCACCGAAGCCTTTGAGCCCGGCACTGTCTTCAACTACAGGCACGAGGAATCCATCGATTCTGGTGAACTCACCAATTCAGGCTGGCAATCGCAGAGCAATTCGGGCCTCTGGACCAAAGAGGCCGATCGACTGGATTCTTCAGAAGCGGCCCAGGCCATCTCCTGGACCATTGCTGATCAGCAGAAGGTCGACACTCTGCAGGGAGGCGACAGTTTGATCGTTGAGGGGGCAAACAGGCCCGCGCTCACCAACGATGGAAGCCTGAAGATGAACCGTGGCAAGGATCGTCTCCGTTTCAGTGTCAACGGCAATGCAACGGCACTGGTCAATGAGGGGACGATCAACATGGGCAAAGGTCGCGATCAGATCGACCTTGTGACGGGATTGCTGGCTGGCGAAGGCACGATCAAGCTTGGTCCAGGCAACGACCTGTTCTCCGGCTTCGGCCAACAGGGAATGGTGAATGGCGGCAAGGGGACTGATCAACTAAGGCTGCCAACGGGTCGCTACGAGATGCGTCCCGAAGGAAAGCGCTGGCGCATCACCCAAGCTGAACGGACCATGGTGATCCGCAATATCGAGACCATTGGCAGTCAGCAGACTCCCGAAGGCAGCCTGCTCAGGATCAAAGACTTGGATCAGCCGACCACCCTCATCATCGATGAAAGCAGCATCAGCTTGACCTGAATCAACCTAGGCCTCGTCCCATTTCTTCTTGCCATCAAGCAAGTCCATCAGCTCCTGCAGCTTTGCGTTGGTCTCGCGCACGTCTGCAGCATCCGGCATGGTGCTTTCTTCAGCCACAACGGCGTAGTGGTCGCGGCACATGTTGCGCAGTTCCTGCAGGCGCTTCTTCACGATGGCCTTCTTTTCAGCTGCGGTCGCCACGGAGCGCACGTCCTAAAAACTGTGAACCATTTTGCTATGCCGCCGGCAATCAGAAGTATTGCCAGGGGCCTGAGTCATCCACATCGTTCGGTGGAGCATGCATGTCGTCCGGTTCTTCCGTGGTGACACGCCAGGCAGGAACACGGGCATCTCGATAGCCGGGATGCTGAATCAACACTCCCAACGCGGCATCTGTTGTGGCCTGAAAACCACCCACCCAGTGGCTGGATTCATTCAGCCCACCCCTGAACCAGACCCAGCAACGCTCCTTTCGCATGCGCTGATTCTGACGGATTTCTCCCTTGAGTCCGACCGAAAAGGCGTTTAGGTTCTTAGAAGATCCAAAAAAGCAAGGGTTTGTCAGAGAACTGGCAAGTAGTGATGCGTTGCATCGCCAGCGCTTTGTTCCTGCTGGCCCATGGTCTGCTTGTGCTCGAGCACATCACCATCGGCACCGCTCTTCATGGAATTGCCGAGTTGTTCCTGGCTCCCTGGGCGGTGCGACACCGCGCTTGGGACATCATTGTGATTGGACTGATCTTCTGTGTGTTCGATCTCTGGGGAACACTGCGACTGCTCAACGGCGTGGCCTAACCCCCCAATCGCTGAATCCAGAACCCGGCCACCTGCCAGCCGGACCAGAGAAAGATCGCCAGAAAAACCCAGTTCAACCAGGCAGGACGTCGGTCGTTTTCGAACACCAGGCAGAGGATCGGAAGGAAACACCGGCTCCGCCGGCTCGCTTTAGATCATGCATCCCCTCGAGCTGGTTGTACACCGCGAGTAACTGGCGTCGCAGGTGATCGCTGGAGGGGAGATCAGAGAGAATTCTCAAGGCATCCTCCAACGAACGTTTGGCCTCGATCAGAACGCGGCAATCGGTACTGCCTGCTTCAACGGTCATCGCATCATCGAGCTCTGACTCCATTCAGCCCTGAGCAGACGTCCGCTGTTGTGTTGGACGTCACCAAGACGCCATTTCTCAGCGAGCATTCAGGTTTTGCTGGATTTGATGGCTTCAGCCGACCATCCGCCGCAATGCCGGAAGCCGCAGGCTGCTGATCCAGGACAACAACACCAGCAGAGACGACGCCCACAGACAGGCCTGCATGCCTTGGATCTCCGATCGTCCCAGCATGAAAACCGCGCCGGACAGCAAGGTCCCTGCAAGACGACCTGCGGCATTGGCCATGTAATAGAACCCCACATCGAGGCTCACGCTCTGGGCATCGGTGTAGGCCAGCACCATGTAAGAGTGAATGGATGAGTTCATGGCAAACACCAGCCCGAAGGCGGCAAGGCCTGCGGTGATGGCAACCGCCACATCAACCTCCCGCCAAAGCGCCATTGCGATCAGGGCAGGGATCGCCGTGAGCAGAGCGCTCCAGAACTGAACGGCGGACACTCCAGGAGACGTTGTCTGCCCCCAGAGTCTGCGCAAGCCGGGTGCTGAGCCCTGAACGATGCCGTAACCGATCACCCAGAGACCGAGAAAGCCACCGATTTCCCAGAAGCTCCAACCCAACGCGGCCTCCAGAAACACCGGCAAGGCGACAACGAACCAGACATCGCGTGCTCCAAACAGAAAGAAGCGCGCCAGAGACAGCACATTGATGCCCTGGGATTTGGATAACAGGGAGGCAATCGCCGGTTTCGACGTCATCTTTCCGATCTCGCCCGGCAGCACCAGCGTCAGCAGAAAGGCCAGAGCGAGGCCACCCGCCATCCAGCCCACCGCAGCGTTGAAGCCAAAAGCGGTGAGCAGCACTCCCCCGAGGAAGAAGCCAACGCCTTTGAGGGCGTTCTTGGACCCCGTCAGGATCGCCACCCATTTGAACAGCTGCTTCTGCCCCTGCTGCTGATCATCAGGCGTTTCAGGCACCACCGTTTTGATGGCGCTCTTGGCACTCATCTTGTTGAGGTCTTTGGCGATGCCACTGATCGCCTGTGCCGCCATCACGTAAACCACGCTGAACAGCTTCGGCCAACCTGCCGCGACGGGAATCAGCATCAGCAGCGCAAGGATCTGCAGCAGCGTGCCCACCCAGAGGGTGAGCCGAAGCCCGTAGCGGGCACCGATCCAACCGCCGTACAGGTTGGTGACCACCCCGAAGAACTCGTAAAAGAGAAACAGAAGGGCGATCTCGAGGGTGGTGTAGCCGAGCTGGTGGAAATGGAACACCACCAGCATCCGCAGGGCACCGTCGGTGAGGGTGAAGGCCCAGTAGTTGGCGGTGACGATGCCGTACTGCTGGAGAGCTGAAAGCTTCATCCCTCGAGTCTGACCACGTGGCAGACCAGATCAGCCATGCGGCAGCTGTAGCCCCATTCGTTGTCGTACCAGGCGAACACCTTCAGCTGGGTGCCATCCACCACCATCGTCGACAACGCATCGACGATCGAACTGCGATTGTCGTTGGTGTAGTCGCAGGACACCAACGGGCGTTCCTCGTAGCCAAGGATTCCCTGCAGCGGCCCATCCGCCGCGGCCTTGAAGGCAGCATTCACCTGCTGCACCGTGACGCTTTGTTTGAGCTCAAACACCGCATCGGTGAGCGATCCATTCAGCAATGGCACCCTCACGGCATGACCGTTGAGCTTGCCCTTCAGCTCGGGGAAGATCATGGCAATCGCCTTGGCTGAACCCGTGGTCGTGGGAATCAGAGACGTGAGGCCGGAGCGGGCCCGACGCAGATCGCTTTTGAAGGAATCGATCGGCACCTGGGTGTTGGTGATGTCGTGAATGGTGGTGATCAGGCCGTGCTCGATGCCGAAGTTTTCGTGCACCACCTTCACCACCGGCGCCAGGCAGTTGGTGGTGCAGGAGGCGGCTGTGATCAGCTTGTGCCGCGCCGGTTCATAGAGCTGCTGATTGATGCCGTAAACGATATTGAGCGCTTCCTCACCGGCGACGACGCCCTTGACAGGGCAAGCCACCACCACACGCTTCAAGCCAACCTGATCGAAGTAGGGGTTGAGGGTCTCCGGTGTCTTGATCGTGCCGCTGGCCTCCAGCACCATCTCCACACCGCGTTCACCCCAGGGCACGACGGCGGGATCCTTCTCCGAGGACCAGGTCAGAGCGGAACCCTCCACGCTGAAGCCAACGGAGCTGCTGGCGATGTTCCGATCCCAGCGACCGTGGACAGAATCGAATTCGAGCAGATGCGCTGCCGTCGCAGCATCACCGGCGGGATCATTGACGTGCACCAGTTCGATCCCGGGGCGCCCCCAAAGGGCCCGAAAAACCAAACGCCCGATCCGACCAAACCCATTAATCCCAATCTTCATAACAACATTCTGATCCGAGAAAAAGGGGGATTTAGATCCACCCTTCTTCTTGGCTTTTAAGGTTTTTTAGTTAGTTAAATCGAACGATACGGCTCTAATTACTTCCCGATCTTGTTCACAGCGGCCTTTGATTTGGCCAGGATGTCACCCTTCAGAGGAACAAAGCCCAGGGACGGAGCTTTGTTCTGCGCCGCACCGCTGAGCATGTAGTTGAAGGCTTCCTTCACCACAGCAGCATTAGCGCCGTTACCGGTCTTGTAGGCCAGAACCCAGGTCAGCGTTGCAATGGGATAAGCACCCTTTGCGGTGGGGTTGGGGTTCTTGCCAGCCAGATTCTTATCGAGACTGATGCCGTTCAGGGCAGTTGCACCTGCTGCCACGGAAGGCTTGAGAAATTCACCAGACAGGTTCTGCAAAGCAGCGGCTTTGACGTTGCCCCTGATGTACGACTGATTGACGTAACCGACGGCTCCGACACGGTTCTGAATCACACCAGCAACACCGGAGTTGCCTTTGGCGCCCACGCCAGCAGGCCACTTGACGGACTTACCAGTACCCAGGGTCCAGGTCTTGGAGAAGGCCTGCATGGAATTGGTGAAGGCCTTGGTGGTGCCGGAGCCGTCAGAACGATGCACCCAGGTGAGAGTGCCGGCTTGGCAGCCCAGCTCCTTCCAATTCTTGATCATGCCCATGGCGACCTTGACGGCCTGCTCCTGGGTGAGTTTCAGGTTGCAGCCGGGCTTGTTGTAGCCGAAGGCGATGGTGCCACCGACCATGGGGATCTGGACCACACCACGGCCGACCTTGGCCATGTCCTTCTTCTTCATCGGATCATCCGATGCGCCGAAGTTCACGGTCTGGTCGATGAAGGCTTTACGGCCGGAACCGGAACCTACCGCCTGATAGTTGACCTGTGGGCCACCAGATTTCGCCAAGTCAGCGAACCAGCGTTGGTAAATCTTGGCCGGGAAGGACGCTCCTGCGCCATTCAGCCTTTCGGCAGCTGAAGCAGGTATTCCAACCACAAGGGCCAGGGCGGAGGAAAGCAGGAGAGCTTTTTGTGCAGTGCGAATCACAACCGGAAAGAGAAGGCTGTTGCACTTCACAAATAGTTGATGAACATGGCGAATGTCGTTATGCGGCGCTTAAAGAGAATTAAGCTTTGAATAAGAGTGCGTTAAAGTAGTCAAATAAATCTCCTTGACTTAACTCTTATTCCGAGAAAGATGTGTCAGAACAACATGACGCTGGGCATCAAACTTCAACCAGCCCTCTTCACGAAGCAAGCCAAGAACTCGCGAAACCGTGACACGGGTGGTGCTCAAGGCACTGGCAATGTCCTGATGGGTGAGGCGCAGGTTCAAGCGAAGGCCGTCCTCGCAGGGCATCCCATAGTCCTGGGCCATTAGCTCGATAAATCCCCTGACGCGATCCTCGATGCGACGAAGACCCAGCAGGGCCAAAAGCTGTTCTGCCTGGCGGTAGCGAGCCCCGATGGCATTCATCATCGCCATCGAGAGTTCAGGTGATTGCTGGATTTCACCCAGACTCCAGACAGAGCAGATCGCAATCCGTTGAGGTGATTGCCTCATAGGCCTCCACATCACTCAAGCACTCACCAAACGGTTGATTGGGGCCAGCCAGACCCAGCAGGAGCTCATCCCCAGGCTCCGTGACCGCACCCAATTTGACCAGACCTCTTACGACCACCCAAACGCTCTGCTTCAGCAAAGGCACCACGCCGCCTGCGGGGAGATGAACAACGGATTTGTTCTGGTAGTTGAGCTCCAACAAGTCGCGGAAGTTGGAACTTGATCCGGCATGACTGGAAAACGTCGAAACCATGGAGATGTGCCGTGAACACAGGCCGACTGTATGGAACACAACATCCTTTTCAGGAAAAGAGGATGTGAACATCCAATTAAGAGTTGGCTAAGGTTCAATCAACGTGGAATTTGCTGTTTATTCACAGCAAAAAGTGGGAGAAAAAGAGTTCTGTCCACGCAGACCCCCTCACGGACCGGCGAAGGCTTTGTTTGCCTCTCCTTCAGCCCCTAATGCAATTCCTCAGACTTAGTGGGGACAGACGTGGACAGGAGACTGGACAGTCCGTGGACAGCAGATGCTGTCAATGCCATCACGGTGCTATTCCACGCCCGAACTGACGATGGACCAACGACTTTTTTTTCCAGCGACGGAACGCAATCGCGGCCCTATCGGAGATCTGCTCAGCCAGCTCTTGCCTGCCTCAGGGGCCGTGCTGGAACTGGCCAGCGGCAGTGGTGAACATGCCGTCTGTTTTCAGCAGCGATTCCCATACCTGGTCTGGCAGGCCAGCGATCCGGATCCGGACCATCGCGCCAGCATCGACGCCTGGATCCGCCATCAAGGCCTGAGCGGTGTCATGCCAGCAGCCCTCAATCTTGATGTTGAGGAACGCCCCTGGCCCCTAAGCCAAACCATCCGGGAGTCCCTGAAGGCTGTGGTTTGCACCAACCTGCTCCACATCAGTCCTTCCGACTGCACCAGTGCGGTGCTCGAGGAATCAGCCCTACTGCTACCCACCGGGTCTCGCTTGATCATCTACGGCCCTTTCCTGCGAAATGGCCAGCACACCAGTGCCAGCAATGAAGCGTTCGATGCCAGCCTGCGGCAGCGCAATCCTGCCTGGGGAGTGAGGGATCTGGCCTGGATCGACGAGCTGTTGCTGCCTCTGCCCTTGAAACGGATTGGTTGCCACACCATGCCCGCCAACAACCTCACCCTGGTGATCGAACGGTTTTGACCATTGCCGCGACTGGCGGTTGATCGCACAATCGAGCGACCGCAACAGGCGCAACAGTGAGTGTTGACACCCTTTTGATCAAGCTGGTTGTGGGCTTGGGAATCACCCTGGCCACAACGGTCGTATTCCGCAGGATTCTTCCCCGTTTCACCCGGCGAACATCGAGTGAATTCGACGATTTCACGCTTCGAGCCCTCAGCGATGCGGTCATTCCTTTCGGACTCGTCATCACGCTGCTGATCGTCAAGACCAATCTCGGTCTACCCAATGATGTGGCGAGGGCTTACGACGTCGTCCTGCGGATCGTGGGATCGATTGTCCTCATCCGCTTGATCAACCGCATCGGTATTCGCTTTCTTCAAAGTGTTGCCAGGCGAAGCGACAGCGACCTCGAACAACTGTTCAAAAACATCCAGCCCCTCATACGGGCAGTCATCTGGATTGTGGGTGCTCTGGTGTTGTTCCAAAGCCTCGGTGTGCAACTGGCAGCGATCTGGGCCCTCTTGAGCGCTGGCGGCATCGGCGTAGGCCTTGCGCTCAAAGAGCCCGCCCAGGAGCTGTTTGCCTATCTGATGATTCTGCTGGACAAGCCGTTCACGGTTGGCCAGTTCATCAATGTTGGTTCCACATTCGCCACGGTTGAAAAAATCGGTGTGCGCTCCACCCATCTGCGCAGCCTGCGAGGCGAGGCGGTGGTGATGAACAACTCCGCTCTCACACACACCACTCTTCTGAACTTTCACGACATGGAGAGGCGGCGGATGATCTATTCGCTCGGCGTTACTTACTCCACCAGCGTGGAGCAGATGAAGGCGATTCCATCATGGGTGGAGCAGATCATTGAAGTGATCCCAAACACCAGTTTTGATCGCTGCCATTTCACGGAGTTCGGCGATTCCAGCCTCAATCTCGAGCTCGTTTATTACATCGAAACCCGCGACTACACCACAGCTCTCACCGCTCAACAGGCGGTGAATCTCGGAATCATGGAGTGCTTTGCCAGGGAGGGGATTGAATTTGCCTTCCCCAGTCGCACTCTCTATCTGGAGGGTGATTCACTCGCGGGCAAGCTCTCCTGAGCCGATGGCCCGCTGATTCGTTGCATCCACAAGCCACCGCACACCAGCAGGAAACCAAGTCCGACAGCAACCAATGGAATCGTCCGCTGGGACCAGCTCCCGGGCAGATCGCGGCGGTGATTCAACCAATCCTTTCGACGACAACTGCTGCAGAGCATCGGAGCATCACCGCCCCCCTTGACTTTGAAGCCGATCCGACCGGGTAGCTCGATGAGAGCACCACAGGTGTCGCACTTGAGTGAGAACAGGCTCATGAATGCTTCGTCCCCCATCTCCAACGTGCTCGTCATCCTCTCCTGATTTTCAAACCAAGCGTCTCGATCCATGAGCTGAAATCGGTCTGGCAGGATCTGATCAGCCCTGCTGGTGACCGTGCCGCGTTTTCAAGCCCGCGTCCTCGTGCGCCTGCGCCCCTCCGTGCTTGATCCCGCTGGTGAGGCGGCCCGAGGTGCTGCAGCCCGTTTAGGGGTGGAGGGCATCAGCAAACTGCGAATCGGCAAAGCCGTTGAATTGGAAATCGAGGCTGCCGATGCGGCGGAGGCCAGAAGCCGGGTCGAACTGCTCAGCGATCGCTTGTTCGCCAATCCAGTGATCGAGGACTGGTCTCTTGAATTGCTGGACTCATGAGCATTGGTGTCATCGTCTTTCCCGGCTCCAATTGCGATCGGGATGTGCTTTGGGCCACCCAGGGATGCCTAGGGCTTCCCACGCGCCGGATCTGGCATGAGGAAACCGATCTGAGCGGTTTAGACGCCGTCGTGTTGCCTGGAGGCTTCAGCTATGGCGACTATCTCCGCTGCGGCGCCATCGCCCGCTTCGCACCAGCTCTCCGCTCCCTGGTTGAGTTCACTGCAGAGGGAGGTCGGGTTCTGGGCATTTGCAACGGTTTTCAGGTGCTCACGGAACTGGGACTACTTCCTGGGGCTCTCACCCGCAACCGCGATCTGCATTTCATCTGTGAAGACGTGAATCTGACGGTGGTCAGCGCCCGTACCACCTGGTTGCAGAACTACAGCGCCAAGGGGCATCTGACCTTGCCGATCGCCCACGGGGAAGGCCGGTATCAATGCAGCGAAGACACTCTCAAGCAATTGCAGGACGACGATGCCATTGCCCTCCGTTACGGGAACAACCCCAACGGCTCAGTCGATGACATCGCCGGTATCACCAACCCCAAAGGCAATGTTCTTGGGCTGATGCCCCATCCGGAGCGGGCCTGCGATCCAGCGACCGGAGGCGTTGAAGGACGCGCCATGCTGCAGGCGCTGCTGAATTGAACCGATGCTCCATCGCCGCAAGCTGCTGATTTCAGGAGCAGCAGCGGCTTTGACGCCTCTTCTGAACAGAAGGGCGCTGGCAGCAGCACCTCCCCTGGCGCCGCTGAGACCAGGGTCCCGCATCCGAGCGGTGAATCCAGGCACCTGGATCGAACCGGAGCGCGACCTCGCCCCCTTGATCGCCCGCTGTGCAGCTGAGGGCTGGCGGCTTGAGATTCCAGACAGCGTGATGCAGCAGTGGCGTTACTTCTCAGCCACAGACCTCAACCGGGCCGCCGATCTCACGACGGCCTGGCGCGATCCCACCGTGGATGCTGTGTTCTACCTCGGTGGAGGCTGGGGCAGTGCCCGGGTGTTGGAGGCGGGGTTCCGCTTCCCAGCGCGGTCCAAATGGACGCTCGGCTTCTCCGACAGCAGCTCACTGTTGCTGGCCCAGTGGGCGGCAGGACGTCCTGGGGCGGTGCATGGCTCCTTGGGGGGGTCCGATGAGCATTGGCAGCGCACTGTGAATCTGCTCACAGGCCAACCGGTGATGCCACTGCAAGGAAAGGGGCTGCACCCGGGCATCGGTCGCGGACCGCTGATCGTGACCAACCTCACCGTGGCAACGCACCTGATCGGCACGCCCTGGCTGCCGTCCCTCAAAGGAGCGGTTCTGGTTATCGAAGATGTAGGCGAAGCCCCTTATCGAATCGACCGGATGCTCACCCAGTGGCGCAGTGCTGGCCTGCTGCAGCAACTGGCGGGGGTGGCCTGCGGGCGTTTCAGCTGGGCGGAGGACGACATCCTTCCAGGGGATTTCAGCATGGAGGAGATCCTGGAAGAGCGCCTGGGAGATCTGGGCATTCCCTTGGTTCTGAACCTGCCCCTCGGCCACGGACACCCCAACAATGCACTGCCACTTGGTGCCATGGCGCAACTGGACGGCCGCCGGGGCAACCTCAGCCTGATCCGATGATCCGCGCCCTTCTGCTGATCCTTGGCCTCTGGGGTGGCATGGCAACGGCCCGGCCGGTTCCTGTGAGCCGCCAAGACCCCGAAGCCCCCTCAAGTTCGGCCAAGCCGGTTTCGACTGCTTCTGGATCTGCCGTGGTGGTGACGGCCCATCCGCATGCCAGCGCTGCAGCACTGGCGGCTCTTCAGGCGGGTGGTCATGCCATGGATGCTCTCGTTGCCGCTCAGTCGGTCCTGACGGTGGTGGAGCCGCAGAGTTCCGGCCTTGGCGGTGGCGGATTCCTGCTGCACTGGAACGCCCAGCTGGGGCAGTTGGAGCTGCTCGACGGCCGTGAAACGGCACCGCAAAGCAGTCGCCCCAGCGATTTTCTGGATGCTGAAGGGGAAGCACTGCCCTGGCTTCAGGCCACCAGCAGCCTGCAGGCCATCGGCATTCCTGGAACGGTGGCTCTGCTCTGGGAGGCTCACCAGCAACACGGGCGACGGCCTTGGTCCGACCTGCTGGATCACGCCATCACACTGGCCCGCGATGGCTTCGAGCCCAGCCCTCGACTGCTTCGATCCATCGCCCTGGCACAGCGACTCGGGGTCGATCACAACCTGGCCTTTCAGAAGCTGTATCTACCGGACGGTGCAGCCATCCGGCCCGGGACACGGCTTCGCAACCCAGCCCTGGCCCGCACCCTGGAGCGGCTCGCCAACCACGGAGGCCTGGACTTCTACCGAGGGAAACTGGCGGATCAGATCCTGCGAGAGCTTTCAGCACTCAACCGTGACCAGCCTCGCTTCCGAGGCTGGTCAGCGACCGATCTGGCGTCATACAGAGTGATCAGGCGGCAGCCGCTGTGCAGCCGATGGCGGGACCAGCTTCTCTGCTCCGTTTCAGCGCCCAGCAGCGGTGGACTGGCGGTTCAGCAAAGCCTGGCGCTGTGGGATGCGCTCAGCGGAGGGGACAGGATCACCCAGCCATCCGGGTGGCAACGTCTGGCCCAGGCACTGGCCTGGGCCGATGCGGATCGTCTGTATTGGGTTCGTGATCCGCTCGATGGCACCCCCTGGGTTTCGGCATTGCTGGATCCGGCATACATCTCCGAGCGCGCGCGGCTGATGAAGAGCGATCTCTCCTTGCGGGCCGCTCCTGGCCTTCCCCCCGGACAATCCAGCTATCCATTTGCCAGGCCGGCCAACGGACGCGAAGACGGCACCAGTCAGATCACCATCGTGGATCGTGATGGCAACCTGGTTAGCTACACCGCATCGGTGGAGACCGTGTTTGGCAGCCGGCATCTGGTGGCCGGCATGGTGATGAACAATCAGCTCACCGACTTCTCCTTCCGTCCCAGCATCGGAGGAGAGCCGTTGGCCAACCAACGTCGACCGGGACGACGACCCATGTCATCGATGGCTCCGACCATCGTGTTTCACGACGGGCGGCCTGTGCTGGCAACGGGCAGCCCTGGAGGTCGAAGGATCCCCCACTTTCTGAGCCGAACGCTGCTGGCCTCACTGGTCTGGAAGGAGCCCCCCCACCGAGCCGTTGCTTTACCCCACGTCTCGGTGAGCGATGGTGCATTGGTGCTGGAACAGGAGGCGCCTCTCCCCTGGCCAGTGTCACCTGAGCGACTGGCGATCAAAGGGCAGAGCGTGCGGTTTCAACGCTTCGGCAGCGGCACAGCCCTGCTGCAACGGATCAACGGCCGCTGGCATGGCGCAGCAGACCCTCGGCGCGAGGGCAAGGCAATGGCCCTCCCCTGAGTTGGTCTCCTGCGGTTGTCCTGAGGCAGAAAAAAAGGGGCCAAAGGCCCCTGTGGATTGGTTGAAAGTGGATTGTTTGAAAGTGGATTGGTTGAAACCTGCTGTCAGACAGCAACGGCAGCCTTGGTATTCGGGGCAGCCTTGGTATTCAGGGCAGCCTTGGTATTCAGCACACCCTTGGCGTAGAGACCGGCGTAGTGGGTGATGCTCTGCTGCTTGATCTTGCTGGCGTTGCCAGCCGCCCAGAACTGCTGATAGCGATCGAGGCAGACCTGCTTCATGTACTTGCGGGCCGGCTTGTTGAAGTGGCGTGGATCAAAGTTGGCTGGGTCAGCCATGGCTGCTTCGCGCACCGCGGCAGTGAAGGCGAGTCGATTGTCGGTATCGATATTCACCTTGCGAACACCGTTGCGAATCCCTTCCTGGATCTCTTCCACGGGCACGCCGTAGGTCTCGGGGATTGCACCACCATGCTTGTTGATCATCTCCAGCCACTCCTGGGGAACGGAGGAGGAACCATGCATCACCAGGTGGGTGTTGGGGATGGCTTTGTGGATCTCGGCAATACGGCTGATGGCCAGAACCTCACCGGTGGGCTTGCGGGTGAACTTGTAGGCGCCGTGGCTGGTTCCGATAGCGATCGCCAACGCGTCGCATTTGGTTTTGGTGACGAAATCAGCGGCCTCAGCCGGATCGGTGAGGAGCATGTCCATTGACAGCTCACCTTCGAAACCATGGCCGTCCTCGGCCTCACCTTTGCCGGTCTCAAGTGAACCGAGGCAACCCAGTTCACCTTCAACGCTCACACCAACGGAGTGGGCGAAATCAACAACCTGTTTGGTGACGTTGACGTTGTACTCGTAACTGGCAGGGGTCTTGGCGTCGGCCTCGAGGGAGCCGTCCATCATCACGGAGGTGAAACCGTTGATGGCTGCTGAATAACAGGTATCCGGTGCATTGCCGTGGTCCTGATGCATCACCACGGGGATATGCGGATACGTTTCCGTCGCCGCGAGAATCAAGTGGCGAAGAAAGATCTCACCGGCATAGCTGCGTGCTCCACGAGAGGCCTGCAGAATCACCGGGCTGTCGGTCTCGTCAGCCGCTTCCATGATGGCCTGCACCTGCTCAAGGTTGTTCACGTTGAAAGCAGGAATGCCATAGCCGTTTTCAGCGGCATGGTCGAGCAAAAGCCGAAGCGGAACGAGCGCCATAGGAAAAGTCCGATATAGAACCTGGACGGATGAGACTCCGTCGGGCAAAGACTTTACCTATTTGTGTTTAATTTGTCACCAAGCCCTGTCGCTCTCGCGACAAGGCCCGGTTAAAACGAAATCAGTAGGTGTATCCAGCAACGAACAGCTGCTCATCGGATGAGGGCTGGGAGCCAGGCACGTACTGACCGAGTGAGGCTTCCGAATTGGCCTGAGCTCTTGCGAGGAGAGCTTTCTGGCCAGCCTCTGTGTTGGAACCAGCCCAGCCCTTGAGGCATGAGTGCTGCAGAGCACGGCCATAGGAGAACCCGAGGTTCCACTTGGCTTTGCGCTCGATGCTGTTCATGTGGTTGAGGTACACCGAGGCGGCTTCCTCGCTCAGGCCACCGGAGAGGAACACGATGCCAGGAACGCTGGCGGGAACGCTGCGCTCGAGAGTTCTCACCGTCATGGCTGCAACTTTGGCGGGGTCGGCCTTGTCGGCACAATCAGCGCCTTGAACAGTCATCGAAGGCTTCAACAGGGTGCCTTCAAGCAGAACACCGTTGGCATGGCAAGCGTGATACACCTCTTGAATCACATGCTCCTGAATACGAGCTGTGGTTTCGATGCTGTGGTTGCCATCCATCAGAATTTCGGGCTCCACGATGGGCACCAGGCCTGATTCCTGAACCGAACGTGCATAACGGGCCAGACCCCAGGCATTTTCGCGAATTGAAAGCGCAGAGGGGCTGCCGTCAGAAGTGATTTGCAGAACAGCGCGCCACTTAGCGAAGCGTGCGCCCTGGGCGTAGTAATCGGCAGCGCGCTCAACCAATCCGTCCAGGCCGGTGCAGAGTGTTTCAACGGCATTGGCACCACCAAGGGGCCTCAGGCCCTTGTCAACCTTGATGCCGGGAATGACGCCGAGCTTGCCAAGCTTGGTGACCATCGACTCACCGTCGGCATGGTTCTGAAACAGGGTCTCCTCATAAAGGATGGCGCCACTGATGAAGTCACCTAAACCTGCTGCAGTGAACAGCATTCCTCTATAGGCTTGACGATTGGCTTCAGTGTTTTCAACGCCAATGGAACCAAGGCGCTTGCCAATGGTCTTGGTTGATTCATCAACAGCGAGAATCCCTTTTCCAGGGGCCGCAAGAGCCTTCGCTGTAGCGATCAATTCTGAGCTGTAATCCGCCAAGGCCATTTTAAAGATTAAGAGAAAGGCAATTCTTCAACCCAAGCCGACGAACCGAGGCACTTTAGTTACAAGCAAAACGCATAATTAGAACAAAAGCGTTGCATCATTTGCTGCAATCAAGCGTGAGCAAGTGGCCCTTCGGTCTGATCGCATGCATTACGGCTCTGCACGCCTTCAGCAAGGCCGGGAATCATCGGTCTGCCGCTGCGGATGCCTTGAGCCCACCACCCCAGCACTCTGGCAACAGGCGCGATCCGACCATCACTCCAGGTTTGATCAAAAGCGAGATCGTCATCCGCAGGTACCGATCGGAAGCTCTCACCTAAAGCAGCATGCTGAAGTTCAAAGCCATGGACATAGTCCTTCTGATTGCTGCTGCTGAGCATCAGGGAACCATCCGAACCCGTGATATCCAGGCAAAAACCTCGACCATTTCGCGAAACCGAACTGAGACAGACCTGGGCAGGCACGGGCAGCTCAGGTCGGCCCTGCCACTGCAGGCTGGCCTGAACCAAAGACACATCGGACGCATCGACAGGGGCCAAGCCACCGTCGGGATGGGGCCGCTGCTGAATCGACACGCTGTTCAAGGCTTGAACTGACGCCACGGGCCCAATCAACCAGGCGAGCATGTCGAAGGCATGGGTTCCAAGGGCACCGATCACACCACCCCCCTGATCCGCCTGGGAATACCAGTTCCAACCCCGCTCTGGATCAGAGCGACTGCCCATCAGCCAGTCGAGTTTCACCAGCCAGGGGGTACCGACGGCCCCTGCTCTGAGCAGGCGATCAGCCTGCATGAACAGAGGGACTGCCCTGTATTCGTAATCCACACCCACCGAGAGGCCTCTGGCAATTGCCAGCCGTTGCAACTCCCTGGCCTGATCGGCATGCAAGGCGATCGGCTTCTCCAGCAGCAGATGTTTGCCGGCTTCCAGAGCACGGCGAGCCAACTCAAACCTTGGTGCCGGGGGGGTCGCAATCACCACAGCCTCCACAGCCGGGTCAGCCAGCAGAGCGTCCCAGTCGACATAACCGGCGAGACCGTGAGCTGAGCAGGCCTCATCCAACCGCTCGCGGCGAGGATGCCACAACGCAACGCTGCGCAGATCCGAGTTTGCCTTCACAGCCTGAAGGTGAACCTTCTCGCCGAAACCAAGTCCGGCGATGGCCACACCAATCGGTTGAACACTCATCTCAGCTGGCCAGTGGTTCGTTGCAGACGGCGTCAATCACGGAGCCGATCAACCCGTCTTCGCCGGCAGCCTCCCAGCTGGCGCCAAAGCGGGGGATGCCGTTCACCTGCTTGTCGCGGTAGAGCTGCTGAGCACAGTCGAGCTGCATCACATACAGCTCACCGGGAGCCTGCTCGCCCTCGGACGTTGGAGCGGGCGTGAACCGGCTCAGAACTGAGCGCAATCCCTGCCGATCCTCCCGGACGCTGCCTCGGTCCCACCACTGCTGTCCAGCCTCCGTCGCTGGAACCTCAATCCAGTCAACCTGTCCGGCCCAGACAGGCAGGACCCAGGTCAGAAGGCTCAGACCCAGCATCAACACAACCCTGATCATGCGCTGGCGAGCTCCATCGGCCTTGAGCCATGCAAACGCAACAGGCTGGCCAGGGTGACGCGCATCTGATTACGCGGAACGATGGTGTCAACAAAGCCCTTGTCCTGCAGATATTCAGCCGTCTGGAAGTCATCCGGCAGCTTTTCACGCAGGGTCTGTTCAATGACGCGACGCCCAGCGAAGCCAATCAACGCCTTGGGTTCCGCCAGGATCAGATCCCCCAACATGGCGAAGCTCGCCGTGACTCCCCCGGTGGTGGGATGCGTCAGCAGAGGCATGTAAAGCAACTCAGATTCCCTGTGGCGCTCCAGCGCACCGGAGATCTTGGCCATCTGCATCAAGCTGAGCATCCCCTCCTGCATGCGGGCACCACCGGACGCACAGACAATCAGCAGAGGCAAGCGTTTCTCCGTGGCCACCTCAATGAGTCGCGTGATCTTTTCCCCAACAACTGAGCCCATGGAGCCGCCCATGAAGCGGAAATCCATCACCGCCAGAGCCATCGACAGACCCTCCACCCGGCAGAGGCCCGTCACAACACCATCGTTCAGACCAGTGGATGCCTGGCTTTCACGAAGACGATCGGCGTAGGCGCGGCGATCCTTGAAACCAAGGGGATCGGTGGGAGTGAGCTCCTCGTTCAGGGCTTCAAAACTGCCTGGATCGGCAATCACGGCAATGCGTTCGCTGCTGTTGATCCGGTGATGGTGACTGCAGCCAGCGCAGACACTGGCGTTGGCCCTCAGGTCTTTGAGATAGACCACCAAGCCACATTCAGGGCATTTGCTCCAAAGGCCATCACCTTCATCAGGCTCCTGAATCACCTTGCCGGTGGACTGTTCCTTGCGGCGGTCCGCAAACCAGTCGAACAAACTCATACGGTTGCCGCTCGTTGGGAAAGTTTGGTTCTTGGGTGGCTCAGTGGTTTCTGAAGCAAAGCCGCCAAAAGGCCTCCTCACCTCAAATAAGAATCTCTTAATGGTACTTGCGTGGCCCGCCGGACGATTCCCGGAAAACCCTTTGGTGCTTAGGGCGGGCAACCTGAATGGGGCCGCTTTCAGGCCTGAACACAGAGCGCCCAAAGCAGAGGGTTCAGGAGTGCATTCGACTCTGGTCAGCTTGCAGCCGATGGCTTCCAGAGGTCATCACCCGTGATGGACATCAATGTCTCTGGCTTTTACAAACGCTTTCACCGTTCCGTGAGAGAATGGAATTACGCGAATGGGCCGAGAGACCACGACGCGCGATCTAGATAAACGGACCAGACCAAATGAACAGAAGAGTGATTCAACCCCTTCTTTGGGGGATCGATCAGCCCGTGAGAGTGCACGGTGACCAGCAAAACGTTGAAACCGGTTACGAGTCGGCCCAACGGAAACGTTTCCTGCGCTCCGAGGCAGAGGACTCCGAGACAAGCGGAATCGTCTGATCAAAAAGAAACCCCGCCGAAGGCGGGGGTTTCGAAAGCTCAAAGATTGTGACCTTGTTTCCAGCCTTTGTGCTTTTTCCTCACAGCAGCAATATAGATAGAACGACTGTCACAGTGCCAGTTAGCCGTGGACAGCTTGTTGCTCGTCTACAGCCCCCTCTGCAGGCGGGGCGAACATGCCGGCCACCTGGTCAGGGAAAGGACTACAAGAACCGCGAGAAGAGCTTGCTCTTCCCGAGCGATGCGGTGCCTGCTGAAACAAGTTCGTCCCAATACAGAGAAATGTGGACAACACACCGATTCTTTTCGGATTTCAAGATTGCAAAACAATGTTTCCCACGATCGCTCTCGCAGGAAACAGGGTTCTGCCGGCCCTCGGGTCGCTCTCCCGAAACCGTCGCGTAGGGAGGGGATCCCCCATCTCCGCGCCGCATAAATATGAAGGCCAACCAAGAGATTTGCAACCGGTCTTTTGGGCATCTTTTGGAACCCAAAAAATCCCCGTAAAGCCTCGTGTCTTTGGTATGGGAGAACACTGACAGAACCTGTCTGAGATGGTCATAAGCCAGTTCAGGCCTGACTTTTCAGACACATCTGTCAGTGACTTGGAGAACACCACGACTGTCTACGTTCCACACACGGTGCTGCAGCCGCACCGGTTCAGCCGGACCCACCAAGCAGTCCTTGATTGCCGTCGATTCAAGGTTCTCAGACAGGGAGCATTAAGAAACCGAGCCTCCTGCTCAAAGGAACGAGCAAGGGGGCAGAGACGCTGCCCACGAAAAAGAAGATGATTTCAACACAATCCAAGTCTCGCAAGGCTTGAGCCGCAGATGGCCCGAAGAAGTTGCATGGATCCAGAGGGAACAAAGACAACAACTCACGGAAATAATTCAACAACATTTTTCACCAACAAAAACCAGCTCGTTCAAGTTGCAAACCCGTGCAAAACAATTGCATCTAGACCACCAGCCCATCAATGCCTCAACAAGGCCATTTTCTGAATCCACAACTCGCCTGGGATGCCTCTGATAAAATAGACCGATAAAAAGATATCGCCTGAATCAATGGCATCGCACACTGCCGCTATTAACGATCATCTTGCACTTGAATTTCAGGCCAGCCACACCTACCTGGCTATGTCGATATGGCTTCGCGAAAAAGACCTCATCGGTTTTTCCGGCTACATGCTCGAAAAGAGCATTGAAGAACGCGGACATGCTTCAAAGATGATTGCCTATCTGGTCGACAGCGAATGCGAGGTACAATTACCAACCATTCAATCTCCGGAACGTGAGTTTCAAACGGTTCAGAAACTGTTTGACACCGTTTACAGCATGGAAAAACAGGTAACGGAATCAATCAACAATATTTATTCATTATCAGAACAGGAGGGCGACCGTGCTGCAACTGCAATGCTGGACTGGTTCATCGAAGAACAAGTTAAAGAGGAATCCGAGGCGCGCTTTGTTCTGAAGCGATTGCGTTTGGCTGATTCCAACACGGCAGCACTGATCCTTCTTGATCAACAATTCCTGGATGGAACACTCCTTGCCAATATCAAAGCTGGAGGCGCATTTAACCTTGGAGCAGGCGGAGGCGGACTAGGGCTTGGAAACGGAACAGCTTGAGAGATGAATAGCAACCATGCAGGGATAGCATCAATTTCATTGATACAAAGCCAGACTATAATAACAAGAACTTAGAATAAGTATAGGATAATTTTTTTCAAAAAATGTTCAGCCATTGATCCCACCACCAATTCGGACCCTTCAGCCAGACCAGCCAAATACCGAGTGCGATGAATGGCCCAAATGGGAAAGGTTGTCGCGGTTTGAGGCGGCCGGTCAATCGACCGATGCTTCCAACAATCGCACCGCTGAAAACTGAAATTGCCATGGCGATTGCAATACCAAACACACCAAGCCACGCACCACCCAAAGCGGCAAGCTTTGCATCTCCCAAACCCAGGGCTGGTTGCCCCAGAGCTTTTTCCGCAAGGGCACTGAGGGTCTCCAGTGCCATCAGCGAAAGAGCGGCACCGATCATGTGATCAGCAAAAACCGGTGCACCGCCGGTGACACTGGCCATCAGGCCCAACAGAACGCCCCAGCGGCACAGGGATTCGGGTAACCACATGTGATCGAGATCGATCAGCACCAGTGGCAGAAGAAGACCGACCAAAGGCAAACCGATCCAAGGCTGCAAACTCGGTTCGACACCACCACCTCCACCACTGCTCACCAACATCGTGCTGAGCCACAGCAAGGCACTGAGACTTTCAACCACTGGATAGCGCCAGCTGATGGAGGCACTGCAGTCTCTGCAACGGCCGGCAAGCAGCAACCAACCCAGCAGTGGCATGTTGTCGTGCCAGCGCACTGCATGACCACACCTTGGGCAATGACTGCCGGGATACACCACGGATTCCTGCCGGGGCAATCGCCAAACAACAACATTGGTGAAACTGCCAACGCAGGCACCAAACGTGATCAGCCAGACCGGCGCGATCAAGCCTTCCATCGATTCCGGGAACGCGCATTGCGAGTTCGAATCAGCTCCAATCCCACAAAATTTTCTTCAGGCAAAAGCACAGGGGCATGGAAGACAACACGCCCCTCTTGATGATCAAGATCAACAACAACACCAATTGGCTCAGGTGAACTGACCGTGTCTGACAAATAATTGAAGTACACAAACCGTGCGAGACGGATCAGTTCTCTGCTGTCAACACGATCCCAGCGTGGCGTGGTCGGTGATCCGGCAGCACCACTGATCTCAAACGACGGTGTTGCAAAAGTAATCGGCTCACCCACAAAGGTAGATGAGCTGATTGTAGAGATGAATTGCTGAGACGTTCCAGGTCAGCTGACCTTTTTCTTCTCCTCGATCATGCGATGAATGATCGGCGTGAGGATCAGTTCCATCGCAAAGCCCATCTTGCCTCCATTCACCACGATGCTGGTGGGGCTGGACATGAAGGAGTCGTGAATCATGTTCAACAGGTAGTTGAAATCGATTCCCCAATTTTCCCGGGCACCTTTACGGAAGTGGATGATGACGAAACTTTCATCCGGGGTAGGAATGTTCCGGCAGATGAACGGGTTGGAGGTGTCCACCGTGGGCACCCGCTGAAAGTTGATATCAGTGTTGCTGAATTGAGGGCAGATGTGATTGATGTAATCAGGCATCCGGCGAAGGATGGTGTCCACGATCGCCTCTGCGGAATAACCGCGCTCAGCGTTATCGCGGTGGATCTTCTGGATCCACTCCAAATTGACAATCGGCACCACACCAACGAGGAGGTCGGCCAGATCCGCCACGTCGTAACCCTCACCCTTCACCCCACCATGAAGGCCTTCGTAGAAGAGAACATCCGTGCCGGAAGGAATGTCTTCCCAAGGCGTGAACTGACCCGGGTCAAGGTTCACGCCCAGGCGCGCATTGTGCTCAGCGGCTTCCTCAGGGCTGTGCAGGTAATACCGCTTCTGACCAGCACCGGTTTCGCCGTAGGTGCGAAACAGTTCATCGAGCTTGTCGAAAAGGTTGGCTTCCGGACCGAAGTGGGAGAAATTTTCACCCTTCGCCAGGGCATCAGCCATGGCCTTTTTCATCGACGTCCGCTCATAGCGGTGGTAGCTGTCGCCTTCCACAACGGCAGGCGTGATGCCTTCACGAGCGAAGATGTGTTCGAAGGCGCGCTTGACGGTGCTGGTTCCAGCACCGGATGAACCGGTTACAGCGACGACCGGGTGACGCTTCGACATCGACGCAGGGACAAGATGCCCGGCGAGTTTGCCAGATCAAGGCCCACTTTCACCAATACGTTCGTTAAAGAGCTTTCAGCAGTTCCTGGCCCATTGCTTGACATCCCAGCTGTGTACAGCCTTCCGCCATCAGATCACCGGTGCGGAAGCCCGCAGCCAGAACCCGGTCCACAGCGGCTTCAAGCGCATCAGCTGCCGCTGACTGCTTTAAACCGATCCGCAACATCATCGCGGCGGAGAGCACCATCGCCATGGGATTGGCCTTGTCTTGACCAGCGATATCGGGTGCTGATCCATGCACCGGCTCAAACAGACCTGGGCCATCACTGCCCAGCGAAGCCGAAGGCAGCATGCCGATCGAGCCGGTCAGCATCGCCGCTTCATCGCTGAGAATGTCGCCGAACAGGTTTCCGGTGAGCAGCACATCGAACTGGCGTGGATCACGCACCAGCTGCATGGCGGCGTTGTCCACGTACATGTGACTCACTTCAACCCCGCTGTAGCCAGGGGCCATCGCATCGACGCGATCCCGCCAGAGCTGACTCACATCCAGCACATTGGCCTTGTCAACGGAACAGAGCCGACCCCGACGCTCCTGAGCGATGTCAAAGGCCACCTTGGCGATGCGATCAACCTCAGAGCCGGAATAGGTCATCGTGTTGAAGCCGCGCTCATCGCCATCGGCCTCGAGGCGGCCCTTGGGCTGACCGAAATAAATCCCGCCTGTCAGTTCTCGCACCACCATCAGGTCCACACCCTCGATCACCTCACGCTTGAGGCTGCTGGCATCGATCAGAGCCGGAACAATCTTGACCGGACGGAGGTTGGCGAAAAGGTCCATACCGGCCCTGAGACCAAGCAGGCCGGTTTCCGGCCGCTTCTCACGCGGAAGGCTGTCAAAGCGCGGGCTGCCGATGGCGGCCAGCAGAACTGAATCAGAGGCTTTGCAGGCCGCCAGAGTGCTGGCAGGGAGAGGTTCACCGGTGGCATCGATGGCGCTGCCACCGATCGGTTGTTCCTCGAAGACCAGTTCAAAACCGTGCCGTTCGCTCACCGCCTCCAGCAACCGCCGCGCCACGGTGGTGATCTCCGGGCCGATGCCGTCGCCGGGGAGCAGAACGACGCGGTGCTGAGCCATGACAGACCGGAATGGCGGTGGAGGTGGCGAGACTACTGAGGGGAGTTCCGCTTCAGCTCCCGCAGAGTCTTGGAGATCTCCGGCAGCTTGCTGAAGGTGCTGGAACAGCGCAGCCAGAGCCGGTTGGGGATGGCGGGAAATCCACTCACCACCTGCCCCGCAGCCACATCGGCGTGCAATCCACTCTTGGAGCTGGCGATCACCCGATCACCGACAACCACTCGATTCCCCACACCGACCTGTCCGGCCAGGATGACGCCGTTACCGATCTGAGCCCCACCGGCGATCCCCACCTGAGCGGCGAAGGCGCAGCCTCGACCAACACTGACCCCGTGGCCGATCTGCACCAGGTTGTCAATTTTGGTGCCCGCACCAATCCGGGTCTCACCCACTGAAGGGCGATCAATGGTGGTTCCGCTGCCCACCTCAACCTGGTCTTCCAGCACAACCCGACCTGTCTGTGGCATTTTCCGCCAACCCTTGGCCGTTGGCACAAAACCAAACCCTTCCGAACCAACCACAGCATTGGCACTGACCACACAACCCCGACCCAGATGGCTGCCGGGATAAAGAACGGCATTGGCATGCAGCTCACAGCCATCCCCCACAAGGACGCCGTCGTAAATCACCACTCCGGGATGCACCACACAATTCGCCCCGACGCAGCTGCCAGCGCCGATGCAGACCCTGGCACCGATCGCCGTGCCTGCCCCAACCACAGCACGCTCATCGATCACAGCCGTTGGATGAATCTCTGCCGGTGGCCGGCGGCGTGGAACCAGTTGATCCAGAGCTTCCGCAAAGGCCAGGCGCGGGTCGGAGAACACCGCAAAGGGAATCTCACGTTGACTCGCACGATCGATCAGGTCCTGTTGATCCGGGAGCAGAAGAGCCCCCACACAGCTTTGCCCCAGCTCTGAACTGAGAGCGTTGCCTTTCTCCAAAAAGCTGAGCTGATCCGCCGCGGCCAGCTCAAGGGAAGCGGCACCCGTCAACGGAGGATCAGCACCGGGGTTGCTCCAGAGCAATCCTGCATCCCCCGTTTGCAGGGCCTTGAGCAGGGAGCTGAAGCGCATGATCAAACGGCGCGGCGGCCGGATCGTAAGCGCGCTCAGCGTTGATGCAGCACCAGTGCATCCCGGTGTACCACCACTGGGGATGGCACGGTGGAGTCCATCTCCATCAAGGCCTGTCGCAACTGATCGCTGGCCATGGAACAGAGACCGCGACCCAGCTCATCT
This sequence comes from Synechococcus sp. AG-679-D13, assembly GCA_003210735.1. GTDB lineage: Bacteria > Cyanobacteriota > Cyanobacteriia > PCC-6307 > Cyanobiaceae > Parasynechococcus. The sequence goes on from QCUM01000004.1 coordinate 23,971, forward strand.
CCCCGGGAATCCACCAACCGAACGGCCTGGTTGGAGGAAAACTGCCCCTCCACTGCCGTGATCCCAACCATCAGCAGTGACGCGCCTTGATGCTGCAGGGCGACACAGGCTCCGGCATCCAGTTCCAGAGTGCCTTCAGGTTCCAAGACATGGGCCAGCCAGCTGCGCCGATTGCCAAGGGGATCCGGGTGTGGATGAAACACTGTGCCCCCGCGTCCACCGGCAAGAAGAGACTCCAAGCGCCCGGGATCACGGCCGTCATCAAGCTGCATGGTGACGCCGCTGGCGGTGGCGATGCGCGCGGCCGCCAGTTTGGTGGTCATACCCCCCGTTCCCCAGCGCCCACCATCACCGGCTACCGCCTGAAGCGCCTCCAGATCCTTGGGGTGATGGACATCCGCAATCGGCAGGGCGCCGTCATCCCGGCGTGGATCGGCGGAATACAACCGATCCACATCGGTCAGCAAGAGCAGCTGATCCGCTTTCAACGCTGCAGCAACGAGGGCGGAAAGGGTGTCGTTGTCGCCAAAGCGCAGCTCGACAGGGGAAACAGCATCGTTTTCGTTCACGACAGGCAGAACCCCCCAATCGAGCAGTTGCAGCAGGGTTCCGGAGGCTTTCTGGTAGCGAAGTCGGTCCACCAGATCTGAACGGGTCAGCAACACCTGGGCCACGCGGGATCCGTAACGCCCCATCGCGCTCTCGTACAAAGCCATCAAATGGCCCTGCCCCACGGCCGCTGCCGCCTGAAGCGCCACCACAGAGGTTGGACGCTGGCTCAAACCAAGCCGTTGACAACCCAGACCCACGGCACCACTGGTGACCAGTACGACCTGATCACCGCGTTGCTGCGCTGCGGCGATTCCACGGGCGTAACCCTCGATCGCGGCTGCTGTATCCCCCCGCAGCAGGCTTGTGCCCAGCTTGACCACCCACAGCGTCATGCCGCAGGGGCCCCCAACCATCGCGCGAGAGTCCGCTCCAGCCGCTGGATCCCATCACGGGAACAGGGCCCACCATCACTGGCAATCGGCCGAACCAAAACCGTGAACAAACCGAGGCGGTTGCCGCCGAGAACATCGGTGAACAAACGATCCCCCACCATGGCGATGCGCTCCGGCGGAAGGTTCAGTTCAGCCACAACACGGCGCAGTGCAGCACGATGGGGCTTACGCGCACCACAGGTGAAATCCACGTTCAGCTGATCCGCCACGGCGGAGATCCGCCGCTGTGATGGGTTGTTGCTGAACAGGTGCAGGTGCAGGCTTTGACCCGCATCAACCAACCAGGCCTTCACCGGCGCTGACAGCTGAACATCCCGGCCGGGGAGAAGGGTGCGATCGACATCGATCACCGCTGCCCTTATGCCATGGGACAGCAGATCGGACAGCGAAAGCTGAGCGATGGTCTGGTCTGGATCCCAGGAGGGTTGCAGGCAGTGACGGCCACTCACTCCGGCCATTCCCGCTCCTCCAGTTCCGCCTCGATACGGGGCTGGATGCGATCGAAGGCCTCCCCTTCCACCAATTCGGCCTGGCCATCCACCATTCGAGCTACCACGAAGAAGGGATCCAGAGGGATGTACAGGCCATAGTCCTGTTCCTTGACCATGAAGCTCACCAGAAGCTCATAGGTCTCCGCGTCCTCGTCCCCATCGTCCTCATCCTCTTCATCCAACTCATCCGGGTCAGGCTCATCCAGTTCCCCGCTGACGGTGAGGGTCACAGCGGAACGCACCAGGGTTAGCTCATGCTCCTGGAGAACAACGTCCGCCACCGAGAGGATCGGTTCACTGCTGTCGACACTGGTGATCGGCTCCGGATCACCCTCGTCCTGAAGCCGGAACAGGGACACCGGCGTATCCACAGGTGTAAGCAGCACGTAATCCTGCCCATCGAGTGGGATCAGCTGCTCCAGAAAGCAGAGCAGGTCCTTTCCGTCACTGTCCCGCACGAGCACGGTGGGAACGTCACCGCTGCTGCCGGTGGCAGAGTCGCGCATGAAATCGGAAGGCACTGAGCTCAGGATCCACCATCGCGTGGCGTGGTGCCCGCGGGACCTCCATCGGGCTGGGCCGGTTTTAGCTCCGGCCCCTCCTGCAACCACTGCTCCAAGAGCAGGGCAGCCGCCGCACTATCCAGTCGACCACTGCGATCACCCGCCAGACCATGGCGTTCCGCGGCAGCCCAGGTACTGCTGTGTTCATTGACCCAGGCCAGGGGAAGCTCAAGGGCAGCAGCCAAGCGCAACCCATAGCGGCGGCAGTGCACCGCCTGTTCTGTGGGGTCTCCAGCCGCATCGAGGGGCAGACCCACCACCAGGCCCTGCACATGGCGTTCACTGCAGTGGCGTCGCAACAACGTCAGGTCAGCTTCAAAGCGGCCGCGATGCAACGCAGGCAGGGGTGTCACCGTGATGCCGAGGCCATCGCAACCGGCCAGGCCGATACGACGACGGCCCACATCCAGGCTGAGGACTGAGCAGGGAACGGGCACCTCAGCGGCGACCGAGGCTGGGGGAGGGGAACGGTTGCCCCTGGGGGCGCAAGCGGCTGAAAACCTGATCAAATGAGCGGCTGAGCTGGGCGTTGCGGGGCGTCGTCTGACGGCGCCAGAGACTGCGACCAAGCAACAACTGCTCCTCTCCGCGCGTCCAGCCTTGGTCCAGCAGACGCTCCGCCATCTGAGCATCATCCAGGGCTGTCACAAGGCTGGCGGAGGCCTGGGAGCAATGAATTCGCTGAAGCACATAAGGGAGAGCTTGATCCAGGCGTGGGTCCCAGGCCACATCGCGCATCAGTTCAAGCTGACGGGCTTGTCCTCGCTCATTCAGCTGCAAACAACCGGCCAGAACCGTGTCGCCAGCGAGGAGGACACCGCAGCCGACACCACGACGATCCAGAAGATCAAGCCAATGGCGATCGGTGATCTGGCGCAGATGGCTGAAACAGCCGCCCTGCTCAAGCGGCCATAAAAGCTGGGCGTTGCGACGATTGATCGGTTGCCATGCCAGACCAGGCTGCAAAGGAGCTGCAGCCTTGAACGGCTCCGAAGGAGGCAGCCAGACCTGGAATGGACGCAAGGGCTGAAAGCCAAGCTCACGCAGCAGGGCGATGGCATCGCCATCGGTCGCTGGACAGCGAATCACCCAGCTGCGCACCTGGTGTTCTCCCCGCTGAACAGCCGCTTGAAGAAGCGTGCGTTGAACGGTTCGTCGGCTGACCTGAGCGCTGGTGCGCAGCTGCTGAGGCCAGTGCAGGGTCCAGCAGCTGCCGCGCCGATTGATCGGATGGGAGACCGCGGCTGCCAGGGGGCCTTCCGCATCAACGCCCACGACACAACGGGGGGAACGGCTGGGCAGAAGATCAGGAAAGCGCTGCTCGATCCGGGCGACCAGATCGCCCAACAACACGCCTTGCAACTGGGGAAACCAGGCAAGATGCGTTGGGTTGAGTGGCTCAACCTTGAGGGTGGAGCAGGGGCCCTGAGTCATCACATCCCCCCCGATCCAGTAACTCAATTCAATCTAGTGCTCATCAAAGGGTTGGACGCACGAGCACCAGAGGGGTGCGCTGGTTGGCGTTTCCTGCGGGATTCGGCTTGAGCGCTCGCGTCAGCAGATCTTCATCACAGCCGGAGCTGGAGGCCAGCACTTTGACGCGACCGAGATCGTTGACGTCAACGATGGCAACGGCGACACCCAGTGCTGATGCTGCCTCCTCGCAGAACGCCTGCGAACGGTCCGGCCCCAGAACAATCGTCTGGTCATAGGGAGGCGTTGTACCGGTGATGTCGTCGATCAACCGCGCCTGATCACCGGCCAACCGATAAAAGCCCCCGGGGACACCTGCCAGTTTCAACAGCAAGCCACCAATCCAGGCACACAACACCCGTGTCGGCCCGACGAGATCGATCAGAGTCTGCATTCCGCAGGCCGTGGCCAGACTGCTGGTGGGATGGAAAACGCGGCAGGCCAGACGGGCCACGAGGCCAGGATTCACTTCACTGGGGTGTCGATAACGGCCTTGGATGACCGCCAAAGGCGTTTCCCCAAGCGTGAGCACATCACCCGGCTGAACAACGTTTTCGGCGTAGCGGCGCAAAACCGCGATCGGATCGTCCAGGGGGCCGAGCAGGTGGGTGCGCAGAGGAAGCACCTGGCAACGCTCCCCGGATTGGAATGAAGCGTCGGCTGCCGATATTGGGTTCGGGCGACGCAGTGGAACCAACACACCCTGGCGTCGAGGCAGCCGACCGAACGGTCCGTAATTGATCCAATGAATCTCAACCCAGAGGCTGTCAACGACGCTCTGAGCCTCGGGGCCGCTGATCGTGATGCTGACCCGGGCGCGGGTGCTGCTGCGCCCTTTGACGATGTAAGCCGCCCAATAGCCATCAGCTCGCGACTCCTCGTCGGGATGCTGGGCTTCGATCCGGGTGGTCACCTGCAAGCCAGAGGGATCGGCCTGCCCCAGCAACACCGGATCAACCCTCAGCTCGGGGACGAACACCTCCATGCGTCGGTGGGGATTACTGATCTCCAGCCAACCCGTTACATGAATCGTGTCGCCGTCGTTCTGAACAATCCAATCTCTGGGACTGAGTCGCAAAGGAGACGCAGGACGAAGCCGATGACGCAGTTCGAGCCAGGTGACCCCGAGTCCCAGGGCCAACGGAGCGATCAGCACAGACACAGCGTCTACCAAAGTTCGCCGCAGCGTAAATCTGCTTCAGCAGTCCATACTCGATCCGATGCGTTATCCGGATGTGACCTCGATGTTCACCTCGTTGAAGCTGCCCTCCTGATCGAGTGACGGCAACTCCGGCGCCGGCAGACCTGTGGCCTCGCTGATCCCCGCATTGATCTCCTTCAGAGGAACCTGCCCCTCCTGGTCAAACATCACACGCCCGTCCGGACCGATCACAACCACTTGCGGAATCAAACCGTGCCAGTAGCTGGCCGGATCAGCGGGGCCCGTCGCATCGCGTCCCTGCAGAGGGTCAACGGTGAGCGGCAGAAGATCGATGTTGCGCCCCCACAGCCGCTGCAGCTCTGACACCACCGGAGCAAAGCGTTTGCTCACGGCGCTGTCATCGAGGTAGTAAACGATCACGGCAGTGCGCCCCTGATCCAAGGACTCCGACAGGGGATTGGCGGGGGGGACCAAGGAGCCGTTGCCGGCATAGAGGGCATAGATATTGCCGTCGTAACGATCGTCGTTGAGAACGGCCTGAGCCGGGGTAACCACAAGCAGCAGAACAGCAAGAAGGCTCAGAGCGCGAACCAGTAGACAGCCCATCAAGCCGAGGTCGGAATGGCCATTGTGGCCTCAGCCACGCCCCAGGCCCCGACCCATGCCCTGGGCGATGCCGCGACCGATCAGACCGATCGCCCGTCCGAGCACCTGGGTGAGCAGAACCACCGCCAGATCTCCCAGACGTTGGATCACAGCCTGAACCTGGGGAGCCAGAGCGTCACGGGTCTCCAGCAGCAGGGCCACCTGACGCTGCCACCAGCCCAGCTGGTTGAGCTCCTCATCACGGGGCTCGGTGAGCAGGCGCGGTTGGATCCGACCTCCGCGCAGCTCAAACAGCAATCGTCGGCTCTCGTAGAGCTGAATCGGGCGTTCGATCCAGTCAGCCCAGCGAAGCTGACTGTTCAGCTGATTCCGCACACGATCCAGTTCACGGGTTGCCAGCAACCGCTCACCAAGCATGTAGCGGCGTAACTCAGGCCAGCTTCCGCATGCCTCCAGCAGCTCGGCACCGATCAGCTCGGCGGTGCGCACCAACCAGTTGCTGACCAGCGTCTCCAACTGCAGAAGGGCACGGGGATCATCTGCCGGCAGCAGCTGACCATTCACCAACACGGGCTGATCAGCCAGAAGCGGCGCCAGCATCCCGATGGGATCGGGCAGGTCTTCGTCCTCTTCAGTGAATTCGGCATCGTCCAGAAGCGCTGCCGCCACTGGCAGCAGCGCACCGTTCCGCGGGATCCGCACGTAGCTTCCGGCCATCGACGTCAGCGCCTGCCGCCGCAGTTCCGGCTGCAGATCATTCCAGCAATCGGGATCCAGCTCATCCCGCCGCAAACGAGCCAGCAGCTGATCAAGTTGCTGCAGCAGGGCCAGAAGCAACTCCCGGCGCCGCTCCGGTTGAAGAGCTTCAATCGCCAACAACCTGCCGGTTGCATTGCTGAGGCCTGCCTGCACCGCATCAGCCAGACGGTCATGGATGGAGTCCCAGACCGCCGCGGCATTGCGCTGGCGCAAGGTGATCGATGTGGAGTCGTGATCATCGGAGGACAGACGGGATGCCCCCTTGAGAGGAACGGCATCCGCCAAACCCATCTGCAGTGGTCCCCATAGCCACAACAACAGCGCACGAGCCTGTTGCAGCTCACGGCAGCGGCCCTCCAGAACAAACCTCAGCAGGCCTTCCTTCGGTGGGGGCTTCAGCATCGCTTCGATCACCTGCAGATCGTTGCTGATCTGTTGCAGGCCGCTCACCAGCAACCACTGGCCCAGGCCCATGGCCGGTGAGATGGTCTGACTTGGCTGCGATGCAGACGCCTGAAGCTGAACCACCCGACCACCGCTGAGCATAGTTTCGATGGCGTCCGTCAATTGCTCCACACCGCCGCTCTGCAGCAGGCCCTCTGCCCCTAGAGCCAGTAGCTGATCCCTGCTTGCGGTGAACGATTCAGGCAGCAGTAACAACAGTGGTGCCGGCTGCCAACGCTCCTGCAACCGCCGCACCTCCTGCTGCAACGCCGGCAAAGACAGCAGGGCATCGATGGACCAGATCACCATCTTCGGTGCGCCCTTCAGCTGTTCGGCCTTCAGAACCACGTTCCAACCGGACATTCGGCTGGTCAGCTGCAAAGCAAGGGACTCTCCGAATGGCTCCGGAGCCAACAGCAACATCCGCACTGGAGAGGAGGCAGCCAAGCGGAAACAACAGACGATGTCGTCAAGGTACCGAGCCTTGGCTCAGTTCTCCAGGGTGCGGCGACCGTTCAGTTGAAGGGTGTACGACTCAATATGAAAGCCGGACGTCTGCTCAATTCGATCGAGAAGATCGGCAGGAAGTTCGACGTCGATGTCCTCAATGGACCCGGTGTCCAGACAGGTGAGATGACTGTGGGGGTCACTGCGGTAGCCGTACAAGCGACCACTGGCTCGATCGAGACACTCAATCACTCCAGCAGACTGGAGCGCCTCCAGATTTTGATAGACGGATGTATGGCCGATGCTTCGACCTCTTGAATTGAGCTTTTCGAAAATGTCGCGCGCGCTGAGGTGACTTTTTTCAGTCCAGAGCAGATCCAGCACCATGCGCCGCTGACGGCTCAGTCGCATCCCCAGATCGCGGCACTGTTTGAAAACATCATTGAGACCTCGAGTGGAGGTGACGTTCACTTCGGAAGTGGCGTCGCGCCTTAACACGTGGGGGTCGTCATTAAAGACACTTTAAGGCGCGTCGATCACCGATGCATCAGGCCAGATCAGCCGAACAGTTCGTGACATCCTGCAGCCGAGATTCCGCCAGAGCCTGAATCGACTCCGCCAAATCGACTCGACCGTCATACAAGGCCCGACCAACAATCACGCCACTCACGCCAAGGGGCTCCAGAGGAAGAAGAGAGAGCAGATCAGCCATGCAGCCAATGCCTCCGGATGCGATCACAGGAACCGTGCTGGCCTGAGCCATGGTCCGCAAAGCGTCGAGGTTGGGGCCCGCCAGAGTTCCATCAGTGGCGATATCGGTGGTGATGATCGCCGCGATTCCTACGTCGCTGAATTGCCGGGCCAGATCCGTTGCAAGAACGTCGCTTTGCTCGATCCAGCCGCGGGTCGCCACCCGACCATCCTTGGCGTCGATCCCCACCACGATCCGACCGGGATAGCGCTTGGCCAGATCCGTCACCAGGGCGGGTTGCTCAATCGCCACCGTGCCGAGAATCACCCGGTCGAGCCCACAGGCCAGCAGATCTGCAGCCCGCTCCAGCGAACGCACCCCGCCCCCCAGCTGGACCGGAATATCCAGTGCCGAAGTGATGGCACGAACCGCTGCGTCGTTCACCGGTTCTCCACGTTTGGCACCGTCGAGGTCGACCAGATGCAAGCGACTGGCCCCCTGTTCCTGCCAGCTACGGGCCTGTGCGACAGGGTCATCGCTGAAGCGGGTCACCTGGTCGTAATCGCCCTGATGCAAGCGAACGCAAGCACCGTCCAGCAGATCGATGGCGGGAATGATCTCCATGACAGGCAACCGTCGAACAACCATCCTGCAGCTCCACGCTTCAATGGTTTGCTGTTGTGCAGTGGGCTGTTGTGAAGATCCTGGTGATGGGGGGAACCCGTTTTGTTGGCAAGCCCCTCGTGGCTCGTCTGCAGGCTCAGGGCCATGAGCTCACCCTGTTCACGCGCGGAAAGAATCCAGTTCCAGCAGGGGTTGAGCACCTGAGCGGCGACCGAAGAAGCGTTGAAGGGCTGACGGCTCTTCAAGGGCGCCGTTTCGACGTGATCATCGACAGCTCCGGCAGGACACTGGAGGACAGCAGCCGGGTGATCTCCCTCACCGGTGCTCCCAGCCATCGCTTTGTTTATGTGAGCTCTGCCGGGGTGTATGCCGGATCTGATCAGTGGCCCCTGACAGAGGAGAGCCCCACTGATCCCAATAGCCGCCACGCGGGCAAAGCCGACACCGAGCGCTGGTTGACGTCGGAGGGGATTCCTTTCACCAGTTTCCGGCCGACGTACATCTATGGACCTGGCAATTACAACCCGATCGAGCGCTGGTTCTTTGATCGGATTCTGCACAACCGCCCCGTCCCTCTTCCTGGCACTGGCAGCACGATCACCCAGCTGGGGCATGTGGATGATCTGGCGGAGGCCATGGCGCGTTGCATTGATGTGGAGGCAGCCACCAACAGGATTTACAACTGCTCCGGCAAGCAGGGCATCACCTTCAAGGGTTTGATTCGAGCCGCTGCGGTGGCCTGTGGTCGAGACCCCGCCAGCGTGGAGATGCGCAGTTTTGATCCATCCAACCTCGACCCCAAGGCCCGCAAGGCCTTCCCTTTGCGGCTGGACCATTTCCTCACCGACATCACAAGGGTCGAACGGGAACTGGCCTGGCAACCGCGCTTCGACCTGGCAACCGGTCTGGCCAACAGCTACAGCCAGGACATTGCGGTGAAACCCACGACTGAGCCGGACTTCAGCTCTGATGCAACGCTGATCGGGGCCTGAGATAGGCCGTTGCCGAACCCAGAGCCAGCAGCAACGACGGCCAGAACAACCACCAACCCACAGTCAGCGCCTGACCATGGCCGACCCAGCCATCCGGCCACAGCAACAACAGAAGACTGAGGAACTGAAGGATGGTTTTGGCCTTTCCGCTGCTCGAGGCCGGAGCTCCATCCTCCGCCTGGGAGCGCCAGCCGGAGATCAACAACTCACGTGCCAGCAGCAACCAAACGGCCCAAAGGGGCAGCTGGCCGCTACTGGCAAGCCATAGCAGCGGTGCTGCGATCAGAATTTTGTCCGTGAGGGGATCCAGGCGAGCCCCCCAGCTGCTGCCACCTCCAGCACGACGGGCCAACCAGCCATCGGCAGCATCACTGAGCCCCGCCAGCAGAAGCAACCACCACGCCAACCCGCCTGCACCGGCTTGCAAGGCCAGGATCAGGGGGAAGCCGGCAATGGCACGGCCGACAGTGAGGCCATTCGCCAGAGAGCGAAGCGGTGACAACATCCCCAGAACGTTGATTCATATTGAAATGAGACTATGACCGCACGATCGAGCTATTCAGAGAGGGCCTGAAACGAACGTCTGATCTTCTACAAGGGCGTGAAGAGCGAGCGAAATTGAGACCTAAAAGACTATTTCAGAAATGCAGACAAGGGAAATGTTAAATCAAAAATTGTTGAATTGCCATGCAATTAGTAACACTATTAATTAATTGATTTTAGTGAATCCTGAGACCGACCATTCAATAAATTTAGACAACAATGCAATTCCGAAAACCCCAAAAAACCATGGCCATGGCCTGATACTGTAACCATCTTTTGCAACTTTAACTTTATTCTCCAAAAGATCAAACTTAACTTCACTCAAACGCTTTTGCTCTTCGGGAGGCAGGGGATATGGATCCTTGAAACTTGTCATCCTGCCCAATGAAACTCCTCGACATTTTACTATTGATCAAAATAAGTATGGAACGGAAGGCACTAAACACGCCATTTCAATCCTTCATGCCTCTCAATTGATACAAGATGCACGCATGGATCGTCTGTTCTTGAAGCTTCGATGACGGCTGGCAGCGTCATCCGAATCAGCCTCAAAGCCGAAGAATTCATCCGTAAGACGACAAAAGAGAACAAACCACATACAACTATGTTTATCCAACTTGCTCTTGCGTTGCATCAACCATTTTCACGAGCACTGCAATCAATAGGCCCAAACCAGATCATCCCGCAGGCAATGCTTTAGACCCTGCCGAGGTAAATAAAAATATCACTGAATTTAATTCAAAAGCAAGCAATACCGACCCCCGCCGCCATTAAGGCCAGAGCCCAGTTGAAGTTCCAGAACGCCATATCGACTCCCAAAACAAATAACTGAATTCGAAATTAACGCGCTTTCATCTTTATTCGGGATGGAAGTCAATAAGAATCCAAGGCATTGAAGTGGTTGGCAACTGAATCATCGATGGGTCTTCTTCATCACTTGTTTGCACTTCAGGGTTTGAAGGGGCTATTCCGTTGACCGATAGAGGCGCGTAAAAATCTTACGTTTCAACACAGCCCACCACTGAGCTGGGGACATCTTCAGAATGCAATCAGTTCCCGTTCAATCATGGTTCTGCAGCTTTCGGTGTCCGATGTGATGACCCAGCCTTTGCTGAGCGTCACCCCGGAGACACCCCTGCAGGAGGCCGTTCAATTGATCAATGACCACCATGTGAGCGGGCTGCCGGTGGTGGATGCTCAGGGGAGCCTGATCGGGGAGCTGAGCGAACAGGATTTGATGGTGCGGGAAAGCGGAGTGGATGCAGGCCCCTACGTGATGCTTCTCGACAGCGTGATTTACCTGCGCAATCCATTGAACTGGGATCGCCAGGTGCACCAGGTGCTGGGAACAAGCGTGAACGACCTGATGCGTAAGGACGTGCACAGCTGCCCAGGGGATCTCCCGCTCCCCAAGGCCGCATCTCTTCTGCACGAACGTGGCACTCAGCGGCTGTTCGTGCTCGATGCTGCAAAAAAACCGGTCGGCGTCGTCACCCGGGGCGACGTTGTGCGCGCCCTCGCTTCCCATGGGCAGGTGTGATCAGGGGAGTCTGCGGATCGCAATGGCAATGGGCTGAATCATTCGGAAGTCAACGAAATCCCCCAACTTCAGGTCTTGGAATGGATCACCGCTGATCCCATTGCGCACGTCGAGGTTGTGCACGCCGCCGAAGGGGCCCCGCAAACTGATCTCCTGATCCTCTTCCGAGATCTTCACAACCTCGGCTGTCCCCGTTGCCATTGACACCCTGGCGCCACGGCGAATCCGACCGAAATCATCGGACAAAATCACATCCTTCCGGTTCACACGGAGCTGCTGAACCGAGGACTGGCGCAGGTCCACCACCAGCCCATCCAGGAGGTCCACCGTCAGTTTGTCTCCGGACTTGAGAGCAGCCGTGTTGAGTCCCCCGCTCATGGTGATCAGCATGGTGTGGCCATAGGGGCTACGAAGCTCCAGCACGGTTCCGTCCTGGAGGATGCGGGTGAGGGTGCCCTGAATCTGTGTGAGTTCAAACGCGCTCAACAGCTCCGCCTTGAGGCTGGCGCTGTTGTTCACCACGGGAGCCTGCAGGGGCTGGGCCGCAACGGACCGGTTCAGCGCGGTCTGACTGTCATCGCGATCGATGGCGACAGCAACCGGCTGGATCAAGCGAAACGCCACCACATCACCGGCCTGGAGCTTCGGGAACAGATCCTCACCGGGAACCGGGAGCACATCCAGGTTGTGGATCCCTCCGAGGGGCCCGATCAGACTGATGCTGCGATCACGCTTCGACGCCTTGACCACGCGCGCGGTGCCGGAGGCCAAAGCAACGCGCATGCCCTTTTTTAAAGGGCCCATATCCGAAGGCATATAAATGTCTTCGCGGTTGAAAGACAACTCCTTGCTGGAGCTGCGCTGCAGATCCACCACCAGGCCGTCCAGCACGGAAACGTCCACCCCATCACCCGACTTGAGCTTCAGCGGCGCCATATCAATGCCGACGGTGATGATCTCTTTGTTCCCCTCCGGCCCAAGCACTTCAATCACTTTCTGCTTCGGCAGCACAGCGGTCACCACGCCACGCATGTGGGTGAGCTCAAAGCCTTCAAGCTGTTCCGGGGAGAATCCAGCCTGAACAGGGACCATTCCAGCCCATAGGGCAGCAGCAGCTGCAAGGAGGCGGGAACGAACACCAAAGCGGCGGATCATCACTGGAACATTCCGGACGTTTAATCGACGCTAGCCCGGTTAATGGGGTCAGAATCACCACAATCGTCTGATCTGGACCGCAATGAAGCTCCGCTCAGCCCTTCTGTCTGCTGCCATGGTGCTGACGGGCTGGACAGCCGCCCCTGCGCAAGCAGAGACCAGCATCCAGATCAGCCTCAAGAGCCGCTACCTCACCCTGCTTGACGATGGGCAGGTGATCGGAAAGTACCCCGTCGCCATTGGTGCACCGGAGTCTCCAACCGTGGCCGGCAACTTTGCCGTCACCAAAATGGATCCGGCACCCGTGTATCACAAGAAGGGCAAGGTGATTGCGCCAGGCCCGAGCAACCCGGTTGGCGTGCGTTATGTGGCTTATGTGCAGATCGGCACCGGTGAATACGCCATTCACGGCACGGCATGGCCCAACTGGGTGAATCTTCGCGCCGCCGTGAGTCTCGGCTGCATTCGCATGCTTAACAACGACGTGATTCAGGTTTACAACCGCATCAAGGTTGGGACGCCAGTGATCGTCACCAACAACTAATTCATCATTTGCGCCGTCCCATGTATCGCTCACTGTTGATCGCCGTTCTTGCTGCCATGGCTCCTGCTGTGGCTCTAGCGGCCCCCCGTCAGGAAATTCAGGAGAATGCCTTCCTCGATCTGGTGGATGGTTCCGGCAATGCCCTGGTTCAAGGTCGCGGGGTTGATGAGGTCAACTCCAAGGCACGATCCCAAGGCCTTCAACTGCCTTCTCTGGGCTACTGGTCTCCCGAGGGGCACTGCTTTGTGAAGCCCGCCCCCGGCGACTGCAATGGCGTGTTTCGCAAGCAATAACAGCCCAGTCGTTGCATCGATCGCCACACCATCAGCAGCTGGGAACGATATGGGTCACCACATCGGCGCAGACCCAGCGAATCGTGCCGTCATCAACATCAGCCACCTGAAACAAGGTGGGGACCCTGGGGTCACGGGCACCACCATCCACGTGGAGCACATCGGCCATCCACCAGTCATCACTGTTGTCATTGCCAATGATCACGGTCATGCCCGCACGCACACTCAGGAACAGCGGCTGAACCCCCTTGGGCCGCACCAGGGAATGATCGACAGACATCCGCGCATCAGTAGCAGTTCACCTGTACTACTCAAGAATGGTCGGCATTGGCAAGGAAGAAAGCGTTAAGAGGGATTGTCGAAGTATGCCCCGCGCAGTTGATCCAGGATTCGAAGCGACTCCAAAGCTTCCAGGCGCCTCTGAGCCTGAGCCAGCATTGGCTTGCCGTGGGGGACGCAGGATTCAATCAACGACGACGCTTCCGATGCTTCCGCCTTGACCCAGTCGATACAACGATCCAGCTGCTGAGAGAATTCACCCTGTTGGAGCGCTCTCGAGTAGTTGGGGCCTGCAACCGCCGTCAATAAAATCTGAAGCGATTGCTGAACGTCGGCGTGGTCGGGAGCGGCATGGTCGGGAGCCATGGCAGGCGGGGAAAAGACATCGTCATGCTGACTCAGCTATCCCGATCATCCACATCAGCCCCCGAACCGACCTCACCCTCCGCCTGCATCCCTGGACGCCATCCACTGATCCAGATTTCGCGGCACTTGGCATTCAGGCCATCTCGATCGAGACCCCAGGCTGAAACAGCCTTCTGGATGTCGGCTTTGATGTCGTCGGCGCCGGGAAAATCGCCGTATCGCATCACCAGTCGTGCCGCCGTGGTGAGCTGATCCGGCCCCGGGTCGCCCTGATGCGCCAACAGGGCATCCACCTGATCTCGATCGGAGGCATAGAGGGGATGCGTCTGGGTGGTGTCGTCGCTCATCTCAGGGGCGATTGGGAAAAGAAGGCTGGGGCTCGAAGGAATCGGGAGCGTCGAACAACTGCGACTGGTCAGACCTCGAGGCCGGGGGCAAGGGTGGCAGCAGAGGCGGGGGCGGTGCTTGATCCAGACCGATCTGGTCCGGCTCAGACGTCGGATTGAGCAGCGGATCGAGCAGCAAGGGCGGCGGAAGATCCGGAGGCAGAGGAATCACCGGCTCAAAGGCGCGCGGCAGGGGGGCGTCCATATCCTGGGGGAGCACAGGGTCATCGGGCTCTTCGGGAGCCATGCGAATCACCGGCTCCTGCAACACGAGGGGATCGGCGGTGATGGGCGGCTCACGCAACGGGGCTCGATCGCTGGTGGCTGGCTGTGTCCGATCCGGAGCTGACGAATTCGATGGGGACGTTTGAGATGGCGACGTTTGAGATGGCGACGTCTTCGATGGGGAGGGAGCCCAGATCAGTCGAGCCAGTGGTTCCACCCCCTGCTCCATCACCCGATTCAGTCCAGCCAGAGCCCGGTCCGCCAGGTGTTGACCGAAGGCGACCGAACAATCCACCGGGCCATCACAGCTTTGATCACCGGTCAATTTCGGGGTCAATCCAGCCATCAGGTCGCCTCGCAGCGGACGTTTCCGCGGGCTGAGCCGAAGCATGTACGGCACGTGCACGAAGCTGGTGGCACCACCGCTGATCCAGTTGGCGTCCTCTTCCGTGAAACCCTTCACGCCGGGGATGATGAAGCGGCTTTTTGATGCGTGATCTGGCATGTAAGCAGCCAGATAGCCACGACGTCGGGCCAGATCCTTGGTTTGCTCAAGGGTGAGGCCATCTCGACTCATCAACACCTCCAGATGACCGTCATTCCGGAGGCCCATCACCATGCGGATGCGGGGCAGGTAATAGCGAATCCGCTGCCCCATGCTGATGCTGTAAGCCCCCTTGTAGCTCTCTGGCGGGTCCTCGAGATCGTTGTAAAGACTGTGGAGCCCGCCGATGAAGGTGTCGTAGCGACGGGTCTGTGCATCAGTCAGCTCGCCGTAGCCGAAATCGATGCTGCCGTCGTGACGAATACCAATGAAGGCCCGCTGACGAGAGGCCGTTCGGTTACGTCCTTTCCAGACGCGACGGCCGAATTTGAGATCCCCCAGAGGAACCGTGATTTCGCGTCCGGCACTGTCCACATGCCGCTCGTACATCGGACCGGACACATAGGCGAGGGCGGCACTGTCCTCATAAGCATCGAGTTCTCGATCCCACCCCTCCAGCAGCCCGAAGCGCACCAGGCGCGGGTCGAGATCAAGGGCATACACCTCGTCATCCGGGATGTAGTGGAACGGTTCGCCATCCCGACGGATGGCGTTTTCCAACCGAGCGTCCGCCGTCTGCGGGGGTGGCGGCGGTGCGGGGGCAATCGCAATCAACCCTCCCACCACAACAAAGGGAGACAGCAGCAACGCCCAGCGTTTCCGCATCAGACGCGTGATCCAAGGGCGTGGACGCCGGGCACCACGGCGGGTGGGGGCAGATGGCCGCCGTGTCATGCCGCGTGACGCTCCTGTTTTTGATCGCGGGGGTCGAACCAAGGAACGATGGCGCCGTCAGCCACAAGCCATTGCGCATAACCGTCGCCGCAGTCATGGCCTCCCGTCAACTGCCCAAAGGCCGGTACAACCAGACGATCGGCAGCTGGATCAAAAGCAAAACAAGGCAACCGCAATCGATCCGCCCGGCTGCGCAGTCGCGTCATCGGATGCAGATGTCCACAGATGTTGAGAAGGCCTGGGAGCGGGGCGCGTTCCGGGATGTGACTCAACCAGAGGGAACCCAGCTGCCGCGACGGGTGCTGTGGAAGCCCTTCGATCCAGCTGTGCCGGTCGTGGTTGCCACCGATCAGCACCACTTCGCAATCGCAGAGCTCATGGAGATGAAGCAGGGTCTGACGCAATGCCGGGGTCAGGCCCTCGCGGGCATGGATCAGATCTCCCAGCAACAGCAACTGGTCTGGAGCCCAGGCGTGGCAAAGGTCCAGCAGCGGGTTCAGGGTGCCGCGATCACCATCACTCGGCAGGGGGATGCCATGAGCCTGGAAGGCTTCGGCCTTGCCGAGGTGCAGATCAGCCAGCATGAGTTGGCGACCGGCCTCTCTCCACACCGCGCGCTGGGGGAGAAAGCGCAGAGTTTCCTCACGCCAGATCCAGTCGACCCCATCCATCAAGGCAGCAATTCCAGATTGTGTCGTCCTGGCTGCATCGCAACAGAGCGTCCAGAGATCAAGCTGGCGTCATCCATCAGGGGGCATTGTGACGCGTTTTCAGCAAGCAAACCAGCTGCCGCAGGAAACACTGAGATGGCTGGAACAACGACTCAGCACCCTTGAGCAACAGCAGCGTTTCGAGTGCGCTTATGCCCTCCGCATGGAAGTGGCGGACTGGCTGCTGAAAGATTTGAATGCCAATCTGGCGGTACCGCACCGCCGATAGGACCCCATGACCCTTGCCCTGCTGATCGCCCTGGCAGGATCGCTCGTGGCAATGAGCGTGATCGTCAAACGTCTTGAGCAGCGTTGATCGGTCACTGCCATTGGTTGATCAACCGACGGTCCTTGATCGTCACCGGGATGGTTGCCCTTGTTGCTTGCCTGGGAGAGCCAACGGTGGCTCGCACTCTGCGGGTGGGTGTCAGTGGATCGGCGCCTTTTGTCATTCAAGATCCCGTTGGAGATGGCTTAAGCGGAATCAGCATCGACGTCTGGAGACGGGTCGCTGAAGCCAACGACCTGCCCTACGACTTCATCAGGCAAAGCAGCATTGATGCCGGAATTGCTGCAGTGGAGGCAAAAAACCTCGATGTGCTGATCGGCCCGGTGAGCGTCACGGCCAGCCGACTGGCCCGACCTGAAGTGGATTTCACACAGCCCTATTACATCGACAGAGCTGGTGTTCTGCTGCCACTTCAGCGGGCCAATCTGAGCAGTCGATTGCAGGTTTTATTTGGCTGGGCCGTGGTGTCCTCCATCCTTGTTCTGGTCAGCGTTCTGCTGGTGGTTGGCACGTTCATCTGGCTGGTTGAACATCGCCACAACCCGGAGCAATTTCCTCCCCAGCCCCTGCCAGGCATCGCCAACGGCATGTGGTTCGCCCTGGTGACGCTCACCACCGTGGGCTACGGCGACAAGGCACCCATCACCCGGATCGGTCGTGGAATCACAGCGGCCTGGATGGTGATGTCTCTGGTGGCGGTCTCAACGCTCACCGCAGGCCTGGCCTCCGCCTTCACCGTTCTGCTTTCGGGCTCCTCCCAAGATCAAATCAAAGATCCAAGAGCACTGGCCCATCTGCGGGTGGCGGCTGTCAACGGCACCAGCGGCATGGAGCTGGCCGAGCGGCGAAAACTGCGCATCGTGGCCACAGAGTCTCTGGACAAAGGCGTTGAAGCGGTTCTCAACAACAAGGCCGACGCCTTGATCTTCGATCGACCAGCGCTTCGGTATCACCTCAAGCTGAACCCAGACCTTGCGGTGCACGTGGCTCCTTTCACCCTGGCGGAGGAGACCTATGGGTTCGTCCTGCGCTGGGACGATCCTTTGCGCACTCCGCTCGATGTCTCAATCCTGAAACTGCAGCGCCAGGGTCAGGTGGAAGCCATGGTGAATGCCCTGCTCGACTAACTCAGCGATCGATGCCGGCGCAGAGACTCCTCCAGGAGGTAAGCGGCAAGGTTGCCGCAACTGCGGCCCTCGTCGAGAGCATGACGCTTCAGTTCATCCATCACACCGCGAGGCAGGGTGACGTTGATCCGCTCGGAGCTGGCTGCATCAGCCACATCGGCGCTGCTGGGGGCGGGCCCATGGCCATCGATCCGCTGCTGCAGCTCCTGCACAAGATCCTGAAGTAGAGGCACGATTGCGTATTGATTTATCACCTATATTGACACTATAGCGTTCAATCCGCCTGCCATCGGCTGCCATTCACCGACACGCGTAATGTGTCTTGGATTTTCCAGGGCCTGATGCGTTCACTGCCGTTGAAGCTTGACCCCGGCAGCGATCTGCGTCTCAACCTCGAGGAGATCGGCCGTGATCAGGGCATCAACGGCTTCGTGCTGGGGGTGGTGGGCAACCTCACCAGAGCCGCCTTCCAATGCCCGGGCAAAGCGGAACCCACCGTGCTGGAGGGGGATCTGGAAGTGATCACCCTCAATGGCACCATCACACCGGAAGGCGTGCACCTTCACCTGAGCCTCTCCGATGGAGCCTGCCAAGTATGGGGAGGACACCTTGAACCAGGCACGCTGGTTCAGAAGGGCGTCGATCTGCTGATCGGCGTGTTGGATCAGACCGCACCCAGCCCCCGCTCGCGAATCGAGCTGGCCGTTTTGCCAGGGTGTCCCTGGTGTGAGAGGGCCCTGCGCCTGCTTCGCACCCTGGACCTGCCCCACACCGTGATCACAGTCAACGACGACACCACCTTTGAGCAGTGCCGCGCCCGCAGCGGGATGCGCACCTTCCCGCAGGTTTTCGTCGACGGGAATGTCATCGGCGGCTACGACGAACTCAGCGGCCTGCATGCATCCGGTGAACTCGCCCAACTCCGCTGATCAGCCCCCCTTCTGGTCGCTGAAGCCCTGGTGGTGCCAGCCCTGGTCCATCCTGAGCACCGGTGTTGTGATCTCGGTGGCGTCGTGGCTGGTGTTACACCGGCTCTGGGTCACCATCCCGGTGACAGCTGCTGTTGTCGGCTGGTGGTTGCTGTTCCTCGTGCTGGTGCCAGCCGCCTATCGCTCTGAGCTGTCACAACAAGGCTGACCACCGCCCTGCCTTCAACGATCAGAGGGAGCGGAATTGATCGCGAAAGCTCTGCTTCTCCTGCATCAGCTCATCCTCCAGTTGTTGAATCAAACGGCTCACCAGAGCCTGAAATTCAGGCTGGCAACCGCGAAAGGCAGCTTTATGCCGAATCGGCTCATTGCGCATCCGCAGGTCGGTCAACATCAATTGCAGGGAATCAATCCTGGCGTTGGTGTTCAAGATGCTCACGTGACCGAGCCGAGGTTATGACGGCTCAGTGCTGCTCCTGCTAGAGGCCCAGCTCCTTCAACAATGAACGTTGCACCTGACGGCCGACAATTCCATGGGCTGCGAGTGCACCACTGGCAGCCACCGGTGGTATGCCGATGCCAGGGAAGGTGCTGGCCCCACAAAGCCAGAGGTCATGGATCGGCGTGGTGACGCCGGGGAACAGTCCACCCGCTGCCGAAAGAGCAGGCCCGTAGCTGCCCTGGTGAACGTTGAGATAGTGGCGATGGGTCAGCGGCGTTCCCTCCATCACCAGCTCACAGCGATCGCGAATATCGGGAATTTTCCGCTCCAGAACAGACCAGAACACACCACAGCGTTCCTGTTTCAACGCGTTGTAGGCCTCGGATCCACGCTCAACTCCACGCCAGAGATCCCAGGGTTCACTGGCTGGTGTGTAACCGTGCAGTACATGGCGGCCCTGCGGAGCCATGTCCGGATCCAGAACCGATGGAACCGACAGAACCACAGCATTGCGTTCCGCAGCGATGCCGCGTTGCCAGTCATCCACCCACACGGTGTGGATCGGAAGGTCATCCAGGCCACTGGCATCAAAACCCAGATGCAGATGCAGAAATCCATTGCAGGCAGGCGTGCCTGCTCGATCGTGCTTCCAGGCTGAAGCCACGCCCTCCGGCAACAGAGAGAGAGTGTTCCAGATGTCGGCATTGCTCACCAGCTGATCAGCGTGGATGGATTCGCCGTCCTGCAACCGCACGCCAACGGCGCGACCGTCCTCCAACAGGATCTGCTCAACACGGGCTTGGGTGCGAACAGCGCCTCCATGGCGCTTGAGCCCCTGAACAAGGGCATCAACCACAGCAGCACTCCCCCCAACGGGGTAATCCAGGCTGGCCTCAGGATCGAACCAATCACCGAACAACGTGGCCATTGCGGCTGCGTTGGTGTCTCCCATCGGCATCCCGCTGATCAGGAAACAGAGCAGATCCACCCAGTGACGCAGAAACGGATCCTGCAGATGTCGATCCACCAGCGGACCAAAGGCACCGGAAAGATGCCGCATCGCCGGAAGATGCCGAAACAGCTGCGGGCCGCGCTCCAGCAGCTGAGCCATGGCATCCAGTCCTGGACGCAAGGCCAGCAGAGGCAGCGCATTCGCGGCTGCCGCGATCGGTTGCAGCAGATCAGAGAACCGCTGCCATTCCTCCATCACCGCCGATCCGCGCAGGTCCCGCACCACGGCCTCAAACCCGGAACGGCCGACAGGCACCCGCAGGTCACCCTCGGGGAGCAAGACATCCCAGTCGCTGTAGGGGATCACCTCCAGGGGCTGATCCAGGGCCCGCAGAATTTGCGCCAGGGGATTGTTGCTTGGCCAACGGGCCAGACCACTCCACAGCGACGGGCCCGATTCGAAGTGATACCCCTGACGCTGAAAGCCATGGGCGGCGCCACCGAGCTGACTATGGGCCTCCAAGACAAGAACCTCGCGTCCAGCCCTGGCACAGAGCGCAGCACAGCAGAGCCCTCCGATGCCGCTGCCGATCACCACAACGTCAACCTTGTGCTTCACCCGGCGACGACAGATCCAGCCATCATTGTGGTTGCTGCACTGCAGGAATGGCCGGCCGCTGGCTGATTCCGTTGCTCTTGCTGGGAATGGCCTGGTGCCAGGAGCTGATCGACCAACTGTTGTTTCTGGGGCTCTGGAATTTACCGATGGGTCCGGGACTGCCGCTCTGGGGAGTGCTCACCGCCCCGTTCAGCCATGCCGGATTTGGACACCTCATCTCAAACAGCCTGGTCTTTCTCCCGCTGAGCTGGTTGGTTCTCACCAGGGGGACTCGGGACTACATCGCAGTTTGGGTTTGTGTTCTGCTCACGGCCGTACCCATCGCGCTGATCTGGCCCAGTGCGAGTCATGGATTATCAGGGGTTGTGTACGGCCTGCTCGGCTATCTGCTGCTGATCGGCTGGCTGGAACGACGGATTCTGCCCATTCTTCTGAGCCTGCTCAGCCTGTGGCTGTATGGAACAGCGTTGTTCGCACTGATACCGGGCGTCTCTCCAGCGGGCGTGAGCTGGGTTGGACACGCAGGGGGATTCGCTGGAGGGATGCTTGCTGCGGTGTTCGTGCAAAGAGAAGCTGGAGACCCTTGAAATGGATCAATCCATAGGAACAATCGCCGCCTGAATCTGAGGATCAAGGTAGTCTGATGCATTCGCACCTTTGATCGGGAAGCTGCCGATCATTGATGAGTGGGAGGTACAGAAATAATCAAGACGACCCTTTTGCATAAAGATTGAGCGGTGTTTTTTCTTGACTTTGAACGTCAAACGTTCCGAATTTATGATCCCATCATTAACATCTCCATCCCCCTTGATTTTGATCAATTGACTGGAGGCCTTATTGAATCCGGAATCACCGAGATAGAAGGGATGCGTATCAGCATTATCGAGACGACTGAATCGATAGGTTTTTTTGGCGTTGATCTTGAAACCCTCCAGTTCATCTCCATCAGAATCAAAGAAACGATAGAAAGGGTCTTCAAATGAACCACCGTCCACCAATATATTAATTTTTTTGCGTCGAGTTTTCCTGTTTGCCTGACGCATTGAAGGGCCAGTGCCAATCAGCACATCAAAGCTTTCTTCATTAATGGAGCCATCAACCAATGACACAGATCGAACATTCACTTCAACCTCCCCACTGGCGTCAGCCGCTGCTTTCAACTTGATGCGTTGCTTTTTGGTAACACTCACCTTCAGCAGATCTTCATCCGAACTCTCAACAGTGAGCGAGAACGGCTGCTTTTTAGCGGGCAACTCACGAGCTCTGTCGACAGTGAGATAATCATCAGGGCGAACATCAACAACATCTCCCGGCGGCGTCCATAATGGCAACTGCGAAAAAACCCCTCCAAAATTAAACACATCTGCGGAAGCTAGATCTCCAACAACATCCATCCCGCTGCCCAACACCTTCCCGAAAACAGTAAATCCTTCGTTCTGCTCATCCAGAAAAGTATTATCACTTAGATTGACGAACCATTGGTTCGTAGCGCTGTCGGGTTGGCCACCGAGCTTGGCCATGGCAACAGTGCCCTCCAGGTTGGAATTTCCAGGTTGGTTTTTGACAGTTCCATAATCCTGGATTTCCTTTGGCATTCCACCTTCTGAACTGGAAACAAGGGGCGCTGCAAACCCCCCACCTTGGAGGACAAAATTCGAGACAGATCTATGGAAAATTGATTGATCATACAATCCATTATCGACGTACTTTAGAAAATTTTTAGCCGTTGCCTTGGTTTTACGCTCTGCAGAACCTTTTTTGTTAAAAAGCTCCAGAAAAAACGATTGATCTCCAAAAGGATTATTCGTCCGGAGCTCAACTACAGCACCTATGGCGTCCGAAGCGCCGAACTTTTTCGGCAATTTTAAGACCGCCTTGTCGGAGGGTTGCAAGGTGATGTCGTCGAGACTGGAAGCCATAATTTATGATCTAATTCTCATAAATTAACAGGTTTAACGGAAAGGTAGGGGTCTAAAAATGCCAGCGGATGAGCCATATCCGCCGCAAAACCAAGTAGATGAGTTTCCTTGTGCTCATACAACACCACCCCTTGCGAATCAAAGAGATAGGTGGCGCCCCGCTGAGCAATGTGGTCATCCACCGGCACATAGGTGCGCCAGTTACTGAGCACCTCGCCCATGTTTCGCAACCGCAACGTGGCCAGTTCAAAGGGGCGCTGAAATCCCCGTCCACCGGCACGCGCAAACATCGAGGCAGAGAAGGCGGGCAACGGCCAGGCCTTCACCGTTTCCTCGTCTTCAAAAATGGCGGCCGCGCGGCGATCGCCGCTGTAACCCCGAAGCACCTCCTGCAACGTGCCCGGGGAACCGATTCCTGCGCACATCAACAGAAAACTCGGCCAGGGTCCGCCAGGAGCATCGAAACCGGCATAAAGCCCAAGGGCCCGATGCAGGTCAGCACCGGGCTCCAACAGCAATGCCTCTCGGGGGAAGCCCGTAAAACGACAGAAGCGTTCAGAGCCGACCTCATTGCCGATGGCAATTGCCTGCAGCGCGATGCCCGCCGCCTCAAGCTCCGGCAACCGTGGCGCGAGGGCCTGGGCATACTCCATCGAGTCGAAGTCGCCGAGTTGCCCCATCACGATCACGAGGCGTTTTAGATCGCTCGCTGCTGCAGTGGTTCCACCGATTCGATTCAGCAGTGCTTCCGGCGCTTGCATCAGTCTGTGGACAACCCGGTAGACAAAAAGGGGCCGTTGTCGATGACAGCCTGGCAAAGATCAGCGTCCAGCCATGGACTGTCCAACCGTTCCAATGTCGACAGACCATCAACACACGTCATCTCGACGCGGGATACGGCGTTCTTACCCCTGCCAAATGGTGAGTGTGAATCTCCCAGTCCGCGTCAGGGTGATCCGATCCGTGTTGTTGATTCGAACGTACTTTTTGCCCTGACCTTTGGCGTTGAACCGAAAGGGCTTTTTCCGTCCTTCGATCCATACCTGAACATGTCCCTGTGACTGCCTCCACCTGCAATTCACAGTGCGGTTGGTGTTTTTTCTGTAGTGAGTCAGCGTGCATATGGTCGAAATGATTTCAGCCTGAACTGGGGCAGCAGCACCCAGCAGCACAGCGGCAGTCATGGCGGCAAGTGACGAACGCATCAAGGCAAGTCGGTCGCAAATCTCCAGTTTGGCGAGGGTGCTGACACTTCAGAAGCCATCATCCACATTTGGAAGCTTTTGCTACTTTTTTTGATTGTGGCCACGGCTAACGAGCAATCAGATGAAAAAGACTTTTGCAGCACTATCTCATCGTCTGGAGTTTTCCAACCGTTGAAGGAGCTTGGGAATCATGTTCTGGATTTGCTGACTACATCAATTCAGGTGCACCGGGAGACAAATTCGAGGGATTTGAACTGAAATATCGTGTTTGCGAGCCAGTCAGCGGGAGTGGCGTGGCGATTGCCGAGGCAAGTGACATCGGCAAAGTTTGGGCGCACCTCGGTCCATGGATCAAGGGCTATGGAATTGAGTTCGATGTGACGGCAGTCGTTTCAGATGCTCAGTTCGCATCCATGTGGCCTGGGGTGGAAGCTGCAGCAGCCGTTGTATAAACCGTCTTCGATCTGTCCTTGGGTGGCCGTCGCGGTCTTCGTCGCTCTGGCCACCATCCCTGTTCTGGACCAATAGAACTCATCCGGCAGACAGCAAGACTGTGCCGTTCAAACCTGCAAACAGCTGAGGCCTGAAAGTCGCTTATGGCGAAAGCCCAGGTCGCCCCCCGGAACGTTCCTCTTCAGTGAGGTAATCCTCGATCAGAGGGGAATGATCCCCGCGTTCGATGGCAGCGATCTCACGCTCAATGTTGTCGATAAAGAGCTGGTTCCCGTTGCGCTTGGCCACTTCAAGCACTGTGTTCAGGCGATCAAGCTCAGCCTGTTGCTCTTGGTTCAACCCCATCAGCCTCCGTTGCAGTACCTCATTCTCTCCGGCGAGAGCGGAGGATCCCAACCGCTGCGTGGGGTGAGCAGACAAATCGCGAAAGGAATGGTCTGGCTCAGCATGCAAATGGCGATCACCATCAGTGCCAAGCCCGTGCCAGGGGAGTGGACATTGGCTTGGAACCACCTCTTTGCTGACACGAATCCGTCTGACCGTCTCCATCGGTTTTAGCCCTGGAAGACAGGCCACTCCTGACACCACTCATCACAACCGGATGCACGACGAACGCTCTGCTGGGCGACTTGAACGTCAGGATCAAGGATCCGTAGAGATCTGGTTGAAGGTGGAAATCTTCCCGTGAACTGAGCCAAAACAGAGGTCTTCGACTGATCCAGATGGCCTCCAGCTCTCGCCAGCCCAATGTTGAAGGAGCCGAGGTCATTCGAATTGTTGTGGCGATCGTGCTCGGCCTCGGCTGCTTTGCCGCCGTGATCACAGGCGGCTCATTTGTTGGGCGATCGTTATCAGCTCTGCTTCAGAGCGTTGAGGTAGCAACTCCTGAAGCAATCAACCCACTGCGTTGATCCCCCTGGGATCGCTCTGGTCTCCAAAGATCACCACTAAGGCTGACCCCTTGAGATCACGCAGCTTCGCGCCATGCTGGGGGCCATGCCGTGCCGGAGTTGGCCATCACGCTGTGTCAGAACTGCGGGAGCACCCGATTCCGGGCTGACCGAGCCCTGGCTGGTCGACTGGTTTGCCAGGCATGCGGGATGGCGGCAGGGAGTCGGCCGACACGTCGTGCAGGCAGCTCAAGGGTCAGGCTCCGGGGAACCAACCGCTGGCGCTGGTTCCTGTTGCTGTTGATTGCCGTGGTGGCCCTGCTGCTGGTTATGGCTTGAGCAGCTGCACCACTTCAGAGGTGTTTGCGGAAAGCGGAGCATCGGCCAGACGCTCAATCGCTTCGCACATCACTCGCTGACGCTCCGAGCCATAGCTCCTGAAGCGGCTGAACACCTTGGCCATCCGGGATGCCGTGATCGCATTACGTGTGTCCACCTCTGCAATCTGATCCGCCATGAAGCGATAACCGCTGCCGTCGATCGCATGGAAGACCGGCACGTTGGCTGTGAATCCCCCAAGCACAGCCCGCAGTGAATTCGGCGCCAGTGGATCGAAACGGGGATGCTCCAACAGGGCCTGAACCCGTTGCAATCCATCGGGTCGCGGTGCCGATGCCTCCAGGGCAAACCATGCATCGAGAATCACCGGCTTCTCCTGCCAGCGCTGGTAGAAGCAATCCAGCGCCTGATCACGCTCCGCGACATCCAGCGGCTGCAGCGCCCTCAAAGCAGCCCGAGCCAGTGTCATTGAAGGGCCAGACACCGCCTCCAGCGCTTGTGTACGAGCCTCCACGTCTCCCGCCGCCGCAAGCCAGCTCCAGGCAAGACCGGTCAACGAGCGAGCTCCCTGACCAGCGGGCCAGGCTTGCGACCAGTCCCCACGGCTCACCTTCAGAAGGTGATGCAGTGGTTCGGCAAGTTGGCGACCAAGCTCTGCAATCCAATCCCGCTGAGCCGCGTACAACGCTGGGGGATCCACTGGATTTTGGAGTGCCTCCAGTTCCGCTGTGCCTGGCAGGGCCAGAAGAATGGCCAGATCCTGGCCACCATCACCGTTGTAATCGCTCAGACGCTGGAGCAGGGCATGGATCAATGCCTGTTCAACGGTCTCGTCGCGGTGACCATCGGCACGGGCCAACAACACCTGACGAGCCAGTCGCTGAGCAGCATCCCAACGGCTGAAGGGGTCATCATCGTGGGCAAGCAACTGCAGCGATTCCTGCAACGACTGCTCGATCTGCACGTTCACCGGTGCTGAAAAACGGCGCAGCAGCGACAGCGCAGGTGCTTCCTCTCCTGGTTCACCCTGGAGCGTCAGCTTGGCCCGCTCCCCGTCCATCACCAGAAGCTGTTCCTCGCCAATACGGCCCTGATCACCCACGAGCGCAACAGCAATCGGAAGCACAAGAGGCTGCTTTTCCGCTTGCCCTGGGGTGGGGAGCGTGGTCTGTTGGAGCTCCAGGACCAATTGCCCCTTGGCCGCATCCCATCGTCGCTGCACCTTGAGCTCCGGCGTTCCTGCCTGGTGATACCAACGCTTGAACCGCTCAGGATCGAAACCGAGTTCCTTCCCGTCTTCAGCGGCACCATCCACGATGGATTGCACGAAGTCTTCTGTGGTGGCCGCCGTTCCATCAAAACGGCTCACGTAGGTCGCCATGCCACGCATGAACCGCTCCTGACCCAGCAGGGTGTGCAGCATGCGGATTAATTCAGCTCCCTTTTCGTAAATCGTCGTTGTGTAGAAATTGTCGATCGCCTGATACTCAGATGGCTTCACCGGGTGTGCCGTCGGCCCGGCATCTTCACGGAACTGGGTGTTGCGAAGCATCGCCACATCCTCGATCCGTTTCACAGCCGCGGAATGCAGATCAGCGGTGAAACTCTGATCACGAAAAACGGTGAGGCCTTCCTTCAGCGAGAGCTGAAACCAGTCGCGGCAGGTGATGCGGTTGCCGCTCCAGTTATGGAAATACTCATGAGCGATCACGCTCTCGATCCGCTCCAACTCACCATCCGTTGCCGTTTCAGCATCAGCCAGCACCAGCTTCGAATTGAAGATGTTGAGGCTTTTGTTCTCCATCGCGCCCATATTGAAGTGACGCACAGCGACGATGTTGTACTCGTCGAGGTCGTATTCGAGCTGATAAATCTGCTCATCCCACGCCATGGAACGCTTCAGCGACTCCATGGCATGAGCGGTGTAGGGCTCATCACCCTCCTCCACATGCAGCCGCAGAGTCACTGTGCGACCGGATGCCGTCGTGAACTGATCTCGAATTTCCCTTAGCTCGCCAGCCACAAGAGCGAACAGATACGACGGCTTGGGGAAGGGGTCCTCCCAGGTGACGGCGTGGCGGCCGTCGGCAAGCTCCTCCTCAGCAATGGCATTGCCGTTGCTGAGCAAAACAGGGCAGCTGGAACGCGCAGCCTCGATCCTCACCGTCCAGCGACTCAGCACATCAGGCCGATCGGGATGGAAGGTGATCCGTCGGAATCCCTCCGCTTCACATTGGGTGCTCAACATGCCGCCGCTGGCATAAAGGCCCTCAAGGGAACTGTTGTTGTAGGGGTCGATGCGGCAGCAGGTTTCCAGAACAAAGGCATGTTCCGGCGGTTGATCAATGGTCAGCCAGCCGTCGGAGCAGCGATAGTCCGATGTCGGCAGGTCACGACCGTCAATGGCAACGTTAAGAAGTTCAAGCTCAACACCCCTCAAAGCCAAAGGCTGATGTCCACCCCGAGGCTCCAACTCCATCCTGGCCTTGACCAAGACAAACGTGTCCTGGACATCCACGTTCAACTGAATTGTGGAGAGCTGAAAAGCCCAGGCGGTGTAGTCCGCCAAACGGACCGGGGCAGCAGCAGCCATGCAGGCGGCGAAGATCGACTAACCCGATCCTGACCGATGAGGCCCAGAATTGACGAGCCAGAGACTTAATAGATTGATGAATCAGGATTGCAAGTAATGCAGTCGTCAACAGAAGCGCGAAGAAAGCGAAACAAATGCACTTCCTGCAGTAATCCGACTTGATATAAATTTCAATTTCAGGGGAAGAACTTTTCCGAACTTCTGTCATTGAAAGTTTATTCCACTACCAAGCAGCGAAAAACTATGTCTTATTTGATCGGCCTAGTTAATTCAAAAGCATAAGGATGATTTCACGAAAGCGGCGCCACGAGACAGAGGCAATCTCCAGATCATTCGACAAACAAGCAGCAAAATATTCAAAAAATATCGAACAACCCACAAATAAATTACAAACCTAAAGCATTTTGACGAATCTACATAAATTTAACAATTACTTGAATTAAAATAAATTCCGAGTATTACTTGAAACAACTTGAATTAAATCAACGATTTTTGAGCTGCTTCTCAATATCCTTCACCATCAAATCATACTTTTTCTTCTCTTCTGCTGGAACACTCTTTGGGCAGACACGCAAAGCACCACCCACAACACGGAAAGAAGACATGCTGATAAATTGCTTCTCAGATACTTTTTCTTTACTACCCTGAACCTTGGCTCCATGCTTTTGGAAAAAAGCAGAAGCTTGACCTGCCAAGGAAATAATCAGAGATTTTTGAAAATCAACTCCCTGCGTTCTTGCATCGCAAAAGGTAGAGACCGACATCACTGTATAAGTATTCATCTCTTCAGCGCTTGCCGGCTTAGGAACAAATTTAGAATTCTGTGCATTAGCAAAATTTGGTGCACTGAGAGCCATTAAGGCAGCAAAAACAACATACTTAAAATGAAAACGAAAATTTCGCACCAGCCTTGCATCAATAAATTATTACCATTAAACCTCAAACTCAAGCAGGCGATGCTGCAAGGGATCGGTTCCTAAAGTGTTACACGCCCGAGACAACACTAACATCGTGAAAACTTGGAGCAAAAAATTGCTGACAGGAATGAAAAGCAATCGCAGATTCTTATCCCCTATAAATCAACAAATCAGAAACTTTTAATCCAATTTAAATATTTTAATCAATGAATAACGTTTGGCTTCATTAATGATTAGCCAGGAAAACAATCAGTCGCCCTGAATCGGGGGCAAGGGGTCTGACTCTCGGATCTCGTGATGGTGCTCAACAATGGCAAGTTCGCCGTTTTCCCAGCTGTAGATGGCCCTGTAGCGGTACCGATCCTGATCAACAAGGCGAATGTGTTCCAGGAT
The DNA here is from genome assembly GCA_003210735.1 of Synechococcus sp. AG-679-D13. Lineage (GTDB taxonomy): Bacteria > Cyanobacteriota > Cyanobacteriia > PCC-6307 > Cyanobiaceae > Parasynechococcus. Next base: position 53,613 of record QCUM01000004.1, read on the forward strand.
GTCCCATTGCTGGTAGTGGGATTCGAGAATTGTTTCGTGTTCATCCACCTGTCGCAACCGGGTTCGCACAGGGTTGGTGTTGAGATAACCGCGGCTGCGTTGCAACTGATGGCCCCAGAGGGTCGCTTCCATCACACCGTTCCGCTCGTACCAGGGCTTACGGGCAAAGAACTCGTCAGCATGCTGATTGTCCTCGTCGGACCACCAACTGAAGCGATAGCGGCTTTCTCCCGCCGATGGCTCCGCGAAGGCCTCCATCTTGAGATGCATGTCGACATGCAGAACGCAGTCGTCACTGAAGGTGTACTGACGACGCGAACGCCATACACCGAGATTGCGCGAGAACCAGCGGCGAAGGTTGCTGTCCACCTGGATGGAAGGCGAACCGAGACCGGATGCATGCCCCGTGAGCGGGACACGGTTTTGCGCAGAAAAAAGCGACATAGACCGCGTCGACAACGCAACGGAGTGTTCTTTGATGTCTTAGCTGGAATGGCGCAGCAGTCAAAAACCCATAAGGTGAGCTCCTGTTTTTGTCGATGGTCACGCCGTGGGTGACGACGAGCCCAAGGGTCGCCAGCGATTGAAACTGTTGCTGGTGGCTGCACGACATCATCTTTCCGGACAAGACCTGCGCTCGGTTGTTCACTACCTCGAACGCGATGACGTTGGATTTGAGGTAACTCTGCAGCTGGCGGATCCATCTCAGCAACCGGAACTGCTTGAGCTTCATCGCCTGGTGATCACCCCGGCTTTGATCAAACTCTCACCAGCTCCCAAACAGGTTTTTGCTGGCAGCAACATCCTTCAGCAACTGAAAGGTTGGGTGCCCCGCTGGCAGCAGGACGGCGTGGTGAGCGGCCTGGGGCTGAGTCTCCGACCCACCGAACTGGATGGAAGTCGAACCCAGAAGGAATTGCAGCTGGAAGACCAGCTGTTGGTGTTGCGCCAGGAAAATGAGACCCTGATCGACCGTATTCACGCGCAGGAAAGGCTGCTGCGGATGGTGGCCCACGAACTGCGCACCCCACTGACGGCCGCAGCCTTGGCCCTGCAGAGCCAGCAGCTCGGCCAGATCGACATGGACCGATTTCAGGACGTGCTGACACGCCGACTGGAAGAGATGGAGGCTCTTTCCAAAGATCTGCTGGAAGTCGGAACGACCCGGTGGGAAACCCTGTTCAATCCGCAACGGCTGGATCTCGCCAGTGTTTCAGCGGAAGTCATCCTTGAACTGGAAAAGCTTTGGCTGGGCAGGAATGTTGAAATCCGAACGGACATTCCCAGCGATCTTCCCAAGGTGTTTGCGGACCAACGCCGGATGCGTCAGGTGCTGCTGAATCTTCTTGAAAATGCTTTGAAGTACACCGGTGAAGGTGGCCATATCACCCTGACGATGTTCCACCGCACCAGCCAATGGGTTGAAGTCAGCGTCTGCGACAGCGGCCCTGGCATTCCGGAGGGAGAGCAGCAGCGAATTTTCCTGGACAGGGTTCGTCTTCCCCAGACATCAAATCGAACCACGGGCTACGGCGTTGGCCTTGCTGTGTGTCGCCGGATCGTTGAAGTGCACGGCGGACGCATCTGGGTGACCTCCAAAGCGGATGAAGGCGCCTGCTTCACGCTGACCGTTCCAATCTGGCAAGGCCAAGGGCAGGAATGGGGGCAAGCAGCCTTGACGGAGGGCAAGGTTGAACCGTAACTTCGAATGGTGCTCGGGAGTACAAAATTCTTCTCGATCACGGCCTCGCCCCCATCGTCTAGAGGCCTAGGACACCTCCCTTTCACGGAGGCGACAGGGGTTCGAATCCCCTTGGGGGTATGTATTTTTTGCTTTCACAGCTGAAATATTGATTTGCTCTAATAACTAAACCTCTTCTTGAGTTGTTTGAGCCAATTCAAACCACAAAACCATCTTCATTGCAACAGAATTTACCTATTAATAACAACCAAAAGAGAAACCCTCGATGTTGATTTGTTCTGAGCAATTCAGGATTTGAATCGCCTTCGAGCTTCTGCTTCAACTGCTCGCAGGTTGCTGCTCAAATCATCCCGAAGCCGCTCCTCGATCAAACCGATGGGCATGCCCAGGCATCCCTGCACCGTGAGCTCGTACAGCAGCGAAGAACCATCGGGAAGATCCCGAATCTGCCAGGAACCTTCAAAACGTCGAAAATCACCCTTCAGCATTGAAAAACGCAGCACCCCGTCGGGGCGAAACTCATTGAGCTCAAGCAAAACCTGAGCGGAGAAACGAAGACCCAGTAACTTCTGGCTCCCCTCTTGCTGCAAACGAACCGTTTCACCCTCTCGATGCACCAACTCGCTGGAGGTGAGGTTGGGGATGAACTGATCGAGATGCTCGTAATCCGTCAGGACCTCCCAGAGGAGGGTCGATGGAATCTCACTACGCAGTTGTGCTGCCAGACGTCTTGTCCCCGAGGGCAGGCGCTCCATGGTCTGCTGGATCGCCTCGCCCTTTTCGAGGGAACCTGCAGAACGAAGTCCGCTTGAAAACAACGCCTGGGAAGGAGTCAAAAGGCCTGCACAAACCCTGAATTCATGGATCGATTTTAAGGGAGATGTCCAGAAGATCCGGCCAGTGTGGAGAACAACAACCGAATCCAGCTGAAACGTTGACCACTCTTATAGTCGCGCCTCCATTGCAGACATTCTTCGATGCGGGTCTCCCCGGCGACGACCAATCACTCCACCTCGACACTGTTCACGGTGGTTTCGAGTGGTTGCCAAGTCGGCTCGATGCCAGCCGTGGTTCAGACCCAAACCGTGGCACTGAACCGGCTTTCCGAACTTTTCAAGCGCCTCGGTTCCGCAGGCGCCAAGATTCTTTCGGTTACCCCTGTTGGTGAAGACCTTCACCCCGTGGCCATTGCCGCCAGTGCACCTGCCCCCGAAGCGAAACCGAAACCAGTGACTCAAGCCCCAACACCGAAGAAGAAGGCCCACGCAGACGTTCCCGTCAACACCTACAAGCCCAAGAACCCTTTCATCGGCACGGTCGCTAATAACTACTCCCTGTTGAAGGATGGGGCCATTGGCCGGGTTCAACACATCACATTTGATCTGTCTGCAGCGGATCCAGAGCTCAACTATCTGGAAGGCCAGAGCATCGGCATCATTCCCGAGGGTGAGGACGCAAAGGGGAAACCGCACAAAATGCGCCTCTATTCCATCGCCAGCACACGCCATGGCGATGACATGGGCGACAACACCGTTTCGCTCTGCGTGCGCCAGTTGGAGTACAAGAACGAAGCAGGCGAGCAGATCTACGGTGTTTGCTCCACGTACCTCTGCGATCTGGAACCGGGATCCAAGGTGAAGATCACCGGTCCTGTCGGCAAGGAGATGCTCCTTCCCGACGATGAAGACGCCAACATCATCATGTTGGCCACCGGTACAGGGATTGCGCCGATGCGCACCTACATCCGCCGCATGTTCGAAAACCGCGAGCGCGAAACCAACGGCTGGACTTACAAGGGGAAAGCCTGGTTGTTTATGGGCGCACCGAAAACAGCCAACCTTCTCTACGACGAGGATTTCAACAGCTACCAAGAGAAGTACCCCGACAACTTCCGCTACACGAAAGCGATTAGCCGTGAACAGCAGAACACCAAGGGGGGTCGGATGTACATCCAGGACCGCGTTCTGGAGCATGCAGATGAGATCTTCTCAATGATCGAAAATCCCAAGACCTACGTCTACCTATGTGGTCTTCGGGGGATGGAGCCAGGCATCGACGAGGCGATGACGGCTGCCGCTGAAGCCAGGGGGATGGACTGGGCTGAAATGCGCCCCAAACTCAAAAAGGCTCATCGCTGGAACGTAGAAACCTATTGATTCAGGTCAGCAGGTTGACTTTCGAACGACCCACCCCAGCGGGGTGGGTTTTTTATTGGTTGAAGACAAATCAGATGGCAAATCCAGACAGAAGTGATGGGAGCACGGCCCGATCAGCCTTCCGTGCCTAAACCAACGTCAGACACCAATGAGCGCCATGCTCGCCACCGCCACCAACCCCCTGCGGGTCGGACTGCGCCAGGAGCGCGTCATCGCGCCCCAATGTTTGGTGATCTTCGGGGCCAGCGGTGATCTCACCCACCGCAAGCTCGTGCCGGCACTGTTCGAGCTGTTCCGGCAGCGTCGCTTGCCCAGTGAATTCGCCGTTCTGGGCTGCGCCCGCCGCCCCTGGAGCGATGAGGAGTTCCGCGGAAAGATGGGTGATGCGCTGGCCAAGCGCATCGAGGAAGATCCCCAGGCCTGGGAGCAGTTCGTCGGCAAGCTGTTTTATGAGCCGGTCGACCTTCAGCAACCCGATCATGTTGTTCGCCTTGGGGAGAGGCTTGAAAGGATCGATGAACAGTGCTCAACCCATGGCAACCGCACTTTTTACCTGTCGGTTTCTCCGAAGTTCTATGCCGGAGGTTGCCGCTCTCTTGCCGATGCGGGCCTGCTGAAAGATCCCAAACGCAGTCGGGTGGTGATCGAAAAACCCTTTGGACGCGACTACGGCAGCGCCCAGGCACTTAACCGTGTGGTTCAAACCTGCGGCCAGGAAAACCAGATCTTCCGGATTGACCATTACCTGGGCAAGGAAACGGTCCAGAACATCATGGTGCTGCGGTTCGCCAACACGATTTTCGAACCGATCTGGAACCGCAACTACATCTCCAGCGTGCAGATCACCGCGGCCGAGACCGTCGGTGTTGAGGAGCGTGCTGGCTACTACGAAACCTCCGGTGCCCTGAGGGACATGGTGCAAAACCATCTCACCCAGATGCTGGCGATCACTGCGATGGAACCTCCGGGCCGGTTCGATCCGGAGGCCATCCGCAACGAGAAAGCGAAAGTGCTGCAGGCCACCCGACTGGCTGATGAACTGGAACCCTGGAACTGCTGCATCCGCGGCCAGTACGGCCCTGGAGGAAGCAACGAAAGTCCGTTGTCGGGGTACAGACAGGAGCCCGGTGTTGACCCGAACAGCACCACCGAGACCTACGTGGCGATGAAATTGTTCATCGACAACTGGCGCTGGCAGGGCGTGCCTTTTTATGTACGCACGGGCAAACGTCTCGCCAAACGCCTCAGCGAAGTGGTGCTCACCTTCCGTGAGGCGCCCGTCCACCTGTTTGATGCGGCAGCGGGCGGGCCAACCGCCAATCAACTGATTCTGCGCATCCAGCCCGATGAGGGGGCCGAATTCCGCTTCGAAGTGAAGTCACCTGGGTCCGGCATGCGCAGCCGACCGATCGACATGGAGTTCTCGTATGACGACTCGTTCGGGGAACCCTCCGATGAGGGCTATGTCCGCCTTCTCGCCGACGCCATGCTCAGCGACCCCACCCTGTTCACCAGAAGCGACGAGGTGGAAGCGGCTTGGCGGCTCTACACCCCGCTCCTGGAGCTGATTGAAGACAGTCCCTGGCAACTCCCGGTTCACCCTTATGAGTCGCGCACCTGGGGGCCGGCCGCCGCTGATGCGCTGTTGGCCCGTGACGGACTGCTGTGGCGCCGTCCCTGACTTCCTGTTTTTCAAGCCACGTCGTTGTCCCAATCCGTCTGATCCATGTCTCCGCAGCTCACCCTCCAGACCCCCCTGGAACTGGCTCCCGCTGACGTTCCCACCTATCTCGAGCAGCTCTGGTCACCCGAACAACAAGGCAGCACTGGTACAGGTGCCAACACCTTCTGCCTGCTGATCTGGCAACCCGCCTGGGCGGAACAGCACCTGATCCGCACCGGGCGACTGAATGGACCGATCACCGGCCAGCAGTCCGATCAACTGGTGGCCGCCGGCCAGCAGGCGATGATCGATGCAGACCTGCCAAGTGGCACGCCTCCACTGGCGGAGGCCGTGGTCAGTGCCGTGGCTGGATGGGATGGCATCAACCCAAGCGAAGATCTGCGCGGCCAGTACATCGACCCAGCCCTGAGTGCGCTTCAACCCCGTCGGCTGATCACGCTGGCCCCAACGATCGAGGCTGATCATTCATTGGAAACCCTCGTCGCGGCGTACTGCCCGCTGCCAGAGGAAGGGGGTGGCACAACAGCCTGCGGCGATGTGGTGGTGCTGCGCGGCAGCCAGAACGCCCTTGAAGAGGGCCTGGCCATTCTTCAGCCCCTGCTGCCGGCAAGGATGCCGGCCTGGGTGTGGTGGAACGGCTCCCTCGATGAAGCTCCGGATCTTCTGGACCAGCTGGCTGGAACACCACGGCGACTGATCCTCGACAGCGCCGTCGGCACCCCACGCCAGTGCCTCGATCTGCTGCGAACCCGTGTGCAATCAGGGCAGGCGGTCAATGACTTGAACTGGCTGCGACTGAGCAACTGGCGCGAAACACTGGCGATGGTGTTTGACCCTCCACAACGCCGGGAGGCTCTGAACCACATCACCCAGATGGAGATTGATGTTGAAAGCAATCACCCCGCCCAAGGACTGCTGTTAGCGGCCTGGATCGCGGATCGACTGGGTTGGAAACTCATCAGCAGCGACAGCGACGACGAGGCCATCAACGCCCGGTTCACGCGTGGTGATGGTGTGGAGGTGCGCTTTCAGTTGATGTCTGTGCCCGTGGGTCAGCCCAGCGTGCATCCTGGCCAGATGGTGGGATTGCGTCTGATCTGCAAACCCGACAGCAGCCCGGGAGTATGCGTGATCCTATGCACGGAATCAGGTGGCTGCATGCGGCTCGAGAGTGGCGGCATGGCCGACCTTGAACTCCACGAGGAGATCGTTCCCGTGCAGAACAGAACTCCTGAAATGGATGTCGCCCGCCTGCTGGGTGGCGGACACGACACCACCAACCCGCTCCTGGCGTCAGCGGCGCCTCTGGCTGCCAGCCTGCTGCCCTGAAGATCTTGCACGACTGAGCCATGGCCGTTGTGATCGCTGCACCGGCCAGCGGCAGTGGCAAGACCCTGCTCAGCCTGGTGCTGCTCGCCTGGGCCCGCTCCCAGGGACTCTCGATCCAGCCCTTCAAGGTGGGGCCGGACTACCTCGATCCTCAGTTGCTGAGTGCAACCGCTGATCGCCCCTGCCGCAACCTCGACCTGAGCCTCTGCGGCGAGTCCTGGGTGCAGCGTGCCTTCCAGGGCTATGGGGGTGAAGCGGAGCTCACGCTCGTTGAAGGGGTGATGGGTCTGTTTGATGGTATTGGCTGCAGCCAGGACGGCAGCACCGCCGCGGTGGCTCACCAGCTCGACCTGCCCGTTGTTCTGGTCGTGGATGCCGGTGGTCAGGCGGCATCGCTGGCGGCTGTGGTGAAGGGGTTCCGTGATCACGATCCAGGGCTGCGGATTGCCGGTGTCGTGCTCAACCGCGTCAGCTCCGAGCGGCACCACGAACTGCTCAGCGCTGTGCTGGCTTCAATCGAGATGCCGCTGCTGGGATGCCTGCCACGGAATGATGCGCTGGATCTACCCAGCCGTCATCTGGGCCTGGCGCCCGTTCATGAGCTCAATAGACAGGCCATCCGGCAAGAGCAATGGGCCCGGCTTGCCGAACAACATCTGGATCTTGAGACGTTTCATTCTCTGCTGAAGGCCCCGGTGGCCGGCGACGACCCCCTGGCCGCCATCCCACCGGCCACAAGAGTTGAGCTTCCGGTGGCGGTGGCCTCCGATGAAGCCTTCCATTTCCGCTATCCCGAGACGGAAGAGCTGTTGCAGCGTCTGGGGATGCCTGTGCTGCGCTGGAGCCCGCTCGCCGATGAACCGCTACCGATGGAAGCCCGTGGCGTGATCATCCCCGGTGGCTTTCCGGAACAGCACGCAGCCCGGCTCAGCAGTTGCAAACGCAGCCTGCAAAATCTGGTGGACTGGGCAGATCAACGACCGATCTATGCCGAATGCGGCGGAATGTTGATGCTGGGGGAATCGCTGACGGACCTGGAGGGCCAGCAGCACGCGATGGCTGGTCTTCTGCCGTTTCAGGCCAGTCGAGGGCAACTGCAAGTGGGTTACCGACAGCTGACACCACGGCGAGACGGCCTGTTGGTGCGCCGCGGAGAACAACTTCGGGGGCATGAATTCCACCGCTGGACGCTGCATCACCGCAGAAATCCGCAGGATGCCTCCGTGCTGTGGGACGTCGAGGGGTGGCGACGCGACAGGGAATCTGAGGGATGGGGAACACGCACGATTCACGCCAGTTGGGTTCATCTGCACTGGGCCAGCTCCACGACGATCTGCTCTCGATGGCGCAATGCGCTGTCCGCAGGACCAAAACCTCGCCCCAAAATGTTGTGAGCTCTGCTCGCGGAATAAAACCCCTACCCAAACAGCGCTTGGGGGAAGCATTGATACAGAACGCAAGTATCTATTGATTGAGGATATTGATTTCATTCGATTTTTTGGCGCCTCAATAAAACATTAAAAACAGATCAACTCGGCAAGGCCGAGTTTTGCTTCAACCGCTTTATTCTTTGATCGATTGCCAATGATTCACCGTAAATTCATCTACAAACAAATGCCTTGCGCGAACCTCTGGAATTTTCTTTTTGCAGAGACTTCTTGACACAAAAAATATAGATAAGCCACCGCTAACGAAACACCAATCTCCACCCTCGGACGGATGCACGCTGTGGGAGATTGGCCGCAGGCGACGCGACAGGGAGCCGGAGGAATGGGGCACGCGGACGATTCACGCCGGCTGGGCTCACCTGCACTGGGTCGGCTCTTTGACGATCTACTCCCGATGGCGCGCCGCTCGCGAAGCCGGGCCGAAACCATTGCCCGACGGTTCATCACCCGACCGCAACCCTCCAGGGTTCAGCCTTTTGTGGAACGCTGGCGCCTGATCATTCAGGGGCACGTTCAGGGCGTGGGCTTTCGATCGGCCTGCAGTCGCCGAGCCCTCGATCTCGGCGTCAAGGGATGGGTTCGCAACCTGAGGGACGGCAGCGTGGAAGTGGAGGTGGAAGGACCCCCCCTTGCAATCGCAGAGCTGCGCGCCTGGTGCGAGCAAGGCCCTCCAGGGGCTCAGGTCCACAGCATTCGCCCGAGTCAGATGCCGGCAACCGGCAATGACTGGTTTGAGGTGCGTTACTGAAACAGTGATCTGAAGAGATCACAAACTGAGGACAACAGCGACAACCTGCTGGCTACGGCAAGGGGGATGCTTCTGCTGTGCAGCGATGCTTCGTCTCGGCCTGGTCCTCTCCATCGTGACGCTCCCCCTGATCGGGATGGAGGTGATCAATGCGCGACAACAGGAACCTCTGAATGTATTTCAGTCCGCAGAAGATGCCGTGTTGGCCTGCAGGATCTGGCAAGAAGCGGAAGGAACCTTCACCGCACGCAGCTCCACTGCAATCGTTCAGTCGTCACTGCGCAGCTGCGAAGCTGATTTGGATCATCCTGTGATTCTCGGGCGACGCTTCAGCGTGGTGGCCGGTATCCAATACAACCGCCCCATCGGCAGCCTGCATCGATCCATTGCACAGAGGTTTCCCTATCTGGTCCATCGACAGCACACTGAGATGCACTGACCACGGCCATGGACCCCAAAGCGTTGTTGAACACCCGCGACAAGGCGTTCTGGAGAGCTGTTCTCGGTGTGGTGAGCCTGGGAGTCAGCATTGGACTGGCGGCGTTGATCCTTCGCCTCTGAGCAACACAGGCAGAGCTCAGCGCCCTTGGATGGATGCAGCGAACTCCCGCCGCCATGCCTCAGCGACGGAAGCAGATGCGCTCCCACCGATCATCCAGACCCCTGTTCTGGCTCGGGATACCGCCACATAGCTGAGTTGCTGCCGGATGGATGGATCGGAGCGGAACACGTCGGGAGCCACAAACACCTCCCCAAAGCTGCTGCCCTGACTGCGATGAACGGTGAGCACCGCCGCAGGGCCAAGCGAAGCGAAAGCATCGCGAATCAGGAAATACTGGCGCCAGATCGCCCGGCCACCCTTTTTACCTGCGTCACGAGCCTGCTGACGCAAGCGCTGCATCACGTCATCCAACTGCCGACGGGCCTCACTTCCAACAGGCGGCTGCAGGCGCAACGTCAACTCCAGCTCACCGGACGAGACCTGTGCCGAAAGAGTCTCGATCACAGGAACGAAGCCATCAGCTGATGACAACCCGAAATCGACCAGATCACACGACTCAGGCTTCACATCACGCACCACCACCTCGCGGTTGGACCCCAGAACCATGTCGGGCTCCTCACCTGTTTCCTCACCATCTCGAGAGGCTGGGGCCATCACAGCGGTGCGACTGATCAATACCTCTCCAGGCAACACAGGCATCTGATCCGCCATCTCGCCGTGAATCGCCCTTCGGGCGTGGGGCACGAGGCGATCAAGGCTGCGATTTGTGTAGCAAACAATCCTGGCTGCATCAGGATTGTCCTGCTGCGCCGCCTCCTTCAATGCGCGGCGAGCCTGATCAAGCCAATCCTTCTGGGGCAGGCATCGAACCTGCCCCTGGGCATCGCGAATCGGTGGCAGAGATGGTGGGTTCTGACAGGGGAGCCCCCCATCCCGCAGTCGGCTGGCGAGCTGAAGCACCGGGCCCTGGTGACGCACCACCTCGGTGAGGGTGGCAGAACTGGCCCGCTGCAGAGCGAATACCGGACTGCTGTCCTCCCCCACCGGTGGCAGCTGAGCTGGATCTCCAACAAACACCAGTCGCGTCTTGAACGGATGAGCACATTGCAGGGCAATGCCCAGCAGGGTGCTGTCGACCATCGAAGCCTCATCGATCAGAACAAGACCCAGGTTCTCCAGTGCCATGGCCGTCTGCTCCGTGGGCTCACACAGTTCTGCCTCCGCAGAGCGCTTGAGCTTCAGCCGCAACAGCCGATGAATGGTTGAGGGATACCAGGTGGGCTGCAGACCTTCCAGATCAAGCGCCTGGCGCAAGACCCCAACCGCCTTGTGCGTGGGAGCAACCACGGTCCAACACAATCCTGCCTCCTCCACCAGCCGCAACAGGCGCATCGACAAAAAGGTTTTTCCGCTGCCGGCGAAGCCGCTCAGAACAAAAGGCGTGCCATCGCTGGGACTTTTCAGCCAAGCCGCAAACCCCTCGGCAGCAGCATGCTGATCAGCGGTGAGATCGTCTGAATTAGCCACAATCAATGATACCCAGCCAATCCTAAACGCAAACAAAAATCCCTGGCGCAAAAACACTCATCCTCAAAAATAATGCCCCAAATCATTATCTAAATCCTCAAGATTTCTGCGCAAGCAAACACGTGATATAGCAGGCAGATGGTTGAATCAAAAAAAACAATGAAAAGCCAAGTCCTATGCTTCTCAGGCTAAAAGGCACAACTGAGCGAACTCAAAACTCAAGCACGAAAAAGCGCTTGAGCTCTCTTCTTCGTTGATGCATTAAAATGCTTTCACGAATCAACACGATAATCTTTGTTCAATAAAAAAAGACTTCTCATCGTTGCCGGGCCTACAGGATGTGGCAAGTCAACATTCATAAACTCTGCCCTAGGCGGCAAGCCATCGGCCTTGACAAAGAAATTACTCAAAAATGCTTTTACCAGAAGCGACTTCAAGATAGAAAAACTCTTTTTAAAGAGACTGAAAAAGCTCTACGACAAGGAGGGGCGATTCCAGAAATTCACACGCCACTACAACAACTTCATCCTGGACGTGGACACAACAGGAATGAAATTTAAGAAGAATGCGCTAATTTTCCCCGAGCTTTTTGAGGAATTTGATTACATATCATCCATTCAGATCTACACTCCCTACGAAATATGGCTGAATCGGATTCTTGAGAGAAAAATAATTCGGTCTTTCAAATACAGCATGAAGGTGCGCCGCATTTTACATGATTCTTTTTCCCTTAAATCCCAAGAGAGGAGGCGAGCTGAGAGACTTTATTACGAGAATTATGAAACATGGGAATCATACCTAAAAGGCAATAATATTAAAAATCAATTTCGCCTTGACGCAGCCGAAGGCATCATACTTGAACCTTGATTTAATTAAATTTCCTGCCTCAATCAGCAATAACTAAAGCGAAGCTTTCTAGCCAAGCAAAACTTTTCGAGATCAAGCCTTAACCTCTGACCAATCATTAGATTCCTGATTAAAATGTCTCGATTCAGGTCGGGTTATCAGTTCAATCAATACCGATACCAACAATCTTTTGTGCATTGATTTTAACAGCATAAATACAACTCAGATTTTTAATAGCGATCAACTTGCGCCCAGGCCTAATGCCAGAGCGACATGCAGCGGAGATCCAACAAACTCCAGGCCCGGAAGCGCTACCAATGGCCCAATCAAGCTGCCAACCAGCACCTGAAGCCTGCTATGTCCAAGGCTCTCCTTCAATGGTTTTGACAGGGGTTCCGTCCAGAGCTCATCGGGAAGTGCATTCACCCTCTCAGCTGTAAAACCAGCAGCACGGCGGATACCACTGGCGTCGTACATCACCACGAAGGCGACCATCGCTGCCAAAGCAAACAGCGGATGATCAAAGCCAAGCGTCCAGCCGATGCAGGCCGCCGTTCCGGTGACCAGCGCGGAGTGGCTGGAGGGCATGCCACCGGTCTCAAGCAGCACAGCCGGTCGCCAACGGCGATGCAGGATCAACTCAAGCAGCAGCTTGGATAGCTGTGCCACTCCGCAGGCAACCAGTCCCCAGGCCAGCGAACTGTTATCGAAAAACTCCTGGGCTACGGCATGGGAAGGCATTGAGTCGATCATCGGTCGCGGCTGGTGATGAAATCCGCCAGTGCCAGGAGCGGTTGGGCCCTCTCAGCCCAGGGATTGAGAGCATCCTTCGCTTCGCTGACCAGGGCATCCGCCCGCTTGCGCGACTCGTCAAGGCCGAGCAGTTTCGGATAGGTGGTTTTATCGGCAATGAGATCTTTGCCCGCGGTTTTACCCAGCACCTCACTGCTTGCGGTGATATCAAGAATGTCGTCGATGATCTGAAAGGCCAGTCCGATCCCCCGGGCATAGATGCGAAGCGCCTTGATGAGCTCTTCATCCGCACCGCCGATCAAGGCTCCAGTGATCACACAAGCACTGAGCAGTGCACCGGTTTTGTGCAGATGGATGTACTCCAGCGTCTCCAGATCCACCTCTTTTCCTTCACTTTCGAGATCCACCACCTGACCACCCACCAAGCCGGGTGCCCCTGCAACAAGAGACAGCTCACCGACCACGCTGAGCAGCCGATCCGCAGGCACACCCGACGTGCGTAAGGCCACCATCTCAAAGGCGCGGGTCAGCAACGCGTCTCCCGCCAGGATTGCAACGGCCTCCCCGTAGATCTTGTGATTGGTGGGACGGCCACGCCGCAGGTCGTCGTCGTCCATTGCCGGCAGATCATCGTGGATCAGCGACATGGTGTGAATCATCTCCAGCGCCACGGCGGTTGGCATCGCCTGGGATGAGGCACCGCCCGCCAGCTCACAGGCCGCTAGACACAGGATTGGCCTCAGGCGCTTGCCTCCTGCCAGAAGCGAGTAGCGCATGGCTTCCCGCAGGGATTCGGGGCGCTCAGGGCCAAGGGATCCATCCAAAGCAGCTTCCACCTGCTGCTTGGACTGCGCCAGATAGGTCTTGAAGTCGAAGCGATCCGCCGGGGCAGAACCGTGATCGGGAGAGGTCGCCGCGGCAGTCATGGGAAGACCAACACTGGCGGGATTCTCTCAGGCCGAGCCAAATCCGCTCAAGGGGACCCAATCCATGGGATGCGGCACCCGCATTTCACGACCCTGACCAGGTGGGGTGGTGATTGCAAGGTCGTAAGAAACGGAATAGCGGGTTGCCTGGCCCTGATACGGCGTCACCCGGTGCGTCAGGTCAGAGGGGAACAACAGCAAACGGTGCTGCTTCGGCGCAAAGACTCCCCCGGAGACAGCGGCCTCCGAAAAGGGTATCGCCATCACATGGCTGAAGTAATTTTCTGGAGCCTGAAACTCCAGTTCACCACTGGAGTTATCCTCCTCGGTGCGGACATAAAACACCGCACTGAGTTGGGCATTGCGATGGGTATGTGATTCGATCGTGCCCCCCTCCCTGGCACACACCACCGGCCAGGCCTTCTGGATGTGCACCTCCAGTCCGTGGTCGGGTCCAAGCAGCGAATTCAAATAGCTCTCCACCTGAATCGCCAGGGCGTGATTCAGCCACTGAAACGCCTCGGTGCGATGCAACTGATCCAGCCCTGCCCGACCCAGCAAATCGCCGGTGAGATTGTTTCGCATTCGAAATTCGGGATGCTCGAACACATCCCGATCAAACGCCTTGAGCTGAGCCTCCATGGCGGCGGCGGCATCTTTGTCCGGTTCAAGATCCACCTGAAGCACAGGGGTTGGGAACAACCAATGAAGTGCCATCTGCAGTCGCTCAGACAATCAGATCGTCAAGGGTGTGATCGATCCCGTGCCGACGGCACCAGGCCACCACTGTGTTCACCAGCAGCATCGTCACCGTCATCGGTCCAACCCCACCCGGAACGGGCGATAGGGCTGCCGCGATGGGATCCACCTCATCGGCACGAACATCGCCGTACAAGCCACCTTCCGGCTTTCGATGAATCCCCACATCCACCACAGCAGCACCAGGGCGGATGTGTTCCGCCCCGATCATCCCTGGACGACCGGCCGCCACCACCACAATCTCCGCTTCCAGGGTGTGTGCAGCCAGGTCAGTCGTCCGGGAGTGAGCGATCGTGACGGTGGCATTGGCCGCCTGAAGCATCAAGGCCATGGGCTGACCAACCAGGATGCTGCGACCAACCACCACGGCTCGCTTCCCTGCAGGGTCGATGCCCTGACTCTTGAGCATGGCCATCACCCCCGCAGGTGTGCAGCTGCGGGGGCCCGATTCACCTTTCAGCAGACGGCCCAGATTGAGAGTGTGTAAACCATCGGCATCCTTTGCTGGGTCAATGGCCTGCAGCAACGGACCTTCATCCAGCCCGGAAGGCAGCGGAAGCTGCAAAAGGATGCCGTCAACACGCGTGTCGGCGTTCAAATCCTCAATGACCGCCAGCACCTCGGCCTGAGGAGTCTCGGCCGCAAGGTGCGCTCCGAAGCTGGTAACACCGATGCGACCACAGGCCTTTTCCTTGTTCGCGACGTAAACAGCACTGGCTGGGTCGTCGCCAACACGAAGAACCGCCAGTCCGGGAGGGCGGCCCGCTGCTGCGTTGGAGGACTCCACCAACACTTTGAGACGGTCTTCCACCTCCCGAGCCAGACGCTTGCCGTCCAGGCGCTGGGCCATGTCACCCCACTCCATTCGATCTCAGCATGCCTCTCATAGACCGCTAGCGTTCAAAGGTCAGCCGTCCTGTCTTGGTTCGCTTTCCCGGCGTGAGCAAGCTCTGGAGACGTTGGCAGCGTCATCAGCGCCCCGCGGGCCGCATCCTGCGCTGGACACCGCTGCAGTCAGCGATCGTTTTGATGCTCTGCTTGGCGGTGGCGATGGTCTCAAGCCTGCCCTGGCTGGTGGAGCCGAATCTTCAACCGGGCGATCTGGCGCCCTTTGATGCTGAGGCACCCAAGGCAGCTCTGGTGCGAGACAGCACGGCTCTGGAGCAGCGCCGCTCCACGCTGGTGGCACGCTCTGTTGTGCAGGTGATCGACGCTGATCAGACGCGGGAGCTGATGTTGCGGTTGGAGCGACAGCTCAGCCAGCTGCAACGGATCACCGAAAGCGGTTTAAGCGCAAGGGTTGGGCCGGTGAATCTGACGGCCGGCGAGCAGAATTGGCTGGAAGAACGCACCGATGAACAACGCCTCGCCTGGGACAACCAGGTGCGGCGGACGGCGGAGCGGATGCTGAGCCAGGGCTTGGTCAGCAGCCTGGCGGTGGATCAACTGCAGCAGGCATCAGCCATGCAGCTGGAGGCCGACCGGATGGCGTCCGAATCAGAATCAGCCCGATCCCTCGCGGTGAAGCTGCTGGTGAGCAGCCTGCAGGGCAGCAGCAACCTCCGCACCGACCCCAATCTCAGCAAGCAGCTGATCGAAGAGCAGCTGACCAAGCAGGGCATCCCCACCATCGAAGTTCGCAAAGGGGATCTGATCACCCGCAAAGGGGAGCCAATCAGCCCTCAGGCCTTCGACGTTCTCGATCACTTCGGTTTGGTGCGGCGTCAAGCCCGACCACTGATCTGGCTGGGGAGGTTCACCGAGGCCCTGGCGGCATCTGGAGTGATGCTTCTGCTGATGCGTCGCGAGCGCCCCGGACTTGAGGTCCGTCAGGCCCTGCTGGCCTTGAGCCTGCTGCTGCTTGTGCAAATCGCGAAATTATGGTTCCAGAGCACGGTGAGTCCCCTCGCCGTGCTTGTTCCACCAACGCTGATCCTGACGGAGGGTCTGGGCACCAGCTGCGGCCTGGCCTGGATGGCGGTGGCAGCTCTGATCTGGCCGGTTCCCGTCAACGGCCTGGGGGACGGACGATTGATGATTGCTGTGGTCATGGCCACCGCAGGTGGCGTGATTGCAGGGCGTCAGCGCAGCCGTGGTCAGTTGCTCCAACTCGCTCTGCTGCTTCCCATGGCAGCACTGCTGGGGCAATGGATTCTTCTTCAGCTTCAGCCTCTGAGCGGCTGGCGCCCATGGGGCAGCCTCAACCCCGGACTCGACGAACTTGGAGCAGATGCACTCCTGCTGGGTGTTCTGCTGATGATTTCCCTGCTGATGATTCCCTTACTGGAGGGATCATTCGGTCTTGTGACCCGCGCCCGTTTGCTGGAGCTGGCGGATCAGGAGAGACCTCTTTTAAGACGATTGTCCTGTGAAGCGCCTGGGACCTTCGAACACACACTGATGATCTGCGGGCTAGCTGAGGAAGGTGCCCGAGCGGTGGGAGCAAACGTGGATCTGATCCGTACAGGCTCCCTTTATCACGATGTGGGCAAGCTGCATGCTCCGGACTGGTTCATCGAAAACCAGAAGGATGGGCCCAATCCCCATGATGCGCTCAATGACCCAGAAGCCAGTGCAGCGGTGCTTCAGGCCCACGTGGATGAGGGCCTGAAACTGGCAAAGCGTCACCGTCTACCGAGACCGATCGCTGATTTCATCCCCGAACATCAGGGCACATTGAAGATGGGTTATTTCCTGCATCGGGCCCGAGAACGCAATGCCGATGTGGATGAAAACCGCTTTCGCTACCACGGCCCAACGCCGCGATCGCGAGAAACCGCCATCCTGATGATGGCCGATGGTTGTGAAGCAGCTCTGCGATCTCTGCCTCCGGATACATCCGACAGCCAGGCCATCGACACGGTTCGAAGAATTGTCGAATCCCGACTGCTGGATGGACAGCTACGCAAAAGCGGGCTGGGGCGCGCAGAAGTTGAACTCGTGCTCCAGGCCTTTGTTCGGGTCTGGCGCCGCATGCGCCATCGACGCATTCCCTATCCGATTCCGGCTCGCTCCAGACCATCCAGCTGAGGCCTCGTTCAAGTCAACATGGAATCCAAGCCAAGCAACGTAGCGATGTCGCTTTGCTGTTCAACCAGATCAACAAAAACAGCCAGCGGTTGATCACCATTCAGCAACCAGAGATCGTCATTGCGTTCCTCAAATGAAAGATGACTGGCGACGATTTTTTTTAAGACAAGTCGATCCTCTGCTACATCAAAATCCTGCAGCCGCTGCACCCCACTACCGGATCTCAGCCGGAAGGTATCCCGACCTGCACCACCCCAGAGCTCAGTTTCATCGCGTCCACCGATCAGGAGATCCCGTCCAGAGCCTCCCTCCAGCACAACAGATCCTTCATAACGCCTGGCATCGAGTCGATCAGGACCTCTCTCTCCCTCGATGACAACCTCCAACTGGCCGAATTGTTGCTGCGGCGCCCCCACCAGCTTGACCCGATCACGACCAGCACCGGTCAACAGATCAAGTTGATCAAGCTCAGAAAGCTCGTCAGCGTCGAATTTCAGGAGGATGGAATCGTTTTGATCGGATCCAAACATCGCGACATGGTTGATCCCCTCCAAAACGGACGGCTCGTTGTCACCTGAAAGGTCGGACAACGCCCGACCGCTGAACAGCCATTGACTGCGCCCACCATCCTCGGGAAGTCCCAGCTCAAGCTCGCTGGAATCAACCAACTCATGGGGATCATCGACGGCTTCGTCATCATCCTGAGGCAGAGGATTGGGATCCAGCACAGGTCTGTTCGGAGCGGGAGATCCAACCAAACCAGAGATTCGATCCAGCTCACGCGCATCATCTGGAGCAAGAGCACCTCCGAAGGATTTGCCCAACCGATTGCGAATCTCAGCATTGGTCACACCGATGAACTCCTCACCAACCGTTGGCCCGGGATCGTCCGGCGTGAGTTGCTCAGGTGACTCATTAAATAGAACATGATCGGCCGATTGTTCAAAGAAATAGAGCTGTTGATTGCGATAAGGACCAAAATCAAGAAGCACTTGATCATCCAGAAGAAAGTACTCATTCGCCGAATCAGCAGCCGGCGCCAATTCAGGATCCATTTCAAAGTGAGTGCGCGGGATTTGCTCTCCATCGATCATGCCAAAGGCGCGATCACCAAATGAGAGATCGCCTGTGAAACGAATTCGACGACCAAGCTGACGTGGCTCGTTTAAATAAAAGTCTGTGGTGTTATTAAAATATCCGTCTTGAACCTCAATCATCCCGCTCCTAGGAGCGGAAAAGCCAATCTCATAATCTTCAATCAGGAGATTATCGTATTGATGCGTACCACGATTGTAAAAATTATCAGCCGCATCAAACCCGGTATCGCCAGACCCATCAACCGGGCCCAGAATACGTATATCTTTGAAATCAGTATCAAACAGTGTAATTTATTCGCATGCCATTGGCATTGCTCCAGAGATCCATGTCTTCCATCAGGCTTGAAGGGAAGCGGAGAGAAGCCTGTTCCTCCTGATCCTCTTCAATGGTGATCAACGTGCGGTGGTAATAGATCTGCGCCCCAAGAACCGACCCATAACTCTCATTCCCTGCAAAACGAGCCAACGGCGCCAGCGAAACCGGAACCATTGGATCCCCATTCGCCAATCCAGGCTCTGAAAGGTTGGTAGCGGGGAACAATGTGATGCCTAAACCATCCTCAAATAGAGGTTCCGCGTAAAGAATCAGGCCACTACCCGTTGCACCGCTGGCCACATTTCCCTCCATCCTCACACCAGGCCCCTGAAGCCAGAAGCCATCACCGGCATGGCCGAAATCACCCTCTTCCTGCCTCAGAATCGGCTCCTCACCTGTTCCATGCATACGGATGGCAATATTATTTTGGAAGCTGCCAATCTCATCACCGGCTTCCGTGCTGAAGGCAGATCCATAAACATCATACGCAACATTGTCGATGAAATCAACGTAACTGGAATGATTAACAAAACCCCAACCAGGATTACCAGAAACGACACTCCCTTGAACAAGCGACGGCGTTCCCTCATGATCAACCCCGTTCCGGTGAAAATGAACGGAATAACGGCCACCTGGATTGGCTCCTGTGTCTTCAACAAAGAAACCTTCCTCATCAAAGTAAGGGTTATCCAATGAACGCGATTTATCCGTACGCCCAAGATCATTGAAGGCCACATTGGCCACATCAACATCACGGGTGTGCATGAACATCACATGACCACGCCGGTCCAAAGCTTTATTTTCTGAGCCAAAAATCACATTGCGCGTGAGATTGGCCACGTGCACCTTCAGATGCTCACGTGGTGTCACGTGGTCGTGCTGAAGCGGTCGATCCAACGCAATGCGTTGGATCGACCGCTTCAATCTGTACCGTTTCATCGCCCCTCCCATCGAGGCTGGTGCCGGCGATCACCAAACGATCACCAACCTTCCATCCCTGCGGAATTGCCTCCAGCACGATTTGTTGATCACCTCGCATCAGCTGCTCTGCAGAGGTGAGTGCTGAGGTTTTGGCGTGGCCATGAACAACCGTTGCACCGTGCAAGATTGCGCCGCGGCCCAGCAGCATCGGATCCTCCGCAACACTCAGGGGACCGCGATCAGCGAAGACAACCCGGGCATTCACCCCGGCGTTCACCGGTTGATCTTGTGTACCGATCTGCAGACGGCTGCCGGGAGCCGAGACCAACGTGTCCACTCGCAGTTCAGTGTCGACGGTCGTCGAGAAGCGCAACTCGCCGTTGATCCGGATCCAATCCAACGCAGCGGTGAACTGGTCATCCACCTCGACAGCGATTCCATCGGGAATCAGGACTCGACTCCCCGATTCAGGAATCTGCCCATCGCGCCATGTGGCCCTCGACGACCAGCCACCTTCTGCAACGGCGACGTGAGTGGCCTGAACCTCAGGGACAAGATCAAGAGCTGCATAGTGCTCCCCTTGAAGAACAGGATTGTCCGGGTGGGCGATGTTTTCGATGGAGTCGTGGGTATGCACTCCAGACATCACTTCAAGACGTGGCTTGTTATGAGCCTCTCCGGTATTGATTCCCCGCGCATCATTCAAATGCAGGGTTTTCGTTGATCCGATCAGCCCCAGGCGAACAAACACGCAAACGGCGGCTTGTGAATGGGTGCGGCAATGCCAGGGCTCGGGCATGGAGCCGCAGCGGGCCACTGGAATTCAATCCATAGATCGGATCACCCAGGATCGGATGCCCCAGCTGCGCCAGATGGGCTCGGAGTTGGTGGGATCTTCCGGTGATTGGACGCATCCACAGTTTTGTGGACAGCTTCAGCAAAGAATGGGTACGCCACAGGGTGACGGCCAGGCGGCCCTCCGGATGGGACCCATAGCGAGGAGGATCACGCTGCAATCGGGCCAGGCGGTTCTCGATCCGCCCGCTTCCCTCCAGCCGACCCGCCACTTCCGCTTCGTAGAGCTTGTTCACACGGCGCCTGGCGAACAGCTCGCTGCACCGCCGCAGACTGTCCTGGCTGCGCGCCAGCAGGATCAAGCCGGAGGTATCACGATCAAGGCGATGCACCAGATGCAGGCCTGGTTCAAGGCTTCGCATCCGAGTGATCAGGGAGTCCTGCAACTTGGGACCTCGCCCAGGCTGACTCAGAAGCCCGGCGGGTTTGAGCACCACGAGGAGCCATGGATCCCGATACAGAACCGTGACCGGGTCATTGATCAAGTCGGGATGCGCAGTGCGTGTGGAACAGAGTCACAACCTGATCCGGAGGCAAAGCCTGCACCAGGCGGGCCTCCGCCTCCACATGGTGCTGACCGCTGTGATACAGATTCAGGTCCTGGAAGGCATCCGGCTGAAGACGTCGTGCCTCATCCATACCGGAACTGAGCAGAGCGGGGGGGAGCAACGTTCCCCCCTTGCAGGACTGCATCACATGGGCAGCCTCATGGGCAAGCACCACCCAAACCGGCGATGGATCGTCGGGAAGATTGTTCCCGCAGAGGAGGATTACCTGCCGACCGTCATGAAACGCCCCGAGCAGTCCTGAGGGGCAATCATTCGCCACAAAGGCCTCAACACCTGTGGTCTCAATCAACTGGAGGAACTCAGCGATGCGGCTCCATGTCGTCGCCTGGACAGGAGACGTCCACCCCAATCCCATCAGCAGAGCCACCAGGCCCCAGGGCAAGCGAGCCATCCCGCTGGACCGATCACTACCAACATTGGTTTCAACAGCTCCGGCTGAAGTCGCCGAATAAACGGAACTTCTCCAGATTTCATCGGTCTAGTTCCCGCTCAACACTGGCCACCTTCTCCTGAAAATTCTGGCGTCGATCGGTGCGCGTATTGAGCTTCAACGTGGTGTAAACCCGCGGTACACCCATGTTGTGCAAAGCGTCGTGGCAGGCGCGCACGCAAGCCATCACCTCATCCCAGGGCCCTTCGATCGCCGTGCCGTTCGGACCAAGCTCGTGATCCAGGCCGGCTGACTCAATCACCCGCTTACAGGTGGCGATGTAGGGCGATAAGTGAACCCCAACACCGATCGGAACCACACAGAGATCAACGCTCAACCACCGCTCCATTTCTTCCGCCTGGACGCAACACAGGCCATCATCGTGGAAATAGAAAGCACCGATATGACACAGGGGACGAGCCAACGGTTGATGGAGGCCTACGAAGCACTGATGAGCCGCGCACCCGGAGCTGCTTTCCATCGAGCCCGCGGGCTTTACTTCAACAAATACCCATTGCACCAAGGCGAGAGTGAACCAGACCTGCGGCTTTACGTGGTTGACGAACAGTTGGAGGAAACAATTCAGCCTGCAGAAGATGGGAATGCCTCACACCGACTGGTCACACTCACCTCACGGCCGGGAGCCCTGGCGATCGTTCACTGGCAACGGGCCGATGCCCCGACGGCTGAGCAGGTCAATACCTATCTCTCTGTGACCTGGGGACTGGATCCCGAACGGCTCAACCAGCAGCCGCTTGAGCAGCCATGGTTTCGTGATGGAGGGCACCAGATCCGCCTGACAGCCCCTGCAGATCTGATCTGGCGGAAATCAAGTTTATTAACTCTGCCGGAATGAAAACCGAAGGTTTTCCAAACAGCTTTCCTCCTGCCGGACTGGGACCGCTAGGTCTGAATCAGAGATCTGTGCAGTCGATGTTCACCAAGTACGCCGAGCGCTACGTGCTGCGCACACCATCCGCCGGAAAGTACCTGGGTGTGAATAGCCATGACGCCAAGATCCGCGTCTCCGACACGCCGGACAACGCCTGGATTTTCCACACCCATGACGGTGCAGTCACCCACGCGCTCTGGATCGGTGAGGTGCATGGTGAAACACCGGATGTGGTGAAGCTGGATCGGTGAACGACTTCACCCCTTCACGGCATCACTGGTGGAACTGGGCAGGATGAACTTCTGCAGCAAAACAAACAGCAGCAGCACCGGAAGAATCGAGACCACTGATCCTGCCGCCACCACCCGCCAGTCGAGTGAAAAACTGCTGGACAGCTGCTGAAGCCCCAATGGCAGGGTGTAGAGCGCAGGATCATCCAGGATGACCAGCGGCCAGAGGAAATCACTCCAGGTGCCGATGAACACAAACATCGCCAGGGTGATCAGATCCGCCCGCGCGGCTGGAATCATCACGTTCCACCACTCCCCCAGGCGGCTGCAGCCATCGATGCGCGCCGCTTCCTCAAGATCCTTGGGAACACCCAGGAAGCTCTGACGCAACAGATACAGGCCAAAGGCTGTCGCCGCCTGGGGAATCACCAAGGCCATCAGCGTGTTGCGTAATCCCAGCTGCACCATCAGCAGGTAAAGCGGAATCATGACCACCTGAAAGGGAATCAGGATCGTGGCCACCACCAGACCGAGCACCAAACCCCGTCCGGCAAAGCGCATCCGCGCCAGGGGGTAGGCAGCCAGGGAGCAGAACAACAGGTTGGCCGCCACCGCGAGGGCGCTGACCACCGTGCTGTTGAGCAAATAGGTGGTCAGGGGACTGTCCCGGAACAGACGCGCATAGGCATCCAAGCTCGGAGATGCCGGCAGCAGCGCTGGCGGACTGCTGAAGATGTTCTCCGCCGGCCCCTTCAAGGAGGTGCTCACCAGCCATAAGAGCGGTGCAAGCACCAGCAACGCCAGCAGGATCAACAGCACCAGCTGAAGAACTCGGGGGGCGAGTTGGCGCATGCCGTTCGTTTGAAGGGATCAGTTGGACCTACAGCACAACAGGATCCATCTGCGGATGCAATGACTGATGCTGCTCAGCGGCGACGAGGCGGTTCAGCGCATTGATGAACGCCATGGCGGCGGCCACCACCACATCCGTATCTGCCGCGTGGCCTGAGTAGAGCGAGTCATGACGTCGCAGCCGGATGGTCACCTCGCCCATGGCATCGATGCCCTCCGTGACGGACTTCACAGAAAATTCAATCAACTCATTGGGAACACCAGCCAGTTGATTGAGAGCCCGACAGACAGCATCAACAGGGCCTGTCCCGACAGCTGAAACCGTGCGTTCGGCCCCGTCGTCCTCCGTGAGCGTAACCGTGGCAGTGGGTTTGAGACTGCTGCCGCAGCTCACCTGCACCAGCTTCAGCTGGAAACGGGACTCGGGTTGCTGCACCTGCTCACTCACAATCGCTTCCAGATCACGGTCGGTGATTTCCCGTTTGCGATCGGCCAGATCCTTGAAGCGCGCAAAAGCCTCATCGAGATCCTCCCGGGTGAGGTCATAGCCGAGTTCCTCGAGCCGAGCCCTGACGGCACTGCGACCGCTGAGTTTGCCCAGGGAGATGCGGTTATCGCTCAGACCAACGGTCTTGGCGTCGATGATTTCGTAGGTCAGGCGGTTCTTGAGAACACCGTCCTGATGGATACCCGACTCATGGGCGAAGGCATTCGCGCCAACAATCGCCTTGTTGGGCTGCACCACCATGCCAGTGAGATTGGAGACCAGTCGTGAGGTTTTGGTGATCTCCTCAGTGCGAACTGCAGTCAGCGGCGTTGGGCTGTCCTCAGGGCGCCCAAGGAAACTGTTGAAGTAGCGACGGCGCACATGCAGCGCCATCACTAGTTCCTCCAAGGACGCATTGCCGGCCCGCTCTCCGATGCCATTGATGGTGCACTCAAGCTGACGGGCCCCGTTCTTCACGGATTCCAGGAAGTTGGCCACGGCCAAGCCGAGATCGTTATGGCCATGCACCGAAATCACCGCCTCGGCGATGTTGGGCACATGTTCATTGATGCCAGCAATCAGATTGCCGAATTCAACCGGCGTCGTGTAGCCGACAGTGTCTGGAATGTTGATGGTGGTGGCCCCCGCTCGGATGGCGGCCTCAATTACCTCGTAAAGGAACTCAGGGTCACTGCGACCGGCGTCTTCGCAGGAAAATTCAACGTCCTCCACCAAAGACCGGGCGTAGCCGACCATGTCTGGAACGATTGCCAACACCTCGGAACGGCTCTTGCGCAGCTTGTGTTCGAGATGGATATCGCTGGTGGCGATGAAGGTATGAACACGATGACGAGGCGCTGGAGCGACCGCATCCGCACAAGCCTTGATGTCCTTCTCAGACGCACGAGCCAGACCACAGATGATGGGTCCGTTCTCTCCTCCCACCTGCTGGGCGATGCGCTGCACCGCGGCGAAGTCGCCCTGGCTGGCAAATGGGAACCCCGCCTCGATCACGTCCACACCGAGCCGAGCCAGCTGCTGGGCAATGGCAAGCTTCTCCTCCAGGTTGAGGCTTGCCCCTGGAGACTGTTCACCATCCCTGAGTGTGGTGTCGAAAATCAGGACGCGACCTGGATCCTTGGCCATAACGACGCTGTGTCGGCGGGCTTAGTCGGAATGACTATGAGTTGACTTAGTCTAGTTCAGGCGTAAGAGCTGCAAATCGGATTACATTCAGCTCTCCTTTGGGTGATCGGCCTGTGAGCCAAGGAGCGGTCGCCCTTGTTCTGCACGCTCACCTGCCCTATGTGCGATCGGCACAACCGGGCTCGCTGGAGGAGGACTGGTTTTTCCAGGCCTTGATCGAGTGCTACCTCCCCCTGCTTGAGTGTCTTGAAGACGCTGCTGCAGACCCGAACAGATCGCCGAAGATCACGATCGGGCTCTCGCCAACCCTGCTGTCGCTTCTTTCGGATGCTGATCTGAAGCAGCGCTTTCCTGCCTGGATCCAATCGCGACTGGACCTGCTGCCGAAAGCGGATCCCCGGTTGCGCGACGCCGTGGACCACCTGGCGATCACCATGCAGCGTCATCTGCAGGCTTGGAAAACCTGCGACGCAGATCTGATCGGACGGTTTGCAGCCCTGCAACGCCTTGAAGTCGTCGATCTGCTCACCTGCGGAGCAACGCACGGCTACCTCCCGTTGTTGCGGCAGCATCCGGAAGCAGTGAGGGGGCAACTCCGCACCGCTGTGCGTGAACATCAGCGACTCATCGGCGAGCGACCACTCGGCATCTGGTTGCCGGAATGCGCCTACTACGAGGGCCTGGACCAGTGGATGCGTGATGCAGGCCTGCGCTACGCGGTGCTGGATGGCCATGGCTTGCTGCATGCCCGGCCTAGGCCGCGCTATGGGGTCTATGCCCCGATCTGCAGCCGCAATGGCGTTGCCTTCTTCGGTCGGGACAGCGAGGCCACCCTGCCAGTCTGGTCAGCGCGGGACGGTTATCCAGGTCATCCTTCCTACCGGGAATTTCACAGGGATCTGGGCTGGGATCTGCCTGTGGAGGACCTGCAGCCGCTGGGGTTGGAGCAGCCAAGACCCCTTGGCCTCAAACTGCACGCCGTCACCAATCACAGTGCTCCCCTCGAAGCAAAGCAGCCCTACAGCCCTGAGGTCGCCGCTGAACAGGTGCGTCTCCATGCCGGTCACTACCTGCAGGGACGTCGAATCCAGCTGGAGCAACTGAAACAGACCATGGTGGCCGACCCTCTGCTGGTGGCTCCGTTCGATGCTGAACTGTTCGGTCACTGGTGGTTCGAAGGACCGGCCTTTCTGACTGAACTGTTTCGCCAAGCACCCGACCAGGGAGTCGCCTTTACCCGACTGCGGGATGTGCTGAACCAAGCAGGCCAGCTTCAGTTGTGTGACCCCTGCCCCTCGAGCTGGGGACAGGGTGGCTTTCACAACTACTGGCTCAACGACACGAACGCCTGGATCGTTCCGGAGTGGGAAAGGGCCAGCGCTGCCATGGTGGATCGCTGCAGCCGAGGAGTCGGCAGGGAAAGGGATCTTGAGCTGTTGCAGCAAGCCGCCCGTGAACTGCTGCTGGCCCAGTCATCCGATTGGAGCTTCATTCTTCGCGCCGGAACCACCACAGAACTCGCGCGGGAGCGGGTCAAACGACACCTCGGACGGTTCTGGCTCTTGATCCAGGCCATCGAAACGGGTGATGAACTGCCAGACAATTGGATGAAAGACGTGCAGCAGGACGACCGTCTCTTCCCCCTGATTCAGCCTTTGGACTGGGCCCAGGTCGGCAGCTGACCCTCAGGAGCACCCAGCACAAGCCCGCGCCGCAACTCCCAGGGCGACAGAGCAAACAAGTGCAGCATCACGGCCATCAGTCGAGACAGTGGAAGGGTGTTGGTCAAAAACCCGAACCAATCCTCCTGAGGCAATGAAAAAAAGGTGGCGAAATGAGTACGCAACAGAGATTCGTTGAACCCCATCAACCGCCCAAGGCCGAACTGATACAGCTGATGGCGAAGCACCAGTTCCAGAGGCCAGAGGGCCTGCCATCCGCAGCGGGCCAATGCGGCGGATCCAAGCTCACGGTTCTTCAGACAGTCCGCAATGGCTCTGGCAAGACCAGGGCCACGCCGCAGCAACGACCCAACCATGTATCCGGAGGCCGGATGAACCATGCTTGCTGAACCACCGAAGGCCAGCACCGGCTGGCTTCGATCCGGCAAAGGCAGATTCATCGGGAAGAGACAGAACTCTTCGTGGATCAACTCAGTGATCTCCACGCCGCGCTTTTCGAGACGTTGCCTCAACCGCTGCTTGAGCACGTCGTAGGGAACACCGGGGGCCAGTGCGAGTGAGGTCTCCTCCACAAAGAACACCCCATCGCCAAGATCCATGGCATAGAGGAACGTTGGGGGTTCGCTGCGCTGCTCTGCACTGAGGTGGTCACAGCGGTAGTCCATCAAGACGAATCGACCTGCCTCGATCGGGTTGCGTGAAAAACGCCCCACCACTCCATAGGCGGCCTGACCGGCCACAGGTCCCTGATCCGGCCTTGTGATGTGGGGAGAGCGGGAGCCGGTTGCATCGATCACCAACCGAGCCTGCAACGTCATTCCCGATCCGCAGGTCACGCTGGTGTGCAGCGAGCCCACATCGACGCGCTCGGCGGTGTCTTGATGCCAGCGCACTCCTTGGGCACGGGCCAGCCAGTGCTGTTGCAGTGCGTCCCGATCAAACAAGCCGTAATCGATGCCGTGGGCCGAGGTCTGATCCTGAGCCGCGTCTCCACCGGAACCGAAATAGCTCACGGTGTCATTCCAGCGATGCTCCAACAAATGCTCAAGGCCAAGGGCTCTCAGCTCTTCGGCCCAGACGCCATAAGTGTTCGGCCAGGGAGCATCCACCGGTTGTGGTGCAATCCCAGCGACATCAACGCCGGAGTGGTTCAACTCTGAGGCGATGCAGAGGGCAGCTGGCCCGCCCCCTAGCACCAGCACATCAACAACATCCGCCAACGTCAGCCGTCCTGCTCGACCAAATCAGCGTCTTCGTCCGTGTTGTCATCTTCAGCTTCCGGTGGCACCAGAACCACCTTCAGCAGACGATCGCCTTTATCGAGCTTCTGCAAACGCACACCGGTGGCCGCACGGGATTGCTGTGGAATGGCATCCGCGCTGGTACGCACAATCACGCCCCTTTCGCTCACCAGCAGCAGTTCCTCACCCGCTCCAAGCACCTGCAGACCGACAAGTTCATCGGCATCTGTGCGGAATTTCATCGCTCGCAGCCCCATCCCCGCTCGCTTCTGCAAGCGGAACTGGGTTACAGGAACACGCTTGCCCAAGCCTGCGGCCGAAGCCACGAGCACCCAGGGCCCTTCACTGGCCTCCTCTGTTTCATCATCGTCGTCAGCACTGGCTGCGACCTGATCGGCGAGTTCCACCGGAAGCACATCCATGCTCACCAACGCATCACCAGCGCGAAGGTTCATCGAGCGCACACCACGGGCCGTGCGACCCAGCGGGCGGAGTTCCTCATCGCTGAGACGGAAGTGGATCGTCATGCCGGCCTTGGAGGCGATCAACACGCTGTCCCCAGGGACCGCAAGACGAACCCAGGTCAGGGCATCTCCCTCCTCCAGATTGATCGCGATCAGGCCGTTGGAACGGATGTTGCTGAAGGCTGACAGGCGGGTGCGCTTGATGAAACCACCGCTCGTGAGCATCAGCAGATCGGTGTCGTCATTGAATTCCGAAACCGGGATCAACGACGTGATCGCCTCCTCCCTGGGAATGGGAAGCAGCTGAACAACCGGGGTCCCCTTGGCCGCGCGGCTGCACTGCGGCACGCGGTATGCCGGCAAGGCATAAGACACTCCGCGGTCACTAAACAGCAACAGGGTGTCGTGGTCGTTGCAGCTGATGAAGAGCTTCACCGCATCTTCACCCTGGCTGCGCGTTCCGGCCTTACCCCGCGTTCCACGACTGGTTGCCTCAAATTCACTCACCGGCATTCGCTTGAGATAGCCGGTTTCCGTGAGCAGCACGCAGGAACGCTCGTTGGCAATCAGGTCGATGTCGGAGAGGCCGCCGCCAAGATCGAGAATCTCCGTGCGGCGAGGGGTTGGATACCTCTCACGAAGCTGACCAAGCTCATCCTGGATAATTCCGAGAACCCGCTCACGTCGACCAAGGATGTCCTTGTAGTCAGCAATCTTGGCGACCAGATCCTCATGCTCCAAGCGGATCTTGTCGGCCTCCAACGCTGTCAGGCGGCGCAGTTGCATCTGCAGGATGGCGTCGGCCTGGATATCCGTGAGGCCATGGCGTTCCTGCAGTTGCAGCCTTGCCGTTGCGGTGTCGGGTGCCGCTCGGATCAGGGCAATGATCGGATCCAGCTGATCCAGAGCCAGCAACAGGCCCAAAAGGATGTGATCGCGCTCTTCGGCCTTGCGAAGCAGATAGCGGGTGCGGCGCTCGATCGTCTCGATTCGGAAGTCGAGAAACACCTCGAGCATCTTGCGCAACGTGAGCAGGACCGGCTCCCCGTTCACCAGCGCAAGCATGTATGCACTGAAATTGCTCTGGACTGGCGTCAGCTTGAAGAGGTTGTTCATAACAACCTGCGGATAAGCATCTCGGCGCAGCTCCACCACGATGCGCATCCCATCGCGATCGCTTTCATCCCTGATATCTGAGATTCCTTCGAGCTTTTTGTCATTCACAAGCTCGGCGATGCGCTCAATCAGAGCGGCTTTGTTGGTCTGATAAGGGAGTTCCGTGATGATCACGGCATCCCGATCTGGGCGTCCAGGCGCCTCAATTGTTTCGATCGAAGCAACGCCACGCATGGTGACCGAACCGCGGCCACCCAGATAGGTTTCACGGATGCCATCACGACCGAGGATCTGCCCTCCCGTCGGGAAATCTGGGCCTGGGATCAAGCGGAGCAGCTCCTGATCCGTGATGTCGGGGTTGCTGATCAGTGCCAGCAAACCATCAATGAGCTCGTTGAGATTGTGGGGAGGAATGTTGGTCGCCATTCCCACAGCGATGCCCGCAGAACCATTCAGCAGCAGCTGAGGAATCCGCGCAGGCAACACCGTTGGTTCCTGCTGAGAGCCATCGAAGTTGTCGGCGTAATCAACGGTTTCTGCCTCGATGTCTTCAAGGAGGCTGTCGGTGGTGAGAGCCTTAAGCCGCGATTCGGTGTATCGCATGGCCGCTGGCGGGTCGTTATCCACCGAACCGAAATTGCCGTGCCCGTCAATCAGAGGCATCGACATCGAAAAATCCTGGGCCATCCGCACCAGGGCGTCGTACACAGCGGTGTCGCCGTGGGGATGATATTTGCCCAGAACTTCACCCACCACACGGGCACACTTGCGGTATGGGCGGTCGCTGGTAAGTCCCAGCTCGTACATCGCATAAAGAATGCGGCGATGCACCGGTTTGAGACCATCGCGGGCATCGGGCAAAGCCCGACCCACAATCACGCTCATCGCGTACTCCAAATAGGAGCGCGACATCTCGTTGCGCAGATCCGTCTGAATGATCCGATCGTCGGAATCGCCGGGACCGCCGCGGCCAGGCCCCACAGAATCCGCCATACGAGGACTACACCACCACTCATTACTTTATCTCGGTAGACGAACTTGAACGGCAAATTTC
>QCUM01000005.1 GCA_003210735.1 Synechococcus sp. AG-679-D13
AATATCGCCTTCTTTGGTGGCACCGTGGTCATCGCGATCATGGTTATGGCTGCCTTTGCCAACGTCGCCAATGCTGGTGGATGCACTTACAGCAAATCTGGAGAGGCTTCCCCAGAAATGGTTGAGGAGAAAAAGGACAAGGCATCTCCTGTTGATGCCTGAGCACTAGGACAAGCTTCAAGCCGCCCACACGCAACTGTCACTGTGCCAATTCGATTGAGATAATTGAAAGTTAGGAAAAACGCCTCACGAGGTGGAAACAAGGACACACTTTTGAGAGACGTTTTGGAACCCCTGCCTTTGGCGGGGGTTTCTTTTTGGGAGGCGTTATCCACAGATGCGGTGTGACAACGTGCCCTTTCGGGTATCTACTGCATCCCAAAACCCTACGGATAGCGCTTCAGGTCACAAAAAAGCCCGCTGTGACACGCACATCGGGCCGGGTGATGGGGGAAACGACAATATGGCTCAGCAACTGGGTAGTGCCTAGCCACACATTTGGTGTCTTAATAGTCGGTATAGAACTTCACTGCACTATGTCCGAATTCTGTATTTGCTGGAACTTTTGATTTCGATGAAGCTATTTATGTCGAATCCGGCCGGGTGATGGGGATCAACCGTAAGGATTTTGGACCTCGGAGACACCTCCGGGGTTTCTTTTTGACTGGACTTTGCCTCTTGGGTACAGGAGTCACAACGTCCTAGATCAATCTTCAACTGACCAACCGCCAGCAGCAGATGCAGCAACAGCAGTAGGCAGCAATTTGTAGCAAGTAACACGTCAATTGCTTTTAAGACAAAGCCAGAGTCAACTCAGTTCTCTGCACTGACCAAATGGACCACAAAAGTAAAAGTTGCCAAGACTTAAACAACCAACTGGCCATTTACCAATCGTTTCGCAATTCTCATGGAGTCGCGGCGGTCTTACGACAGATGGCGAACGAACATTGCTCTATTCAGAAAAAGCTTATTCGCTAAGACTTAATGAAGTGGAGGAAAGCAGCGCCTTTTTGGCGTCATTGTTCATGACTAGCAAAAAACCGTGTCTGTCACTACAAAACGGGGCAGACGAAACGGGTCTAATACCTATTGATCATATTTTGTTTTGGATAAGCGAGCCTTTTGCGAATCGTTGGTGACCCGCCTAAGCCAAGAATCTTTCAGCACCACTGCAACTATCACAGGGATTCGTGGTTTTGATGGGAACTATCCATCCCAGAGCAATAATTTCTGTTGTGTAGACGCCACTGAAGAGCTCTCTGAATTCAGGGGATTAGTGGAGATCAACGGAACTCAGTATTGCTTCATTGCGCAAATAAACTCCGACGATCATCATCGCGCACGCTTCATACCTTCCCAAGAAGTGCTTGGGGAGCCCTCAGGCAAGCCAAGAAAGATGCAACCGATTATTCAAGAAATGATCTTGGGCCGTAAGCGTGGAGTCATGCTGATCCCCGATTGCGAAGACGATGCAATAGACGTGATTGCAGGTTTAGTTGAACAGGGATTCAATGAACTTGCTTCCGAATACCGAAACTTCATCATAGGTCAGCTGGAGAAGACAAAGTCTAAGTCCTAAAACTTGGCCGCCAGACTCTCAAATGACAACACCAAAGCTCACTCCTGTTTACAGCAGTAATAGGAAGATCAACAGAAAAATCTTGCTGCTTGCTGTCTGGGTCTCTTTACTGTTGTTCACACTGTTCTCAGCTAGTTGAAGCCTAATGGCAACAAAGAAAAAACCTAAGAGGGCAACGCTATTGATAGTGGCTACTGCCTTATCCCTTTTGACCTTAATGTTTGGATCGTTCTAAATCAGACGTCGATCACATTGGGCGTTCCATCCTCAAGAGCATTGAGCTGAGCCTTGATCGCTTCGATCTGCTCTCGTTGCTGTTGATCAGCTGCGGAATGAACCAGCCGCTGTGGTTGCGGTGTTGAGGCTCTTCGAAGGTCATGGTTGTTGGCTCAAACTTCATAGACCGGACCACCCTCAAGAGCAGTCAGTTGGTCTTTGAGACTCTTCAACGCATTAGCAACCTCTCGTTCGGTCTTGCCCTTATCGACAATCGCGAAAAGGGTTTTGACCGCTTCTATCTTTGAGTACGGCTTACAGCGCCCGTCGCGAATGATGTCGATCAGACATTGAGCAGCTTCGGGTGCTGCCTCAATCAGGATCGAATGGCTCTGATCCAGTTGGTCTTGCAGACAGCCATCCAAAAACGCTTTCGCGTCTGGATGCCGCTGCATAAAACCTCTGACACGAGCTGCGGTTGTACCTGAACGATCTGCTGCTGCTTTCCAAGTGAGGCCCTGGCTGCGCGCTTGGATTGCAATTCGAATATCGGGAGGCAACTCCCGCGTTTCGATTGCAGGTCTACCGCGACCATCTTTGGTTGGGGTCTCAGTCATTCAGTTATGCCCCAAGCAGCATGAGCCTGAACTGCTGCCTTTTCACTTACAGGTGAAGCAGCCATTCGCTCAAGCAACGATCCCTCTCGGAATTGCTCGGATCGAACAACCTCTGCTTCGTACTGAGCTTTCTCCCTAGCCCTGGTGGCCTCACGAGAACGATCAATGATTGCTTCGCGTTGGCGATCTGCATCTGCTGCATACGCATCCATGTGTGCAGCACGAAGAACACCAGCGTCTTCTGGATAAACCTGACCAGTCAGCAAATGTTGCTGAACATCAGCAGGAAGTGGTGCACCATGGCCACCAAACATGTTTTGCCAAAGAAAAGGATTGCTGTCTCGAATTGCCAGTTGCACTATCATTCACAGGTCATCTGGTTTTTTCGGCATTGCTGGCATCGGAACGCCAGGGAATAGTTGCTGATAGGTGCTGACAAACTCTTGGAGATGGTCGTTCATCGGAAGGTTCGGAAATTTGGTTGACGGCGGTTATGCAGCTCTTTTATTCCTGGGCAGCGTTGATCTCTCGAAACTTCGGGTGGTAGACCTGAGGTCTGCCACTTTCGGTAGGCCATTAACGACCAAGCATCCTGGCTAGATGTGCTGTACGGAAAGATCATCCGAGCAGCTGAGTTACAGCGGCTCATAATCCTCCATTGGTCAGCATCTAGATTCCAATCATCATCTCCCATAGAGCTAAAAACTCTTCTCAAAGTATAGAACTAAATAAACCATGGGGTGTCCCAAGGGCTGCGATTACTCTCTCGTCTATGTATGCTGTCAAAGTAAGTTCCCCGCACCATGATTGCATAAGCAAAACTTGCAAACCCACCCTCGCCTGTTGCCACTGCTGATAACAAGAATACTAATCAATCTAAGCACAATCAATACACATCAGCGATAACAGAATTGGTGATTGTGTAGCCACATGATTGCTAAAGATGCTGATAAGAATTAGTACGCTATAAGCAACCATCTGGGTTCAACTGCTGCTCTAATACTTAAATGAGCACAGTCTCCTCGGAGACAGGCTCGAAACCTCGACAATCTGTTTGCTTATGAAGGTCAATCGATCTGGACAAGCCCAGATACTCGATGACATACAGCTCGACCAGTTAGCAGCAGCGATGCCAGCAGGTCCACATCGGATCGCTTGCTTACTCACTCGATACACCGCTTGCCGGATTTCCGAGTGCTTAGCTCTGCGCTGGGGCTACATCGAAAACGGTGTGGTCGTCTTCCCCGGATCAATTACAAAGTCCGGCAGGACCAGAGAAGTAGACATTCATCCTCGCTTGAGTTGCGCCATTGATCAGTGGCGAACCGAATGGTCGGACTACCGACTAAACGGCAAACCAATCCATGAACGTGTGGACATTGCACCAAGAGCCCTGCCGGGGGCAGATCATTTCCTGTTTCCCGGTCTTGGCTTTGCAACCCACATTAAACGGCAAAGTTACGACCGTGTATTAAGGCGAACATTGCAAGAACTCGCCATTAAAGGCGCGAGTTCACAGTCAATGCGCCGAAGCTCGCTTACCAAGCTTGCTGATGCCGGAACACCACTGCGCCACATCATGGAAGTAAGTGGTCACCAAAGCTTGGATGTCCTTTCGCGCTATCTCGGCTGTACGCCAAAACAAAGGAGAGCAGCAATCAATGCTCTATGAATGGCCACAAGGGACACACAATCTTTTTTTTGTTCTGGTTAAGGTCTCTGCCACAAGAGGACACATCAATGCCGAACAAAACCAAAGACAAGGAGTCCGAAGCTAAAGCTCAACTTGAGCGATTAGTGAAAGACGAAGATGAAATTGCTAAAAAGCAGCCAGCCTTTACTCCCATAAGGCGTAGAGGCGGATTGCTAAGCGATTAGTAAGAGCGCACAGCGTTCATTTCATAAGACAACCAGATGCCTCTTCATCAGAGGAATCTTTTTTGTGCCAGTCCAACGGCGGTTCAATTTTGTAAGCCAGGGTGTATTCACCAATCGGCTGTTCAGGACGCGACTCGTCAAAAATGCGCACCATCCTCAGAGCCGGTGGCTGCTTGACCCGTTGAAGACGGTCTACCTGGTGCTGTAACGCCATCAAGTCGCGGTACTGACTCATGGTTTTTTCTGTGAGAAAAGCGCCGCCGTCTAAATGGCGAAAAACTGCGTCAAAGGTGTCCCGGACATCATGCGGGTCAATTCCATTATCGCGCAAATCCCTTGCAATAACTATGCCCGGACATTCCGGACAACCCGGACATCATCATTTCGGTGTTCGTTCAACCCTGGGTGGTGGTGGTAATTAAACCGCTACTTATCCCTTTCACTTTTTCTCTCTCATAAAAAGGAGAGTCAACAGTGTCCGGGATGTCCAGAGGTAGCCACCGCAGGGCTTTTCAGCGAAAAGGTCAATAGTGTCCGGGTGCTTTCGGACATGTCCGGTTAGCAAACCTAATGAGTGTCATTCAGCACAGTAGATGTTGTTGACTTCAGCACATTTCGCTGATTGGACAGATAATTTTTGATGTTTCGTGCAAGTTAAAACAGTCCCCCGCCTAATTGCGGTGACTGAATATTCCTTTACTGAACATCAACAAGCATCTGCTGCATTTAGCCAGTTTGAAGACTGTGGTGTTCCTTGCGACTGTCCTCGCTGCTCGTCTGCCTATCACCGCTTGATGAGTATCCAGCGTCAGATGGAGGAGCGACGTTTAGGAGTGCCTTCTCGAAATTACGTTCAGTACGACTAATCATGTACTGCGTCAGCAAGGAAGAAACTCCTAACCACTGGGTAAAGCAGAGCTACTTCCACAACGAATTTAAGGCTTGGCTCTGTGCTCGTAAAAAGTCAAGGGCTGAAATGTGCACCTACAAGGTGGTCGATGAAGCCACTAATGAAGTGACGTCGATCGTTCGTCATGGAAAGGGTTTAGTCGGTTAAGCGCTGGTGCTCAAACACTTCTTCAGGCGTAGGAGCTTCAGCCTTATGACTGACCAAAGCTGCCCAGTTGCCTTCGCGGTAACTGCGTTTCTCCCAACGACCGCAATCAACCTCTGGACGTATCCGAAAGCCAAACAACTGAGGGTTCACCTTCTTGGTTGAATTAGTGCCGGGTACTGAACGACGTTGGGTATGCAGAGCAGGCAATGCCTGTTTGATCCGAGTCAGCAGCGTCCTTCTGTTGATGACCTTGGCATAACCAAAATCAGCGCAGAAGAGTTTGAACGTTTCGTACAGCAGTCCCAACTTCGGCATGCAATTGCCCCCGCAGGGCTCACAGCAGTTGTCGAGGAATTGGCGAACCACATCCATGTCAGCCTCAATGTTGTGTTGAGCGTCGATAAAGGTTTGGTTGCCACTAACCAGCACACGCTTTACATCAGCGTGTTTGGCCTGAAGCGCCCAACTAACGATTAAGCCAAGTTCAGCAGCAAGCTTCTGATCCAAGTCAGCATCCGGCTTTTGAGCAGGTTGCTGAGTTTCAAGGATCAAAGCCCTGCGTGCCATGCCGCTACCAGCGTTCTCAAACTGAGGCGCTTGGCTGCTGCAAATGACGACGCGACCAGTGAACACGACACCTTCGGTGTCATCGGTAAAGAGGTTGCGTTGAGCCATTAGGCCGCCATCAACCATCGAATAGAGACTGGTCACCCCGGTTTGCAAACCCTGCACATCAGGGAACGCGACCAGTTGCTTGCCTGAGACGTACTGCCGGATCTTTTCCGGTGTATTGATCTCACTGATGCGGCTAGTGATGGCACTAACGCAACTAGGCGGAAACAACTTCTCAATCAGTCGTTCTAAGACGCCTTTACCGCTGCCAGATGGACCGATGATTATCACGATCTTTCGGTTAGGAAGTGTCGGATCAACCATGTAGCGCAGCAACTGCTGCACCGGTTCGACGTAGTGATCGCCAAAGCTACTGACGATAAAGTCATGCAGGTTGGGCGGACACTCAACGCAGTCCGGAATAAAGTCACCTTGGATCGAATAAGTAAGCCGGTACTCAGGCTTATGAGGAACCAACTCACCCTTATCGATCAAGTAGGTGCCATTAGCGAAGGCAATGGCGGGGGTTTGATTCATCTCTGCATCAGCGGTCATGGTTTGAAGCCACTCGATTGAGGACTTCACCCGTGATGCGGTTGAGAAACGAAACTGCTTTAGTCCTTTAGGGGTCAGCGAAAAGCACTTGAGCAGCAGGTCTGCAACCTCACGCTTCATCGCGTCACGAGGAACGTGCAACCAACAGCCCTGGTCCGGGCTGTAACGGACAAAGCGACCACCACTGTGAGCAATGTGCTGATTAGTGAGCTCGCCTTTCAAGCCAATGGCGTTCTCAATGACTACCTCGCAGGTCTTGTTGCGGCAGACCGTCCAAAACGAGTCATCGATGTTTGCGGTCCAATCGTCTGGATTGGATGCAGGCACTAAACGCTTCTTGTGCCAGCCATAGGAAGGACGCCACAAACCTTGGCGTTCAAAGTGCGCCCGCAACTTCCGTTTGAGATAGGTGTCGCAGTAATCAGAAGTACCGCAAGGTACAGGCTGATAGTGCTCTTTAAGAGCTGCTTCAACGTCACCACCTTTCATGCCGCTATGGATGATGAAATCCGACATCAACGTCATCTCGATACTGTCGGCATCCACAACGGTGCAACCGAGTGACTCAAGGTGCAGGCGCGCAGCACGAAGGTGCTTGCTCAGTTGCCAGCACTTACGCCAACGGTCATCAGAATCAGGATCCAAACCTCTCAACAGATCTCGTGTCTTTGGACCGAGTGCCTGAATCAGTTGAACCGGAGGCAGGGTTGAGAAGTCAGGAAACTGCTCATAGTCATCAGGTTCAGGACCATCTGCTGGCCTGAAGTCACCACCGCTGTCAGTGACGTCATCAACTGGTTGATCCAGTTCAGGCAAGAACGACAGCACCTCATCCAACTCATAGGTCTGAGGTGACAAGTGGATGATTTCAGCCCTGCGTCCGGTTTTCGGATGCACGGAGCCAGCAAGTCGCTGTACCTGAACCGCACTATGCAAGTTGTGATCGGTTTGAACACCGGGGTATGCATCCTCAATCGCTTTGCTCAGTCGCTTGCGACAGAACTCAGCAGCAGCAACAGAAACCGGTGTTCTGAAGGTCCAGCTCCAGTGGATGCTCCGATTACCTGTGAAAACACCAACGGTCGGAGTCGGCAGATTCGCTTTCTTCCAAGCAACCTTCTGACCCTCAAGTTCGAGACCCTCATCGATCTCATACGACATGCAGGTAACGCCAGTGATCGTGTCGCGTTTCTTACTCGTACCACCAATGGCAGAGAGGAACCCGAGGTTTTGAGTCTTCGGATCTTGAAGGTGGTGGCGTACTAAGTCAAAGCGACGATCACCGTTGAACTTGGCAACGACCTGTTCCCAGTCGTAAGGCAGATCCTTCTTCAGATTGCGAGACGGTACATACCGAGAGATAGAGCCGTAACAAGCAAGGATGCAGGGGGCATCCTCACCAAAACCAAGCGCCTCTAAATGACAGATGGCCTCTTCCTCATTGATATCATCGAGTTCAAACGTATGTTCTTCTAGTACATTAGAAGCACGAACCTCGACAACTTTAGAGATAGCAGAAGTGTCACCAGCTGTACTGCTGGTGCTTACGGAATACGTCATGATGGAGTCAGAATCTTTGAGTTCGGAGCTCTGCGTGCGGCAGGGCTTTTTTCTTGCTTCTCTGCTACTCAGCAGACAGGAGAAGGCCCATCCCAACGCGCCTGAGTTTCACGGCAGCGTTCGATGTTCCAGATTCGTGTCGCAGTTTTATGCGGCCCAATCTGAACAAAGTGATCGCCCAGAACGAAGTACCCGTCTTTAATTCGACGCGTCATCGTCTTGCGGCTTGTCTGCAATGCAACTGTCGCTTCGTTAGTTCGAAGCCATTCGGAGGCCATGACAAGTACGGGTCAGAAATCTTTTCTGATGCCCCCAGTACCGTCACGGACGTATAACCCAGGCTCCACCTACACATCGCGAGAATCCGTTCTCGTACGCCATGCCCCCACGGCATGAATTAACAGGCACGGCCTGCTAACGCTGGTAACAACAGAGCAAGTGGGTGGATACAAGCTCTGTGATTTATCGCCAACGCGGAAGGGATTGGCGTTACAAACCAATCATTAATCAGGTTGCGAAAATCGTCAACCTTTTAGTCTCTGTCGATAGCGTTTTGCTGCTTCGTAAGCCTTATCAATCTCATCAACATCTGCCCAGGTGCCGTAATTATTGTTGTGAGTTTCAACGCTATGTCCCATCACACGGGCAGCAATTCGTGCACTTAAACCGTATTGCTGGTGGGCTCTAAGGGCATACCCATGCCGGAACGAGTACATCGTCACGCCTTTGGTCTCTAATGGTTTCCAGCCCTGCTGCCGCGTCAAATAGCGACGCCCAGCATTGGCAACGCCACCGCCAAAAGGTGGCAAGTCCAAACCATTGGCTACTTGCTGAAGCAGCCCCCATTCTTCTTCCCATTCCGGATGCAATGGCTTGAGGATCCGTGGATCTGTATCGCCACCACCAGAGCGCTTGATGTAGTCGCACCACAAGCGACCGTCATCCGCATGGATTGATAGGTGCTGGATTTCAACTGGTCTCAGTCCGTAAGCGGCGAGAAAACGGAGAACGGTCTTCCAGCGTTCACCAGCTTTGTCCGATGGCAGCGACTGAAGGAGATCAAGGATCTCTTGGTCTTGCAGCGGCAAACCAACCTTTGGTTTCTTCTCCTTGTCGCCAACAACGTCCTTCACCGTCACTGGTGGCGTCCAAAACTTGGCATCGAGATGCTTCTTCTCGACAGCCCAACGCAAGAAACGAGCCATGTGCTGAAGCCTAATTTCTTTGCTGCGTCCTGGCTTCGAGAACATGTCACCGACTGTTTCCAGCAACTGGTCAGCAGAAGACGCAGCAGTCGCTTGAACAAGCCGATTTCTTGTGTACTTGAACTGGGTACCTGAACGCACCTTCCCAAGCTTGGAAAGCGACTCAAACCATTGGTCGTAGAGAGACACCAGTTGGTTGGGGTCAATCTTCTTTGTTGGAAGTGGTGCTGGCTTTTTTTGGCCCTGGTGCTCTTCAAGAGCCTCAGAGATGGTTAGGCCAGCGGCAATCTTCTGAGCAACCGACTCAACAGCCTTCTGGATAGTTCCAGCGCTTGCTGCCGACCAAGGGATTCCAAGCGATGCAGCCTTACGAGTGCCATCACTGAACCGGACATCCAGCTTTGCTTTGCCGCGCTGCTCTCCAATCCGATAGGCAGTGCCAACGGTGTTGCGTAGCTGGTTCCGTAAACCAAGCACCCAATCAGCAGCATGAGCCCTCTGCGGCATCTAGGCGAGTGACAAAAGCGAGTGACAAACGAGTGACACCGTGACCCTATTTGGCCCTAATTGCCCTCGTATGTCCAGAGCTCAAAACCGTTGCTAGCTCTAGATACCCGTCGAGCTCTATGATTTGGAGGTACGGGGAGTGGCGCAGTTTGGTAGCGCGCTTGCTTTGGGAGCAAGATGCCGCAGGTTCAAATCCTGTCTCCCCGACTCATTGAAAAGCCAGTCACTGACTGAGTTACTTGCCGCCTCCCCAGGGCGGTTTTTTTGTGCCCTGAAACAGCGTGTGCCAAAGCGGTGCCAAAAATCAGAGGGGTTGCGCCGTTTTTTGGCACGACCTTGGGAATACCTGTTGAACTGATGAAATATCTGATGTGGCAAGCAGGCAGTGATGAGCCTGGATTGTTTATCTCAGAGCGATGCGAAAGCCTATGGGCGACGTTGCCTTATTGCATCAGTGATGATCGCAACACCGAGGATATGGAAAAAGCCGCACCTGATCACAGTGCTGATGCCGTGCGTTATGTATTAACAGCAGCCAACCAAGGGCAACACAATCACAGAAGCAGTGTCAAAGGTGCAGCCCATCCATTGATGTGGCCTGAACCTGATCGTGGTGGCGTTTA
Organism: Synechococcus sp. AG-679-D13; assembly: GCA_003210735.1. Taxonomy (GTDB): domain Bacteria; phylum Cyanobacteriota; class Cyanobacteriia; order PCC-6307; family Cyanobiaceae; genus Parasynechococcus. The sequence goes on from QCUM01000005.1 coordinate 10,410, forward strand.
TGCAAGAGGTGAAAGGGTTGATGATTCAATGCTTGCCAGCACCAGTGTTTTGGACGGTTGAGGCAGCGGAAATCCCAACGACCTAACCAGTCGAGGGATGCAAAGCCCTGAAATTGAGCAAAACAATCAAACGATTGAGGGATGTGTAATCCACTCGTCAATTGGAAACTGAACCTATGAAACGTTCTGCCTCCATCACTGCCGCCGTACTCGCTATTAGCGCTACAACAGCGACATCGGAAGCTGCACTTACAACGTATTCACTGGCTCCACCTCTTGCTACTGACCAGAAGGAGAACTCAATGACCTCTAAAATTCTTGTTCAATACGGTTCACTTCGTTCCAACTCTGTCAGTCACAAACTGGCACTAGAGGTTCAAAGATTTCTGACACAGTTTGGAGTTGAGGCTATCGTGGCTGATCCAAATCTTCCTCTCTACGATGAGGAACTTCGTGATGATCCTAAAGTTCAAGAATACTTGGATCAAGTTGATTGGGCTGATGGATTCGCTTGGATCTCTCCTGAGCTTCACGGAACTATCTCCGCAGTTATGAAGAATCAGGTGGACTGGATGCAACTTTCTGTCGGAGCTGTTCGTCCTACTCAAGGTAAAACACTGACGGTAATGCAGGTTGAAGGAGGATCACAATCTTTCAATACTGTGAACCTCATGAGGCAGATGGGTCGCTGGATGAGAATGTTCACTATTCCAAATCAGTCCTCTATTCCTAAAGCTTATCAAGAGTTCACTGAGGATGGTCAACTTAAGGATTCAGCTTTCCGTAATCGTGTTATCGATGTTGCAGAAGAGTTGGTCAAGTTCACTAAGATCCTCAAGGATAAAGTTGGCTTCCTAACTGATCGTTACTCTGAGCGTGTTGAGTCTGGTGAAGAATTGGCTGAGCGTATGAATCTCAAGGAGGCCGTCTGATGAATAATTTACTTAAGAAATATCTTCTTTATAATTTGAGATCGCTGACAGTTGGTACCGGATTAAACGCACTGATTGTTGGAATACTTATGTCTAACGGGTATTCCTACTTGCAATCAGTTCCAGTGGGTGCATTCACTGCTATAAACATTTCATTCCTTGCTGATAGGATGATCTTCAGCGAAAAGAAAAAAGAGAATAAGTTTGTCATCCCCATCAGCGCATCCGTGCCATCAACTGATTCGTCAGCATCATCACCAGCACGTCTTGCAGTTGTAGTTAAACGGTGTCACCTAAATCAGCCGACTCGGGCAAGCGTTCCAATTCACCCCGCACCCTGCTGAGTATTCGCAAATTGGCGCTACTGCGAAACCATGGGTTGTCGTCTAGTTCCATCAGAAAATCCGAAACCTCTTTGATAAATTCCGGCTTGCCGTTGAATGAATCCCACACTGTTGAGCAGTGATCAGCTATTCAGTGCCTTCATCACGGAGGCAATACATGCCGTACCAACACAGGTGAACGCATCAGGCTTGCTTGTATCGATACGCCAGAGTTACGTGGCAAACGTGCCAATCCCAATCCAGCCATTGCCGCACGGGATTACCTGAGAAGCCTTGTCGTTGGCCGTCAAGTGGGCATAAGGCGTATCACCAAAGATGGCTATGACCGCGCTGTGGCTGAGTTGTTTGTTGACGTGACGAACGTGCAACAGCAATTGGTCGCCAGTGGTCATGCCGAGATTTATTAGAAGTACGCCAGCCAATGCGCGTGGACTAGATGACAGGCGTTGGCTGCGTTTGCTGGTTAGACCATCCCCATGCCTCGTTACCGCCCCAACCCACAGGACAACCCTGAAAAGCCTGGTGGTGAGCGATGGTTGGTGAACCATCAACAGCAACTGGTTTGTCAGTTCAGGCCAGACGCACCGTCAGCCCATGGACAGTGAGTGCCAGTGAGGACCTGCAGCTGGATGGACAGGCTGATCACATTGCGTTGAACTGTCACACAGTGCTTATGGAGATACGACCAACGTATTGATCTATTTGCCCCAAACTTAAAAGATGTTAGTTAGTGAAAAACCTTGTTCCAAGCAATTCATTCAACCAAAAGGAATGACTTTTGACTTTGGATCATTCAAAGGCATCAATGCCTTTTGAACACAGTCGGCATTAACCCAACGAATGACTCCCTTGTCTATATCAGCGACCTGGAAGAGTAACGGCGCCTTGGGATCACGAGCACTTCCTTCTAAGCAGATTATTTCACCCATCCACCATGCACCAGGATTGTCGTCCATTCGCTCAGGCTCATCCCAAACAATAACGATGTCGCCAGCTGTAGCTTTTTGAAAAGCGGGCTGAATTTTTGGCTGCTTAATAATGCAATGGTCAACGCTCATGGCAAACTCGTCCCGTTACATATGATCTACTTATTAGTCGCGCCAGAGGCAATGAGAATTTATTCTGATTCCTTTATTCGAATCACCGGCTTAATTTCGCCGGGCAGTTAGTTGACTGCACTGACTCAAGTGGTACGTCATCTTCCACTAGTAGTTATAAATACTTAGCATCGGTTTAAGACTGCCGATGCTTTTTTGTGCTTAGTCGTCATAGTTGCTGGCATTCAGTACAAACGCAGCAAAGTGGTTTCATGTAGCGGAGTGGTATCCCGCTGCACTCTTCACGCAAGGGTCTGAGCGTGCGGCGACGGTTGTCCGCTTTTTTATGGCTGCGCAATCACCTGCAATCTCCTTTCTTTAGAGCATTGAGTTGTATTGCGTGCTTAAGCAATATCCAGAAGTTGTTAAGCCGATTTCATAAATTTGCGTAAAGTCGGCGACTATCAACCACTAGATCGTAAAGGTACTAAATGTTCAGTTTTCGAATTTCCTTTAGATTCTTGGGAGTCCTGGTTCTTGGCTCAGCCTTTTTTTCAATGGCACAAAACAAGAGAGATGCTGCTCTACTGGGCGGAACATTTCTATTCGGACTGGGAGCAATCGAACTTGTCTTGAGGTTTGGAGGCCTTTAGACCAAGTAGTTGTTTTCGCAGTGAGTCCTTGCTTAAGCGGGCCAGGTTTTTTTTATTGTTTGATACCGGCTAGTCCCCGCAAGCGCGATTATCCCTGTATTGAGTAAGGCAAAAGAGTTAAACCAGAGAAAAGCCATTTAGGTGATATGGAGTTGCACCAAACAGCGGAATTCATAGAGGCGTCATTGGCGACCTATCAGGACTCGCACAGGCTGAATGGAATCTCAGAACTAATGGCCCTAGCTGATTACTGCACAAAGCACAACTTGAAAACTGAGTTGATTTCAAAGGAAAAGCACGACTCCTTCATTGACCCAGAAAACGCTCTTGGCGCTTGGGTTCTCCGTCGAAAAGGTGGAACAAGGCTAAAGATCACATCTGAATCAGGAGAAATGATCTTTACTCTTCGGATCGAAGACAACATTTGGAAAGGTTATGCGGATCATGTTGCTGACTGGCAGACATTCGCTGATAACTCAAAAGCTTTATTGCGGGTCTAATCTTAAAAGTCAATGAGTTAAGGCCCAGCGCCTCAAGCTCTTGACAACCGCTAACAGTGACGAAGGCTGGTTATTTTTGACGCTTCACTGCTGCTGGAGAGAAGGGTTCTAATTGGGCGATGACACACTGATCAAGGTGTTTCACTAATGAACATCCTTTATTTAAGCTTGACGCCGAAGCTGTTACCGCTGCCATCGCTAATATTTAAATGAGTTAGCAGGCAACTGGTCACACACTTTTGATCATTCAATTCACATTCCGTGAGACATAAAAAATAATCCTCAAGTGCATCCCAAGGCTCTAAAACTAATCCTTGATTGGATTCATTATGGAACTCATTCATCACTGACTCCCAACTGCGTGATCTATACGCCTGCTGGATCAGGAAGTCAATTTTTTTGTGTCAGAGAATAAACTACCAAGTACATTTGCTCATCAGTCTCGACATTTGAATTGACCAATTCATTGGTCGTGTCCTACATCGGGGCCAGCTGAGATGCACCTTCTGGTCTTGGTTCCATGGCCCATCCCGTCTGCGGCTAGGGGAGCAGGCTGCTGCTGAAGCGCCTGGGCTGATGGGTGCCCGCAAGCCCCGTCATCGAAAAGGGCAGGGGCAGATTGAAGACGATCTGCTCAAGAACGCCAGATGTTCAGGGCTGCGGGAGCAACAACGGCTGCAGTCGTTGAATCACACCCCCCAGCAAAACGCAACTGATCGGGAGGCCTGCCGCCGATTAGTGGATGACGGCTATGGAACCGATGCAGCCTTTCTGACCTGGCTTTACGGGCAGAAGTGATCAGACATTTACCGCTGCGTAATTAGCGGCAGTGGCATCAGGCTTGAACCTGGCGTAGCTCTTCAGGTGTACGTCGATGGTGTGCCCCATGGCCTCGGCAATCTCGGCAACGGCAAGCCGTCTGGCATGTGATTGCTTGGCGTACCGATGGCGGAATGAATAGGGCGTCAGCTGTTCGCCTTGATGCTTCGCCTCGTCCCGCAACGACGTCCAGACCTTGAGTCGACGCAGGTACTGATTCAAGGCCTGCCCACCATCACCATCACGGTTCAACGGCGGCAATCCCTCACCAACCTGCAACCGCGCCTGCAACTTCCAATCGATCACCGCACCATCTGAATCACGCAACAGCAGCGGATGAAGCCTGCGCGGTTCTGTTTTCAGTCCCTTGGTGCCACCCATCGATTTCTCGTAAATGGTCCACAGCTCTGCCCCGCTTGCCCCGTCCTTGATGCGCAGGAAACGCAATTCTTCAGGACGCAAGCCATAAACAGCGCATAACTAAATGGCAAACCGCCAACGGTCATGGGCTTCACCTTCAGGCAGGTTGTCCAGCACCTGGAGGATTTGTGCGTCGCTGAGCGGGTAGCCAATGCGCTTCGGCTGCAGCACCTCCGGCAACGTCGCAGGCGGGGCATAAATGGGCTTTAGGTGCCCACGTTGCACCGCCCAGTTCAGGAAGCCATAGAGCTTCTGACGACTGGTCTGCCGCATCCGTGAACCCTGTTCCCATTGCGCCAGGCAAGCCATCGCCAATGCTTCACCATCCACTGGTGGTTTCCCGTCAAACGCTTTGGTGCAGTTCTTCAAAACAGGCAGATAGTTGTACTGCCTGGTTCATCTCTTCTCTTCGGTGCCCTGGCCGACTCTGGTCGCATCAAGCAACGCAAAAACGGCAGCTATCGCATGGTGCTGAAGGGTGTTGATGAGATTGATTGGTTTACGGACAGACCTAGTCGTGAAGCCGGTATGTGGACGACGAAGAAATTCGTTAACCAGTGGGAATCAACATTTTCAAGGATTGAACCGAATGCTCAGGCGACATTTGAACTGAATCTCGGCATTCCGTCAGACGAAGAAAAATCGGAACAACTGATCACATTTGAAATGTATAAGCCCAAATTAAGAAAGAAAAATAATTCACTGAGCTTTAGGGTTAAAGGCATTGGGGAAAAGAACAAAGATTTCATTACAGGAATGATTAACAAACAGCTGGATAAAGTTTCCCTATTTATTGATAACGGAGGCCTCGACGGTAACAATGTGCCCTATTGTGACGGCTACGGCTTAGATTGCAGTGGATACGACCTAGCAGGAAGTAATTTTTCGTATACAAACCTAAGTGAATATGACTTTACAAATGCAAATTTAAAGAAGGCTAATTTTACGTCGGCATTACTTACTGATACCAATTTCACAGGCGCAAATCTTACAAGAGCGGATTTTAGAGGAGCCTACATTGATCATACAATTTTTACTGATGCAAACTTGACAGGGGTCAAAGGAAGAGCTGTTATAGATAACTACATAAGGGTGTATGGAGTTGCCGATATCATTATGGAATTGAATCCCTCGCTGACATCAGCAGAGGCAGAAAAACGTGCCATGAAGATTGACATACTTGGACTCTTTCATGAGTATATGGAATCAGATTTAGAAGCGGCAGATGGGGCACAACTACCAGATTTGGTGATTGATAGCGTAGTTATTAGTGAAATAATTTATGCACCTCCTCTGAATTAGCGTCTTAAGTTTCGTCTCTTTGTGAAAGTTGGTGACACTATGTCGTGGACGAAATAGGGCACTAAACACACATCACCCCGTCGCTAGGCGGGGTTTTTATTGCCTGTGCAGGGCTAGGAGGTCTTCAGCGTGCTTGTAGTTCAGATCGGTCTGCGTGAGGCAGCGATGACAACTATCTGCCGCTTGTGGCAACGAATACTTGTAAAAAATGATTGCCGGTTGATTATTGGATTGTTTGGCACTCAACTCCCATGGCAAACGATTCAGGAACCTGGTCTGCTAATCAACCCCCAGCTGCGTTTGAGAAGCTCTGGAGGGGTTTGGCCCTAGTGGGCGCCCTTCATCTGCTGGGAATGCTCGTGAACGTCGTGTTTCAGATGATGGGATTTCACATGCTGGACCGAATTCCGGCGATGTTCCTCGGCCTTTGACCGGATGGTCAGGGAAACCGGGCAACCCGGCCATCATCCGAGAGAATCTGGAAGGACATCAAGCTGCCTCCTCTGACACACCTTCAGGTGGGGAGGAGGAGGTGACTTGACTTACCGGCACCAGCGGCTTTACTCATCACGCAACTGTCTGGGACTGCATGGCAGGCAAGGCAGAGGTGATTTCAGAAACACAGGATTTTTTGAAAGAGCTGGATGAATCACCCGATCTTCGAGCTGCTGCAACGTTGCGATCGCTGTCTCGCATCCTCAGCGAACTGGAGCGCATCCCTGAAACCGCTGCATTAGGCGATCCAGATCTGTTATGGCATAGATAATATAAAGCCCCCAATTAGGACTTGTTAGAACTCTTACTGCTACAACTGCAATAGATACATTTCTTGCAAGCTTATCTGAGTCCAATGAAAGTAATCAGCTTTTCATTTCTAGCGCACTGCTAATTTGTCCACCATCAAGTGGGTCATCAAGGAGCGTGGGGAGATGCATATTTGCTGGTCTACTAAGGGGCATCAAAACCCGTTACGACAAAAAATGAGCTCCGAGGGAGCAAGGGGAAGCGAAACCAGCAAGACAGCAATCTTCAGTGATGCATCAGCTATCTGGAAGAAATCACCATAGAACTAAAGAAAGACCTGAATAAGAGTGGTTTGCCAGAAGTGAAGACATCTAAACCTAAAGTGAAGAAGGTTATCGATTAGTAATCAAACTCGTTCTGTATAGCTTCTATGTCCCTATACCTTCCGGATTCCATCAACAAATCACATCTCTGGATTATGTATTTTTCGGCGTGGTCATTACAGAACTCTCTAAGCCATTTAGGCTCTTTATTGCCTCTCGCCCATTCATCACCTTCGTCTTTCGGAAAAGTTACTTCCATAGAGATAGATAATCTAGTTTTAAATTAATTCACCCATATGCCTTTGGTTGTATCAACAAATATCCTTTTCAAACTGTTTTTGTCGCTACCTTCCCTTATCTCTGCTTGTCAGTTATCACCCTTTTAGTCAAGCGGGTAACCCAAAAAGGAATGATGGTCTGATTTATTAAGAGCTACTTGACTTGCTAATTTTAAAATAACAGCTTTCTTGTGCCAGGTGTATGTCTTATACCTAAGAGTTTCAGAAAGGTGACTAGGGACAAAGATGCTGGATTCAACACTGTTGTTATTCATTTTTAAATGATTAAGTGAGTCAAAGCTAATGGAAAGTCCCTTGGCAGCGATGAATATTTAACCTGGCTTAATCCATGTAGCAGAGAACACTAAATAGATGTATCCACTTGAACATGCTTATTCTCAATACCAGTCAATTACGCAGCAATAATCACAATCAATTCACTGCCTGACATGGCTATGTAAGGCCGTAGCTTATGCTGAAATTATGTAGCAATCAATTCAGAAGCAAACCCCTAGATCCTATAAATTGATCAAAATAAAATACTATGAAAATAAAAATATTTCCCATACTATGCTTACTCTTGCTGCAAACCACAGCACTAGCCAACACCGCGGAAGGCAAAGAAGGCAAAAAAGCCTGCGGTAAACTTGAGAAGACAATAATAAAAGGTGAGACGGAAGGCTATAAATTGTCTAATAAAATGAAGGAAGCTACGACCGAAAACGAATGGTGCTATTATAGAAGGCAGTATGTTAGAGGATACAAAAACCATTTAGAAAATATGATTAAATATGCTAGATGCAAATATTTAGCAGACGACAATGCTGACTATAAATCATACGAAGAGCAACACAAATTCAATGAACAACGTCATCAAGAAATGGTATCAAACACACTATTAGTTTGTCCTTATTCTATGTAGCACTGGGTCTTTCACAATCATCAGCTCAAGCCGCTTTAATCAAGGTGGTCATAACGGAAGGTGCTTGACTGGATGTAAGAAGCTTGAGCCAATAGCAGTACAGAAAAATTCGTTCTGAATTTAGACCCACAGAAGCCAATGCTCGTGCTACGAAAGCGAGTGATTCGGAACTAACGGCTACCGACGCTTGAGCTCAAAACTCATAAGTTGAATCGCGGAAACGGTTGTCCCTTGTTCTGAACACGGTCAAGGGACTTTTCTTATAAAAAAGCGGACACAGCATGGCTGAAGTGTCCGCCTTGACCCTTGTGTGAAAAGTGCAACGGCGTACCAATTCCGTTACCACTCCACTCTCGGAAACCAACTGCCGCCGTTATGACATTATCCATGATTACTTAACTTAAATCAAGAAAAAAAGAGCGCCGGTTAGTGCATGAAACCGATGCTTAGGTAATTATGACTAATCGCGGAAGATGACGGACTTACGCACTTAGCCGGCAGCTCTCTAACTGCCGTCAGAAATTAAAACGACTAAAGAAAAAATCCCTTGGCTCTCAATATATCTTTAAATGCTTGCTTTGCAAGCATAACATTATTGTTAGTCAGATTGCTCACAATATTTGATTAATTGTCGTAATATTCTTCTGTTTATTTGTAGAACTGAAGCCACGATGTTCCAGCCGATGCCGTTGTCGTGTAGCTCAAAAGCTCTGCGCGTAAGTTCCTCAGTTAGATAAATCCTCAAAGACATTTGAGGGTGTAGTTAGTATTGGATCAATAAGAAGCCAGCCAGCAGACAAGCATCATTATTTCTTCTTTATGAGGGGTAACTAGTTGCCAACCCCCAATTAATTCACATACCAGTTATTGGCTGTACTCGGCAGTTTTTTACGTGCTTTAGTTTTCTCAGCAGCAGTCATTTCAGACCAAAGCTTGTAAGTGCAATCAATTGCACCACGGTCTTTTAGAGCTTCTTGATAGCAAGCTGATAGCTCTGCAAATTCTTTGACACGTTCGACGGGGATGGTCAGGCGGTTGGCCCAGTCGTTACTCATGCTCTTGAAGGTTCTACCTGCCAGAATTACTAGCAAATTGGAGGGTCGTTGACCAGCACAAAGTGATGGTCAACGGTGAACAATGACTCAGTCATGCCATAGGCATGCGGCACGACAACCCAAAAGAGCTGCTGTGCCCTCAAAGCTTGGCAGCTCAATACGTACCAATGGCACTGAAACGCTCAACAGTTGGCTTGGGGGGCATTGAGGATCCAGGCAAGCCAGCCGCCTAGGAGTGGACAGGAGCGGATGAACCGGTCAGCCTCGTCAGCCGTTGTGCAGTCGTCTGATCAGTGGAATCACCAGAAGATCCATCACCGCAAAAGTGAACAGGCAGGGGATAAATCCCTTGCCCACGACATCGCAGATCACACGATCATGGTCCAACTCGCAGATCACCAACTCAGACAACCAGAACAGAGCGACCTTGGTGGCAAATGAAATCGCAGCAAAGCGCCATTCCGAAGCACTGAGGTGGAACCTTGAACGCAACTGAAGACCCACGCCGTGCAAAACAGAATAGGTCTACAGGTCGGAGTCGTTCATTGGAAGACTTTGTTCCTGTCGCGCGTAACGAGACCTCAGCGCATACCGATCGAAGTCTTCTCCATCGAAGGCCATCAGCTCGCCGAACACAGCGCCTGAACCAAGGACAACCCAATGCAATGCATTTGAAACGCTCAAACGGTGGATTGCTGGAGACAATCAAAACAAGAGAGTATAAGAGAGAAGATATTTAGAGAATGTCACCAGCGATAGCGATGAAGGCGCTACGAAAGTCGCAAGACAAAGCTTTAAAGCGATTACTTGCTTCGCTTTAGGGCGACTCAGCGCACTGTAAATATTGAGTTAATCACGACCAGTCCAGTAACAACAGAAAGCGATCCTCCAAAAATCAGAAACGCCAACCAATACGCAACAGCTTCACGATCTTGCTTTCCGTAAAGAAGTTCTGGGATTGTCATGATGAAGTGTCTGGCAGGACGACATATTCATTTTGACTTCTACAGACCAATCAACCGTTGCTTAGTCTTAAAATTTCACCCTGACCAGCAAGTCAACAACTTAATCGTCGCACACGATACCTTTTTAAAATCGAATGCCTGGGGACAGGGCGATCACGATCTTTCCGACACCTGGAGCTGCGGCTCAGGCGAAAGGAGCCAATGACCCTGATTCGTTCAAGCATCGGTTGCTGCTGGCATCCAGAAGCTTGCAAAAGCAGCATTGACAGACTTGGGGTGGAATGATTAACCCCACTGTTGAAGCAGAAAGAGACTGAAGCTGGTGTGAGTTGGCACCTGGGGGCAAGCCTCAACCAGTTGAGGGATAGAAAGCCCAGAAACCATTCGAAGGAATCACTCCATCAAGGGAGGTGGTTTGCATCGCCAACAACGAGCATATGTTGACAAGCCATGAACCCCATGATTTTCAGAAACCATGTTTGGGGTAACGACTTGCTCCAGGACAGAGAGCCTTCAGCTTCTGCAACGTCACAATTACAGAAAACAACAATCTGGAGCAGAAGAGCACATCAACCCAAAATCAATCAACACAGGTAACGGTTTCACATAAATCGTGCAACACACGATCGGCAAGAGAAATCTAAAGCGAGTGGGTTTCCACCATCCACATCACAGCAAACTCTGATCCACGATTACAAGACAGTCATGATCACCATTACCGTTCTTGCGGCAGTGATTGGCACCACGGAACTGATCCTCGAAGTTCTAAACAAAAAAGAGAGACATCAAAATGACAGGAACCACTGCAAAAGCACATCTCTATGACCTTTTAATGGAACCACTCAAGGGTTACAAAGGTCTCAACATCTACAGACATGACCTGATGCAACGCGTTATGTCCATGCCTGACCTAGAGGTCAGGGAACGCCTTGAACATCTGAGGCGACTGGATCAAACCAACTATTGATCCAATTGGGAGCGATCAGGATTGATCAAAGATTTTTTGTAGAGCGTTCCTTTCACCCTGAAGCGAATTGGCCCTCATGGGCTGGCCAATCTTTCTAGGTTGCCGCGGTCGATTCAAAAAAACTTTGCTGAGCCACCAGATCTGAAGGCCTGCAAAAACAATCCCAAGGAGCACCAGCTCAGTTAATCCCTGCATCAGTAGTGCTTGGCTCGATTCTCGATGGCATCCCTTTTAAAGCATTCAAGCTCCTCAGGCGTATGAAGCGGTGGCTTCACACGTTGCCCCATCAGACGCCTCAAGAGCCGAAGGATTCGTTGCATGCTGCAATTATGGGCCTGCCTGCAAGGGCGCCGAACCCATTCAAGTGATTGCGTTGAAGGCTTGTTGCATCAAGCTCGATGCCGCCTGACACGGAAAACAGCTGATTCACGCATCATGACCGCAACAAGGACTCGCTTTTGACCTCCCAAAAATCAACCGCATCCAGGTGGACCTGGAAAACGGCAGCAATCGTGGTTGGAGCGAAGTTTGCAGTTGTCGTAGCTGTTCTGGGACTATCTCGCCTGGGGCTTCTTCCAGAGTGGATGCCCACGCTGTAGAGCCCTAACCGGCCTCCGGCGCCCAACCCATCGCCTTCTGCCACGTCGGAGCCCAGAGCTTGCACTTCTTTTTCAGGTGATCGCCCTGCTGGAGCTGCCTCTGCCTTGCATTGCAACCGAGAACCGTGTGGCAATGGCGGTCAACGCCATAGACGAAGTGCTGGCAGGTCATACACACAACACCCCCTTTCCAGCCTTGCAGGTCACCGTCGTCGACATAATCCCAATCCTCCACAAAGGAGCACCGCTTCAGTACGTCTGTACTACTCCAGTCAGGGTCTTGCTGGCAAGCGCCTTGGCGGCATGTCTACAAAATCAAGTCTGAGCACTCACGGTGATGGTGTTTTGGCCAGGTGAGCGCGCAACATGACCCTGCAGGCAAAGCCAGGGATCATTGTTGGCTGCCAACATTCATCTCCAACAAAACAACATCCCTTTGGCCTGAAAGATTACTTTCAAAGATGATTATTATCTGATGAAATCTTGAATCACCGGCATATAGATTTTCAGCAGCATCACGCCAACAAATATAAGCCAAAGGATCAAGAAATTGCGCAGCCCTGAATTCATCTGAAATTCCTCAACCTTTTTCTGGCCAGCGGTCTAGGCAATCGCTGAAGTCGATATTCCAAAGCTCTTGCTCGATAGTCTCGTCTCCATCGAGAAAAGCTTGACAAGCCTCGTCGTCGGTGTAGTTGTCGTAAATTCCACCATCATCAAGCTGGGCTTTGGCACCGGTGGGATCGATCGCCAGACCCAGAACAATGAGCAGCCAAGAAAGGTTCATACGCAGAACAGCCACCAGCTGAGCGGCGATTCAATCATGAACACTTTCAACGAAGGCAGCATTACCATTTGATACCCAGCAAAGTCCGGTCTGCTCAATTTGCTGGCCGACCTTCCCTTCTGTCCGCCCTAACAGAAAATCGTTAAATCAGGCTCGTGCTGGCGGAAATTGCGGAAGTCAAGAAATAGGCGCCCCATCGCCTCAATTCCGTTCTTTTCGAACCATGATCGTGGTCTTGGACGTTTAAACGTCCAAGTTGTGGGCTGAGCGATGCCCAACAAGAGATGCTTCGTCCGTCACCATCGCGTTGCGGACGAGCTTCTCATTGTTAAGAGAAATAGCAGCTGTGCCAATCGATACGAAAAGCCGTCATCATTTTGCTGTGGCCGAATCGCTCCGGCGATTTATCGCCGTCGGCCACTACTAAAACTGCGCAAAACAGGAATTACAAAATTCCTCACAGGATCGTGTACTTATTTCCTGAGCTGAGAGTCGAATGTTCTCATATTGCGCTCTGGATAAACAGCCAGTTCAGTTCATCGCCTGATTCACGTCCCACCAAACCATGGACTACAAATCGTTTTGCCTGACGCTTCTCGTGATCCTGGCGGCGATCAACACAGTGATTAATCTCCGAACACATCGGAAACGCTGAAAGCTCATTCCAGCCGATCAGAGTCGTAAAAGCGCGATTGAAGGATCTCACGAATAACGGTCAAATGAGGCTTTTCAGCAGCGATTGACTCTCTCATCTCTTTAGGCAACCTCGCTTCCAATCGTTCCTGTTTGGCAAGCTCCTGGGTGAGTCGCTGCACAAATGGTTCAAATGCAGAGAAGTAAGGGTCAGCCAGTTCAGGAGCCAGTCCAACCACTTCGAGAGCCTGTTTGAAGTGGAAGTAAGTGTTGGTCCAATGGATCAGATCATCCAGGGTGTTGAGCCCAAGCTCATTGTCAGGCAGATTCACAAATAGTCTTCAGGCAGAAAGATTCTCTTGAATACAGCCGCCTGCCCACCATCAGGATGGCCAAAGATCAAACCTGCATCCGATGAAAGCTCGGCATGGGTGTCTGCAGACGATGCATCCAGAGCGTTAAATGCGGTGATGGCCCCGAAGGTCTCCGCTTCAAGGATCTCACCTCTCCCCAGCGACCGATAGGGTTTCTTGATCCGAGCGCGACCGACCAGTTTGTCGTTGGCCGTGAACAAGCCATCGCCATCCACATCCACGTAGATCTTGAGACGGTCCTTTTTGGTGTGGCGAACAAATCCAGGACGCCCATCGTCAAGATCCCAGGTGTAATGGTGCTTTCTTTCACCACGCTTGCGGCGACTCTTCAAAGCCTCCTCTGAAACTGGATTCCACGTACACATGGGATTTAAATTTTCAGAACGATCACGGCGTTTCTGGAGGTTAATTGTCGTTCCCTGTCAGGGAATTGCTCACTCCTCCAGATCTGTTGTTGACCACAGGCTGACCAGTGGCATTGATCCTGTTCCGCCCCCATGCAGTGCATGGACCTCTCCCCCGCCAGAACGTCGCACCATGCGACACTTAAGAAAGCCTTAAGGTTCTGGCATGGGGCGGTTCAGCATCTCGCTCACTCAGCAGCAGATCAGGCATGGCTATTCGCTGTTGAAGCTGATGGAACATCTCGACCGTGAGCTGAACCTGCTGAATCAGCAACGGATCTCGGCCGGTCCATCAAGTCAGGAAGGGCGAAGGCTGGGCCGGATCAGATTCAGCCACCTTCGCAAGATTCAAGATTGCATAGCTGAGCTCGACACCAGCGGATTCAACACCTGGCTGCTCGAGCGACAAATGGCCTGACGTCCATCAACAGCGGCCCGCCGAGCTGGCTGAAATGGTGCAGTTCAGGCCGTTGAAGAAGGCGCTGTGTCCGTTCCCATCGTTTATCACGAGCGCTACTCAGCTCCGCTGCCCTCGACCCATCGCTTTCCGATGGAAAAGTTCAGGCTGTTGCGCAGCCTGTTGTTGGAGGAGGAGGTCATCCAACCCCAGCAGATCTTCAGCCCGCTGAGCATTACCCGGCAAGACCTGGAACGCATTCACAAACGCAGTTATCACGAAGCGTTCAGTCGTGACCAGCTGACCCGCCCGGAACAACGGCGGATCGGTCTACCGGCAACGCGTCCTCTGGTGCAACGCACCTGGCTGGCAGTGGGGGGAACACTGCTGACCGCCCGAATGGCTTTACGACATGGCGTCGCCTGCCACCTGGCCGGAGGAACCCACCATGCCCATCCCGGCTTCGGCAGCGGTTTCTGCATCTTCAACGATGTGGCGATCACCGCCAAAGTTCTGCTGGATCACGGTGAGTTGGAACGCATCCTGGTGGTGGACCTCGATGTGCATCAAGGCGACGGAACAGCGGCCTGTTTTCAAAACGATTCCAGAGTCACGACCCTGTCGGTGCATGCCGCCAGCAATTTTCCATTGCGCAAGGTCAATGGCGATGTCGACATCGCCCTGCCGGACGCCACCGGAGATGATGCCTATGTGGAGGCCATTGGCGATCGCGTACCGCAATTGCTCGATCAACACCAACCGGATTTAGTGCTGTTCAACGCTGGGGTCGACCCCCACAGCAACGACCGACTCGGACGGCTCGACCTATCAGATGCGGGTCTGCTCCAGCGGGATCAGCTGGTGCTGGACGCCGCACTACGCCGAAACATTCCCATCGCCACGGTGATCGGGGGTGGATACGACACCATGAAACCACTGGTCAGACGACATTCGATCGTTGTGAGAGCGGCCGTTGAGCAAGCTCGTCTGCATGGCCTCTAGCCAGCAAGACAACGTCGAGCCCGAGCCCTGTTGAACGCCATGACTGAACGATCGAACCAGGCTTCCAGCATCACCACGTCGCTGCCGCCATGGCGGGCTCTGCTCAAAGGTGCCCGCGCACGGGAGGGACGGCAACCATCGGCCCGTTGGCTTCAGCTAGCCACCATGGGGCTCGATGGCACGCCGCGGGTCCGCACCCTGGTGTTCCGCGGTTGGCATGGAGGCGACCTGCTGGAGCTTTACACCGACACACGAAGCGCCAAATTCGAGGAGCTGCTGCAGCAACCCCAGGTAGAGCTGTGCTGGCTGCTGCCAAAGGCAAAACAGCAATACCGGTTGCGGGGAACCTGGATGCGTCAGGCACAGATCAGCAACGCTCAGAGCTGGCAAAGCCTTTCTCCACAAGGGCGCGCCCTCTGGGGCTGGCCCGCGCCAGGCCAGCCACTGGAGCGGGAGGCCGACTTCCCTGAGGAGCTGGACGACACCGTGGCAATACCAGAGAACTTTTTGGTTCTGCAGCTCCAGATCCACCGCGCCGAACTCCTCGACCTCACCCGTCATCCCCATCAGCGGATTCTCTGGTGCCGGGATGATGCCTGGCGTGAACAACAGCTCAATCCCTGATCACCACCAGCGTTCCACCCGTCCAACCGAGGGCTGACCAGGATTGGACGGCACCGTGACCACCGAAAGCCGTTGCTGCTCCCGCTGGTAATCAAAACGGCAGAAACCCGCGCCCGTCCCGGAACATGCCGACAGACTCGGCAAGGCAACAGCCGACCAACGCCTTTCCCGTGGTGATGGCTCCTGAGCCGGTGCCGCAGTCCATCCCGCCGCCACCAAGGTGCGATGGGCTTCCAGGATCGACTGACGTTGACTGAGAAGCGCCTCAGGATCGGCCGCCGCTGAAGCACCCGACGTCCAAACGACCAGTGTCAGCGATAACAGTCCCACCAGCCGTCTCATAACGCGCTGCACCTTCCTTTGCCATAGCCAAATCAACGCAATCTGACCACAACAAACGGATCAAGCGAACGGATCAAGCGAGGGGGCGAATCTGTCTCAACTCGCCTTGTCCTGCTCCGGCAGCGTCTGAAGCAGGTCCTCCGAATAGCGAATGGTCAGTCCGGCCTGCCCATCCCAGGCCACGGCGTAACTCCAGTGCCCGGAACGAAGCGTTCCATCGGCGAGGCGCACGGCGGCGACCCATTGCAATGGCTCGTCAGAAACAGAGCCAAAACGGGTGCCCATGCTGTTGGCAACGCGATCGCTTGAGGCGAACAACGGCTGAGATCGGGGCATCGCGCTGAGGGCCGCCAGCTCCGGATCCAGGTCATCTCCCCGCGTTGCTGAACCGTGAGCTGGGGCCACTGCGTCGGTTCGTTCAGCGTCCTCTGAGTGAGGGTCGGAATCCTGGTTCAGCAGTGTTATTCCAGCCGGCAGCCACCGCGGGTCTGGCAACGCCCCCTGGAGCAGATGTCCAATGGCACGGCCCCGGCCAATGCCATACAGCGAGCAATAGGCATCCAAACGCTCCAGCACATCCGGCTTGAGCCAAACCTGCACAGGTCGAGCCGGAGGCTCTCCGGACGACACAAAGCGACCGCTGGCATCGCGACGTTGCGGCTTGGGGGCTGATTCCGTCAAAACAATCGGAATCGATTCGTGCAGTCGAACGGTATCGGATTCATGCCCTTCTGGTTTGTGATCATCCACCCAGGATCTGCACCAGCGGCTGAATGCTCACAGCGATCACCAGGCTCACGACAACTCCGATGAAAGCCTTCCAGAGATCGCTGCCAATGATCCTGACGATCCCTCCGCTGTCCTGGTTGGTGAAGGTCTCCTCGAACTCCTGCTCCTTGATCCTCAGAGCGATCTCACGACCACCGATCAACCCCAGGAACACCCATGTTGTGCTCAATGGGAAGGTTGAAAGGAAGGCTTTGTAGAGAAGGCAGAGACCGAAGAAAAAGTCGATCACCGTGGCCGAACGGAGATCAGAGGTGTTGGTCTTGGAGCGCAGAACCGCTTGAATTGGACCACCTCCACTGGCCACGAGCACGCACAGCCCCACGCAGAGCACCAGGGTGCAGATCGCCATCGGGAAGAGCTCAAGACGGCGCGGCAGGAACACAAAAATATTGGCCAGGTCCTGCACCAACCACATACTCCACAGGAAGCCGGTGGAACACCACTGCAAGACGTACCAGATCCTGTTGAAGTCCCTGGCGTCCTGCGCGCGACGGAACACCGAACGCTCCAGCAGCCATAAGCCGAGGCCGTAGGCCGTCAGGCCAACGCAGAACGCGAGAACGTAACCGGCAAGGGAGCTTGTGAGCAGCGTGCCGATGTTGGAGGGCTGAAACGACGACAACACCAGGAAGGAGGTGCTGACCGGTGCGCCCCACTGGGTCAACGCCAACACCGCAATCGGTGGGAGCACATAGACCCAGGAAAACGACTCTGGTAACGGGAATTCCTTACCGGGAACGCTGAGGCGACCCCAAGCCGGATCACCGTCTTTGAGGAACCAACCCAGCATCAGCACAACGATGGTGACTGTGCAGATGAAGATCATCTGCACCACCTTCGGGGTGCGTCTCCTGTTGGAGGAGATGTAGGTGCCGAGGGTTTGCAGCGAGTCGTTGGCGACGACCGAATAAGCCGCCAAAAGGAAGCCAACGATCATCCAGATGTTCACATCCACGAATCCGAATCCGGTGAAAGCCATGGCATGAACCGTTTCTAGAGGTCCCTCCGAAAAAGGTCAGTGCCGCGCAGCACCTGGAGATGTTTCGCGGCGCATTCACCCATCAGTTCAACACCGAAAGTTCTCTAATCCCTGCCTGACGAACCCAGGCCGCCAACGCATCGATGTCCGCGCGGTCTGGGATGCAAATGCACCCGGTCCCCGGATAACAGCGGTGAACCCCCAGGGCGCTGCGGGTGGTGTCGAAACGGGGTTGAAGATCGAACCAGAGATCCTGCCCCCAGGGTTCGGGAGTGCCAAGCCGATAGGGGCCGGCCGGAAGCGGGGCCGCATTGCCAGGACTCCAGCGCCGGTCTGCGCGTTGCTGACGTGCAATTCCACTGGCCGCACGCCAGCTGGCCAGGCGTTGGTCGCCTCGATGCAACTCCACTCTCCAGATGCTGTTGCCATCCGGGAACAGATCCTCGGTCCGCCGGGTGGTCAGGCGCAGCTCACCCGGTTGAAGCAAGGCGGCCGTCGGGCCCGCCTGACCAGGCAGTTCAGCAGCAACCGCAGGCAAACCCAGAAGCCCACTGACCACCAGAGTGACGAGTTTCACTGCGGAGAGCATGTCGACCAGCGCGAGCGATTACTCCACTCTGGCGCTGGCAGAGTCCATCAGCAGCAGCTCTTTTCTGATGCAAGCCGAAGACCCTCTCCAGCAAGCCCGCGCCATCGCCCAATCCATTGAGAAACTGGCAGACCAGCTCAGACCTGAGGTCATCCGCGCGGCGAGGGCTGATGCGGACGGTCGTCGCGACCTCGACCGAATCGAATATGCCCTGGGCACCATCGGGAAGGCTTTGATCCTGACCGACTACAGCATTAACGAGGAAAAAGACATCGACAAACTCAAGGCCTTTCGCGAATCGCAGAAAGGGATGGGTTGAGTCAGAACGCAGACTCCTCTGTACAAGCTGAATCTGAACTTGATTCATCCTCCGGGATGGATTGCCAACCACTGGTCCAACGGTTGCGATCGTTCAGTTCGCTCCAGGGAATCCTCTCCCGGTGGGATGGATTCAGCACAGCGGCCAGTTCCACCCAGCGCTGATCACCTCGCCCGCCCTGGGTGACCAGTTCAAAATGGCGATAGCCAGAAACGGGGGATCGACTGGTCCAGGCACGCGCGGGACGCCAGACCATCAGCCGGCCAAGAACACCTGACTCACGGTGCTCTCGAGCACATGGCCGGAGGCAACGATCATGTCGGTGTTGTCAGCGATGAATTGCTCCATCACACCCGGTGCTGCCTGCATCACAGCGCACACCTTGGTGGGGTCCTCTTTGCTGACACCCCGGTAAATCGAGGTGATTCCAGCGATCTTCTGAAGAGGCAGAGAGGAGTCGTAAGTGGCAACCCACTCAGCAAAAGACTTGTTGATGGTGAAGGTGAGCACGTGGGTTTCCATCGGTCTCAAGACACATTGCGGCGGACCGTATCACTGTTCTCTGATGGCTTATCGGTCATCGGGAGTCTCCAACCATGGAAATCCAGGCCAAAGCTATGGCATTAATCTCATTAGCAGGTACTGTTGAGAAGAGCTGATCCCATCCCCCTTGGCGTTGTCCTCAGCTGCCGCCGCCGTCGATCCCTCGCTTCAGCAGGGGCTCCACCAGGACGGACGCCGGATGACTCCGCAACGCCAGCGCGTTCTTGATCTGTTCAGGGAACGCGGATCGGGGTGTCACCTCAGCGCGGAAGAGGTGCACCAACAGCTTTCTCAGCAAAAGCTCAAGGTTTCCCTGGCCACGGTGTACCGAACCCTGCGGCTGCTGGCAGACATGGGCTTCCTGCAGGAGCTGGAGCTGACTGAAAGCGGCCGTCGCTTTGAACTGGCCGTGGCCGATCACCGCGACCATCACCACATTGTTTGCGTGCGTTGCGGCCGCACTGAGGAGTTTGAAAGTGAGCCTGTGCTGCAGGCCGGGGCTGAAGCCTCCCAGCGGTTCGGATTCGAACTGCTCGAATCAAGCCTCAATGTGCGGGGTATCTGCTCGACCTGTCAGGCCTCCCGTTCGTAGAGGTCATCCAGCATCAGTCCAATCAACTCCTTCGCCACCAACTGCTTCTCCCGCCGCAGTGTTGAGAGCAGATTCTGCATCTGCCAGTGATGCAGAAGAGACATCGCACCTGATTCCTGCCAGCGCCGGATCAGGAGCTCCTGAACACGATTTCTTGGTGTGGTGTGCACAAGTGAACAACCAGCTACACCACTCAAGCCATGACGCGACGTTTTGCACACGGGCAGGAGCAGGACTGTCCCGGAAGTCATTGTTAAGAGCGGCTTGAACCGTGATCAAGCACTCACTGCGGATGCTCAGAGCAAGGCATCCAGTAGTGGGCTCCCATCCGGTGCACGCCCTCGCAGCCGAGTTGACGGGCTTGCTCTTCAGCCTGTTCACGGTTGGGGTACGCCAGATAACGGGGATTGGTGGTGGAGCGGAGCTGGATCAATCCCATGCTCATCGGCCCCGCCGTGATCACACCCATGGTGTTGACCCCAACAGCGATCAACCCCATCCCAACGATGGCGGCGTTGATCACCCCCATGGCCACCACACCGATGGACACCACTCCCATGGGAACGACGCCGATGGAAATCACGCCCATGGGCACGATGCCGATAGCAACTGTCCCCATGGGGGCAACGCCAATGGCGATGTGTTTTGTGGGCGTTTTGCAGTGCTCGTCCTTCGCCATCAAGTCGTTGGCCATCAATCAGTGCTGGCCATGGTGGTCAGCCTGATCGTGCTGAGCACACACCATCCACATGGAACCCATGCGGTGGGCTCCTTCACAGCCAAAGCCTGGAGCTGCAGCTTCAGCCTCCTGCTGTGTTTTGAACATGGCCTGCTTCGGTTGCTGATCGCCGTGATGTTTCGCCAGCGCGGAGAGGCCCGTTATGAACAGCATCGACCCGAGCAGGAGAAGGGTGCGTTTCATCAAGGGAGAGGCCATAACGGCTCACTATGCCGCTGACTGCAACGCGCCACCGCAACTGGATCCTGCACCGGCGGTGCATCCGTAGCAATGGGGAGCGGTCTGAATCGGCTGATCAGCCGCCAGGGCCTCCACATTCAGCAGGTCGCGAAGGTGTCGCCCAGATCCAGCCGGGGGGAGTCCGAGCTGCTGATTGAAATCGCAATCAAAGAGATGACCCTGCCAATCCACACTCACCAACCCACGACACATCACCGCCTCAACATTGGCGGGGTTGTGGGCCTCCACCAGGAGTTGCTGGTAATCAGCCAACTGACCCTGCAGTTCAAGCTGCCGCGCAAAGCGCTGCACCGGCATGTTGGCGAGGGTGAGGAGACGATCAAAGCAAATACCGAGCGCCGCAAGCTCCCGCTTGTAATCCTGTTCCAGCCCGGCCTGGGGTGGCGGCAGAAACGGACCTTGCGGGTTGTACACCAGATCGAGACTCCGCATCGCATCGCCCCGGCCATACCCCAGTGCATTGAGTTGACGTAGCCCCTCAAGACTGCGCTCAAACACGCCGTTGCCCCGCTGCTTGTCAACGTTTGCAGCGCTGTAGCAGGGAAGTGACGCGACAACCCCCACCCGTTGCTCCGCCAGGAAAGCAGCCAGAGACTCCTGCCCTGGTTCCGAAAGGATGGTGAGATTGCAGCGATCGAGAACCCTGGCCCCGGCGGCCCTTGCATGGATCACCAACTCCCGGAATCCAGGGTGCAGCTCCGGAGCGCCTCCCGTCAGATCGAGGCAGCTGATGCCCCTGATCTTCAAAACGTCAGGGATCAGTTCCAACAGCTCCTGACCCATCATTTCGGTGCGGGTCGGGCCAGCGTTGACGTGACAATGACTGCAACTCTGGTTGCAGCGGTAGCCCAGGTTCACCTGCAACGTCGTGAGAACTGACCGTCGCAGAGGGGGAAACTCCATCGAAGCAACTGTCATCGAGTCTTCGAAGTGCGCACAATTCGTTGATGGCCCAACATTGGCGCTTCTGGACAGTTGCGGCATCAACGTTGGCCATCAATTCATGAACCTTTCATGAATCAGGTCGGTGGCACGTTGCGCTGTTCAGCCAGTTGGTTGAACCAGCGAATGTATTGAACGGGCCCCTCCGGCATCAACGTATCCACGTGCAGCGGATCGTCAGGATCCGAGATGCCTTCAAGCCGAGCATCGCCAAGGCCGGGGCGATCGATTTCCCCATGGCTGCTATCCACCAGCACCACACGGTTGGGCTGACCGCACCAACGGCCGAGATCCTGAAGCAACTGAAGAAAACCACGGTCACTGCCACCACGCAGCCAGCTGGATCCGTCTTCAGCTCGGGTTGATGTCACGGTGTCGCCAACACCCACCAGCAAGGGCATCCGCTCGATCGGAACACACCGCTGAACCAGCGCCATTAACCCTGCATGGTCATGGGGTGCCGTGCGCACGTTGAACGACTCACCGAACGGTGCTTCCCCCCAGCGCCGGGCGATGTGCTGGTTGAGCAGCACCAGCAGACCAGCCTCCTTCAGGGATCCCGTGAGCATGAATTGAATGTCGGTGGTGCCGACATCACCTGGAGCCGATGGTTTGATCCGCTCACTCCCGTCGGCGGCCCGACCGAGGTTCGGAGCCACATGAAGGAAAAACGACCCTTTCAGACCCTGCATTTCGGCTTCAGAAGCCAACTGGTTCATCAGCGTCTCCAGCATCCGCTGCAGGCCGCGCTGAGCATCCACCGCATCAGCCAGGAGAGCGAACGCACCGTTGAGATTGATCGTGGGGGACACCTGGGTATCGAGCACTGCGCCTTGGGCAAGGGCCTTGAGCTGCGGCTGGGATAGATCCGGCAGGTGTTCCGGCAGCTTCTCGAGCAGCAACTGCTCCATACGAGCGGGGGCTGCCGCCAGAAAATCCATCTCAGCATCAGAAACACCGGGATGGCTCAGGGTTCCGAAGCGATCTTGCAGTTGCACGCCTCCAGCCGCCAAACCTGGTAGATACAACCCCTCCTGATCAGGGCGACTCGATGGCCCAAGGGCACGCTCCACCAATCGATTCACACCGCGGTGCCCCTCGTGCTCTCCATTGGTGAGCACAGCAAAAGACCCTTGTAGCCGCGCCGCCGACGCCACATAGCTGCGATCAAGCTGGCGGGTCAACGGATCCCTGACCAGCTGCATGCAGACGCCATCAAGATCCTGCACGATCAGCAGGTGATCAACGTTTACGAGCTGCTGCTGCAGTTGATCCGGAGTCAGACGCGGCATTGAGGCGCAGCAAAGCGGGAACCTCGCGATCATGACGCCCCTTTGGGCTGCTCAGATGCATCCCATCTGGCAGGAAAAGTGGCGACAGATCTCTTCTGTGCAAGGCCTGGAGCGAACAAAGCCAACACGGCTCACCTCGCTGGACAAGCATCTGGTGACCTAGCGGGACAGTGCCGGCTCAGATCTAGATATCAAAAAAATGCCAATCATTTGGATCAATCAAGCTTGCGGCCAATGGCCGATCCAAGGCAAAGCCAGAACGGTCACAGAGACTGTGAACAAGGAGAAACCTGCCATGAACGCACAAGCGGATAAAGATATTTCCTAAAAACAAAATAGTTGAACCAAATCATTCTTTGAGCACTGAAAGCAGTTGATCAATGCATAAGCCATAAGACAAGACTCTCGGACCAGACGATTACCCGGCGAAAAGCACATGAGAAATCAGACAGCAGAGCTATCAGCTGCCTCAGCCCGCGCAAGAGCCGACCGACAATTTAATCTGACCGACGGCAGACCTCAACAGCGGCTAGCTTGGATTTTATATAAACCATAGCAATGTCCTATTCAAACGAAACGTTGTATTTCGTTCTCTTACTTCTGGCACATATTCAAGCCGTTCTAATTCCTGCCTGGATTGCACATCACATCAATATCAGGCAGCGGAAGCTACGCATTGTTTTGGCAGATGGGGGGATCTCATTACTGAGATTTGGTTTTGTCTGTTTCAGCATTGCTGCTCTCGCGGAAATGCTGGATCACACGGAAACAAGCTGGATCTATATCAACCGCATCAGCGGATGGAATGGACTGTTTTATGCAGGCCTCGCAGGAGGTCTGGCGAGTCTGACCGCTGCAGTTACCGAAAACAAAAAACTCCGTATCTTGCTTTACGTGATTGTGATTGCTGGTATTGCCGCATATTCAAGCTTAGGGAAAGGCGTCACAATTTCTATTCAATCCATCATTACAGTCGTTTTTCTTGCTCAATGGTGGAAACGTTTTCACGACCCACTCCTATGGGTCTACCCCATTTGCGGCGTCGTGCTTACAACAGTTTTCGGGGGGATGCTCAGCGCAAGTGGAGACCAGATATGGCATGTATTCATAGGCCCTGCAGGATCCATCAGCCTGATAACGATCTGGGTCCTTCTGAATCGCGCCAAAATCAAAAAAAACTCCCAATCAAAGGAATATCCAATGAATACATAGAAGTCGAAACGACACCGCAATCACATCACGAACGTACGTGATCATTAACTGGAACAACCGACAGGCGTTTGTCTAAATAGCCATCGAGTGAAGCGCAGACCGGAATCGGAAAGGCTCCGGTTACCTTCGCGGGTACTAGCCCTAGAGGAGCAGCAGAATCACTGACTCTCCGGCAGATCAGCCTGTGGGGGAAAGGGATTTAAAGACGAACCTTCGCCTTAACCCCTCCATCGACATTGACCTTCCCATCGACATTGACCTTTCCATCAATACGAATCGCCTCCTTCACCGAGATGGATCCATCAACGGTCACAGCCTGAATCGAGACGGGAGTGTCGATACCGCTGAGTCTGGCTTGAGTACGCACATCACCGTTCACAGTTAGAGGGCCCTCGATCGCCAAGGGACGTTCCGTTACCAATGGCACCGAACCTGTCACGGTCACCGGAAGAGCAGACGTGGCGTTAATCGTCACCGTTGGCGGCAACACAAGTTTATCGACCTGCAAGCCACCTTCGATAGCAATCGGTATCGGACGGCTCAGTACACGCAATGCAACCCAGGCAAGTACTGACAGGGCTGCAGCCACAATTAGGCTCGAAACCACGATTGCGGCAGGCCAGCGATAGGCCAGCATCAAATCCCGACGGCTGGAGGTCATCACAGTTCGACTTTCAACGAATTAAAACGCGACTTCCTCCTGCCTGCACACATCCATCACGACAAAGTTGAAAGGCTAAGGGGCTCCTTGGGAAACAGGAGACAAGGCTGAGCTTTAAAGAGAACACGACGAAGAGGAATAAACGTCTTATGAGCAAAGCAGTGGGAGATCTGTGACGCAATCGATCTCCCCAAACAACTCTGTACCCACGCCACCCCGGCAGCAAGGCGTGGTTGTGATTGACTGTGCAAAAGGGGGTGACATTCCCTCCCGTAAGAGCGTGTCTTTGAACGTAGAAACAATGACCCTGAAACATTGAAAATTGGGTTAGTGGTGACACCCAAAACCCAGGTCAACCAGCCATAGAAGACTGATGTGGACTTGGATAACACCACGGGTGACGCAGAAAGAGGTAGACAAGCTTGTGTTTCACTCCCCCTCAGCCTGAGCTTGGAAACCACTGTCAATTCATTGCTTCTGCGTCCCTGTGACCAACATCACAGTCCGCTTTGTCTCAGGTCATCGTGTTGAGCACTGATTCCTGAGATGGTTCGTGCATCGGAGCAATGAGTTCTACAAATCGGCTTGAAGCATGACACTTGACACGCACAACCCAATCAACATTGTTTGCCCAAAAATAAAAAATAATATCCTCCCAATACTCGGTAGTGCAAGAAATGAACTGATTCATTGTTTTGAATCTGGTGTCTATTCAAGCGAAGCAGATGCGAAGACATTGGATCGGCCAATGCTGGAAATGGAGTATTACAATGGACCATTTATCCTTTACGAGATGAACACACAAAACGCATCAGGCAGCATCGGGATAATTGTCTCAAGAGGCGAAAGCAATGCGGGAATTCACAATCATTATGGTGTCTACGGAAACAACAATAACGGGACATCAATGTCGAACACAACATTCGAGACGGTCAATAGCAAGGGTGAAATAACACAACAATCTACCTCCACAAAATACACCAATGCTGAGGGAAATGAGATCACCCAGGAGAAATACAATCAATTGAACAGCATAAGCAAAGTTCGCACCAACATCCAGGGAGAAGGTGGCTTCGGCAAATGGGCTTGGAATTTGCTGTCTAGTGCTCCATGGTATAGAAAAGTCCTAAAACGCTGAGGATTACCCTGAGAAGCCATTGCTTCATGAATGACTAATACTTTCGCACGATTGTTAAAGCCTAAACAGCCCTTATCCAGGGGGTATCACCGGAGAAAGTTGCCTTGAGATCTTGACCGACATCGAACAATCATTTCAATTCAAATGGCATAGAGCTTTAAAATCGTACAAAATGAAGACCACTTATTCCTTATACGAAAGAAAAACCGATCATCATTAGCGAAGACATTAAGAGATTTTGAATCGATACTGTTTCAGAGAGAAATACGCATGAAAGATGACTTTGAGTAGTGAACGACACACACATTGAATTGCTTCATCCCAGAGAAGTCGACTGCGTATGAGTCGACAGTTCCCTGACACGTTCAGGAGATGGCGTCTTGAGGGCACCTGCGCCAATCAACCGACATTCAGGATTGAGGCAATAAACCCCGCTTAAAAAGAGATTCAAGGTTGGTGAGCTGCAAAGCCCCCTCTTCAGTGATCGTTACCGTTTGCCGCGTTCGCAGTTTGCTGAGCGTTCTGGAGGCTGTTTCGCGGGCCAAGCCTGCAATCAGGGCGATTTCTTTTTGGGGCAGAGGTGGAATGACAGCAGTGGGCTTGGCTGAGGGCCCGCTCTTGCGAGCCAGATAAGCCAAGGCATCGAGTAATCGTGTGGTGGCATCAGCGGTTTGCAAGGCGAAGCGCTGATTGAGGTCCCTCAGTCGCGAGGCCTCGAGACGTGCCAAAGCCAGAGCAAAAGCAACCTCTTGATGAAGTAACGCTGAAAAAGGCGCTGAACGCAACTTCACCAAGTTGAGCGGCGTTAGAGCAACGACGTCGGCTGAGCGAGCCGTTCCATCAATGGCTGACATCTCGCCGAACACATCGCCTGAACCGAGGAGAGACATCACCACCTCATCTCCATCAGCGGTGTAGGTGCGCACCTTCGCCAAACCAGAGCGGAGCAAAAACCAGGAGTCACCCCAGTCCTGCTCCATCACAATCAATTGCTCCGCCTGATGGGTCGTTTCTCGATGACAATCCAGCAACTGTTCAAGCTGTTCTGTTGCCAGATCGCTGAATAGAGGTATCAACTTCAAGTCAACCGAGGTCAATGCAGCCAAAGGACAACTCCACGTGAAATCGCCAAGTCAGCTTGCAGCGAAACTAAACCCATTGCCAGATCCTTCTTTCAAATGACACAGTTGGTTAACGAAAAGGCTGATTGTGAAGACAGTCTGGCGAACAATCAACAGCAACTGGTTTGTCATTTCAAGCAAGATGCACGTTCATCTCATGCTTCGTGGGTGACAGTGCGTACTTACAGCTGGATTCCGCCACGGCAACCAGTGCCCCAAACCGAACGGCAGATGCTGCGTCAAAACGCTGTCGAGACATGGCTGACGATGCTCAAAACCGGATAGCAAAGGTGTCACCGCAAAGCACTGATCACAAGTTGGGGGATAGAAAGCCCCAATAAATCACTCGATTTAGGGAGGTTTCAATTAGCATTACCGGCGAAGGCTTGTTTACGCGGCGAAAGCCTCACATATCGCACCAATAAGATGATTTTAAAGCCAGAACCTCTTATAGGTTTAAATTACGAAGACCACCTTGTAAGAGGTATTGAAGGAGGGAAGCTTATTAAGTACAGCATCTTCAGCAATCATTCACTTCCTGAAGGGCAAGGCAGTGAACCGATCATTGAATGAGAAGAATCCACAATTCATGCATACAATCACGAAAATCAGTACGAGACTTTTATAAGAAGCATTTTTGAAAGACTTGATCCTTTGCTGGAGATTGACTTCTTCGAAGGAGGCTTTTCAGGCAATTCTACCATTAATATTCATTGATCTTGGCATAACAGTTGCTACGACATGCCAGAGTCAATAGACAATAACGCGCTATACAATAGCGGGGGCAGCAAAATAGATCACTTTGACAACGATTAGATAGATATTTCTTGGATTAATTTCTATGAAAATGATCCACTTATGGATACTAAAAGAACGAAAATCGCGAATACAATCGGTCATGCAATCGAAATGATAGATCTTGCTTTGCCCCCCAGACGGGATACATGCGTCTCAATTATGTCTTACGATCATCCAGAAAATCTTGCTACTAAGACCTATTTTACAGATTCAGATATTGCCGCGATGCAGAGCATTTGGGGTGTTGAGGATGAATAACTGGCCTTAGAGGGAAGGATTATCTAATTGGTTACGAAGGAAATAATGTTCTGCGTCCAGGTGATGGTAGGGACGTAATTACAGGCGGCAATGGGATGAATGATTTATATGGTGGGTTTAGTGTTAACACTGTTACCAACAAAATTGACGGCTCAGAAGAATGGCTCTATCCCAAAAGTGATAACACGCTTATAACTATGTATACGGAAAAGCCGGGAACAATGCGGGAAATCAGAATTACGACAACATTATGGGCCTGGATTCATTCGATATGATTTTTATTTAAGATTTTGATTAACCTGATTCGTTTTTTGGATGGACAACACATCAAAGTAGTCTTGGCACATTGGACGGTATTGAGATCTGGGCTGGTGAATCGCTTGAGGCCGTTTAGATCGGTGGCAATCTCTCAGTAGATCAAGTCATGGATATGACATGGGAGGCACCCGCGTAATATCAACTAACTGAGTGATACAAATTAAAAAAAGAATTGAAGACTTCGTATTGGGACCACGTCACAAGGCGGTTATTTTTATTGCCTAGAATTGGTCATTTTCTGTCTACACAAATTAGGGGATTGTTAGAGACATTGCAGCCTATAAAAATAAATTTAATCGACTTACGCAGTTCCTGTTAGGTATTTTTAGTGAAATGCGTCTCTGCCCAACTACCCAGCGATTCAATTTGTTTCCGGTCATTGAGCACCTTTCCAAGCATCGATCTCGACAAGGACATTGTTTTTTGGTA
The DNA here is from genome assembly GCA_003210735.1 of Synechococcus sp. AG-679-D13. Taxonomy (GTDB): domain Bacteria; phylum Cyanobacteriota; class Cyanobacteriia; order PCC-6307; family Cyanobiaceae; genus Parasynechococcus. Next base: position 39,792 of record QCUM01000005.1, read on the forward strand.
TTCTTTATCGTCAACCATAATATTTTCGACGAGTGTTGTGCAATTAGCGATATCTCCAACATCATAAAGACAGTTATTTGGGAGCATTTCTTCGGGCCCTCCACATCGACTTGAGATAACTGGAATACCTGCTGAAATACATTCAGGAATAGTTAACCCGAAGGACTCGCAGTTGGAAGTGACGAGGTGAATGCATTTGGTTGTTGCATTATTCAATGGAGCCTCACTCCATCCATTAAGATGGACATATTTTGATAAACCTTGGATATTGATTTCACTAATGAATTGATCATGAGCGCTGGACTTTCTTCCAAAATGATCAAGGTGGACTTCATGTCCTTTTTTCCGCAAAAGATTTAAAACAGATAGGCCAAAAACTGGGTTTTTGAGTTTGCTTTGGTCGCCAATTAAAATGATCTTCCAGCTTTGTTTTTTTGGTGCATCAGGCTTGAGTCGCGATAAGTATTTGAAGCTATTTTTGGAGCAAGTGTATGGATAAAAGGTCAGGATTTTTTCAGAGTTAATTCTTCCAAAGTCTACTAACATTTTTTTTACTGCGTTCGAGCATGCAAGCCACCCGGATGTTTTGTTGTCAAGATATTGAATATACGAATCCACGGATATGCCCACAGGCTTGAGGTATTCATCAGCATTAATCAGCTCGTGAGCAAAAACGATGTTAGGTATTTGGAGATGAAGGGCTAGCTCAGCCCCTATTAAAAGTACTATTGTGTTAGTAATAATAAGATCAAATTTATGCTCTTTTAGTTGTTCGGCATTAAGCCTGATTGTGTCGTCCATCAATCTACTTAGTCCCGCTGCGGGGTTGGGTAATGCCCATCGAAAAGGCATGTGATAACAACTTATGCCGCGAGCAATGCAAGCCTCAATAAAGCCTCCACGTGGAGAGGGGAACAAAATTGAACAAAAATTACCGAGTTTTTCTAGCTGATAAATGAGGTGTAAAAGGCCGTTTTGAGCGCCTCCAGGATGACTACTATGTGATATAAGTAGTATTTTCTTCGAGGTTGGCGTCATTTAATCGTTTTTTATTTTAACTCCTCTGTGGAGTCTTTGTATAAAATTTGATTCAGTTTAAAGGCTATCGCATGTATCAAGCGTTGCCGGATCAGCAGTTCTTCTTCTTTGCTAAACAAACCATTGGAGAAGCGCTTCTCTAATGAAACGTCTCAATAGAGAGCCGTCAATAAGGCCTGACCATGACCTTCACAATCAGTACCAACGACACAGCCAAGGGTTGGGGAGCCAAGAAGGTCGGTGCCTTGGTAGCAAAATTCAAAGGCAAGCCCGAACTCTCAGCAGACCACTTCGATGGTCGGTCAGCTCACGATGGTGATGCCACCATAGGTGGCGGAGACATCAAAGACCAGATCGCATCAGCGAGGGAAGGATTGAGTGAAGGAGAAGAATCAAGGCTCTACGGCGAGACGCTGATTAATCCCAAGAAGGGTCTGGAGAGCATCAGAAAGGCAGGCAAGAAAGAGGGTTATTCGTTCGACAAGGATGAACTTGCCGATGCGCTCAATGAAATGGATCAAGCCGGTGCATTTATCGACATCGAGTTCGATGATGCAGCAATGGCACTCCTGCTGGGTAACGCTAGTGCGATTGGGCAAGCAAATGGCGCAAGTAACAGCTGGTCAAAAAGCAGATCAAGATCAACGCCACCACGTCAGCAATGGCGGGGTTTGACTATCAGAAACGGGATCAAATTGAGTGTCATCAACTGGCCTATATCATTGATATCGCTACAATGAGAATAGTAGGGCATTAAAATGACTCATTCATCTGATTCGTACGCAGGCTTACCCACCGAGCAATCGGTTGATCACATACTAAATTGGTTTCCAAAGGGTTATAACTTTGATATTTTCAGAGGCCAAATGTACGGAAGAGATGCAGGCCAAATATTTTACTATTGGATGTACTCCGAAGACCCTAATACTGTAGAGGTTGGTCGCGGTAGCGTTGTCAACAAACTTGTCGAAGCCAGACCTGTTCGTGAAATAGATTACAGATGGGCAGTTGAAGTATTCGAAGCATTGGATGAATTACTTGAGATAGATTTTCAATTCACTAACAACAAAGATCAAGCTAATTTCAGGCTTTATGGCACAACTGGTCACAACCTTGGAGGCTCTGGTGGGTTTGCTGATGGTACTCAGCTATTGAATTCTGGCTATACAGACATCATTGTTAATGTTGGCGAATTGGGATCTGACATGGAAGCCAGAGATCCTCAAAATACATATCTTGCTCTGCATGAGTTGGGTCACGCACTAGGGCTGTCCCATCCAGGCTTGCCTCCCAATATTGAGACAAGAAGTGGAATGGGATTTGGAACGGGATTTTCAGTGATCAAGGATCTCCCCATGTGGGGCTTATACAATAGCAAAGATACTATTATGAGCTACAATCATGCTTCTAGCGGCCCCGCACAATCCTTTTCAGAAGCAGACATACTTGCCCTCCAAACAATATGGGGGCAGGAAGGAGACTATATCCCCAGCTCCAAAACTAGAACTTCACCCTTAAATACTGAGCTCACAGAAGAGTTTGATTCAAACGTGATCTGCTCCAGCGAGAGCAAGGGAAAAATGCGTGCGTCAGAAGGCGCAACTATTTTTTACTTTGATGAATTCGACCCTTTCACCAAAAAAACTTCAGACAAAATTATAAATTTTAATCCTAAATTTGGAGACAAAATTGCTTTCAACGACCTTGCATTTCCTGGCCTAAAAAATCAAGACAGTTTTACTTTTGCAGCAGCAAAGAAAAAGAAAAAAATAAAGGCTTTTTCTAAGCAGGATTATGATCTTGTTTATTATGCAAAAAAAGGATTTCTATATTACGACGGCAATGATACAAGCAAGAATTGGGGAAACAAAAACGAGGGAGGCCTTTTTGCGAGACTTGATCGTGGCCTTGATTTGACAATCAATGACTTTATCTTTTACGATGTCTAGGTATATTTTGTTTATATCTTAACTAGGTGAGATTTATTGGTTAAAAGTAACAGCAATAATTTTCAAGCACAGTCCAAGAATCACAGACAGGTTGGAATTTGTTCGTCACAAAACGGTGAAGATTGTCAATGGAAGGGTGTGAAATAAAGCACCCCACTGATATCGGGTACCCCATAGGTTTGTCAACGTGTTCCGTCGAAGTTGGTTGGAAATGGGCTGAGCGCATGACATCGCACAGCATGGCCAAAGGTGATCCAGATTGCTCCCAACCCGGATCAACCCAAAGTTTGCCATAGCGTAAAACATCATCAGCAATAAAATGGCAAATAAGCCAACCTATAATTTCATTATTGAACTTCAACACTCGGCTATATTGAACTGATGGCTCCCAATCATAGGATGAATCATCAGGGTCCCAAGGAATGCCAAGGTTATTCTCTGTTGAGAACTTAATTCGATCCTGCCAATGGCTTAGTGCATTGGAATCGTAGGGCTCAATTTGCCACTGAGCCAAACCTTTCTTGCGTTCAGCCGCTTTTTCAAGCCGCGTCAGTAGAGGGCCAACACGCTGAACATCAGACAAACGCACGACAACTTTCCCAGGTCTTGGGACCCAAGATCCAACAGAAGCCGTTAGACAACGTACAGACTCTCCATATTCACCCTTTTGAGGGCAACCAATATGTACTCCTGAAAAGCTATGATCCGATGAAAAATCAAGGACATGTTCCAAAAGAATTGGCCCGAATAACTTAGCTACTTTTGGAGCAGCGAAAGCAATACTAATGACACTTAAAAGAAACGATTGAATTCCTTTGGAGTTTAAAGTTTTAATTACTTTAGCAATAAGTATGCCGCATTTAACATCAACAGCTCCTGCCGATTCCTGACGAATCTGCACACCCCAGATCAAAACCTTTACTTCTTGCAGACAATCACCAGCAGGGACCTGTCCCAAACAGGAGCGCTGCAATGGAGTAATAAAACGATCCCACTCAGCATCGATGGGTAATTCTAGTCTCTCAATAAACACATTCATTTCTATATACAGATCGAAAATAAAATCGAATCACGTAAAGTAGGCACCTTTTAAATAGCGATTTGATCAACCTGATCTCCAATGGACAACCCAAGTCGATTAATGGAGCCGCTTTGCAATTCAATCCAATTGTCGATCGGCAGACTGGATTCTTAAAGCGGGCATTCATCAGGCTCACAACTTGCACAGATCGGTGTCTTTGCAGACATATCAATAATCTGGCCATCGTTTAGAAAAAGAATGTCCAATGGGGCGAGACAATTAAACATATCCACCGACTTTTTCTGTGCTTTCGTTTGAGGGAACATCATTCCCCTCTTTTTCGGTAGAGCCTCGCGTTGCATCATTCCAAGGGATTGCTGGAAATCAGATTCAGCTGATTCAAGTCGCACTGTATCTCCACTCTCAAATACTGCCTCAAATGTTGGCTTGAACCGCTGCTGAGATGAAAGCGATACCTCGTCCGGCTTTATATCACTTACAGATATATTGATCAATCTATCCATAGCCGTAAGCAAGATTCCATTATTCACCGGAAAACGAATAATCTCATCAGATCCGCGATGAACAATCTGGTCACCCTCTGCAGGATTGAAATCAGTAATGAGATCTTCGCCTGAGCTGATTACAAAGAAATCAGCCCCTGGCACTCCTGTCAGCACATCGCCGCCACCCCGCCCATTGAGAATATCGTCGCCCTTTCCTCCAATCAGGGTATTACCCTTTCGATTTCCAATAATTTTTTCCATGATCCTTCGACCCTTTTAGATGTAATCTATTTAAAGACGTTTTCAGTTTTACCCTTTCCTGAGTCCAAAGACATTGAGTCAAGGGAATATAGGTAATAAAAATATTTTAATAGGGCCTGGGTGCAAGGATTGGATTTTAATAATTCATCAATATTGCGAACAGGCAAAAAACAAATCTGCAGCCATTCAATAAATACTTACATCAAAGAATTCACATATCAAAAAGACGTAAACCGTTTCACCCACATCACAATTAATTTCAAAGCTTGGTATCTATTCAGATTAATTTAGAGGTCCATCAACAACATCAATTTCTTAATTCAGCTCATTGTTCGTTCAATGCAACTCCATAACGATCGCCCCGCGCTTGATGTACCAAAAAAGCAAAGTGCCCAGAAGCGCTGATTAGGCTTGTTGTCATGCGTAACTCCTTCTTCGATCAGAGCCTGGACGCCGGAGAGATTCGACGCCGCGTGCAGGAGCTGGCGATAGGCAAGGTGGGCTTTTACAGCGTCGGGCTCTATCCAGCCTCCTTGGCGTACAACTGCGCGATGCAGAACGCGGAAGGGCGGCTGCTGTTGGCTCCGCGTCCTGGCCGGGACCTCTTGGGCGCCTTCCCTGAGGACACGATTGCCAATATGGATGACGAGCACGTGGAAACCGTGCTCGACATGGGTGGGCATCGCAGCGGTGGCGAGCGGCTAGCCAACACGTTGCGTGATCTCATCCAACGCTGCGACCTTGTCGTTCTCAGCGCCAACAGCAATCACATCGAGGAAGACCTCAACGAAGCCTGTCGCCTAAGGCAAGAGCTGGGGAGGGCGCAGGTGGTGCTGGCCTGTTTGGCGGGATCGTTCAGCCACGACACGATCAACAACAGCGCCTACGTGTTGTGCGAAAAGGAGCCGAACCTCGCCTTTTTCTCCGGCTTCCACCGGCATGGGGCACTGCGCAACCCCTTCGACAGCTTCACCGCGAACTTCTGTCATCCCAATGCCCTCACGGCGATGCTGGGGGCCCAGCTGATGGATCAGCTTTCCCCCAACATCCAGGTGGCCGCAGGGGTTCACAACGTTGAAGGGCAATACATCAAAGCTGCCAAGAACATGGCTTCCGTGTTCGCCGGGTTCGGCTATTCGTTCCACCAGGACAACCCCGGGGTTCTGCCCACACTGCTCACGCTTCTGCTGGATCAGTGCCTTGATCAAGCGGCAACCGTCTCGATGGCGCGACCCGATCGGCAGAAGCTTTATCACCGTCAACCAATCCCGCTCACGGAACTGGGCTATGCCGTACCCAGGATCGAAGCCACCCTTGTGAGGGATGGTGATTTCGAGAAAGTGCGCGATCACACCTTCGTTCAGCTCACCGCGATGGTGGCCGATGTTCGCGGCAGCATGATGCTGCCGCGGAACGGCAAGCCAACCCGCAATTTTCAAGCCGGGCAGGTGCTTGCTCACCACATGCGCGAAGAGCAGCGCTGCCCCAATTCCATGGAGGAATTGGAGGCATGGTGTGAGAGCTACGGTCTCCGGCGCGGTGGGCTGGAGGGTCTCAAATCCCTGCGCTACTGGCCACAGATCGCAAGGAAATACTCCATACCCGCCCATGACGCCTCCATGGTGAATCTGCTTTACATGTCGATCTACGGCCGTCCTGCGGTGAAGCAGACCGCCTTCCGAGTGATGAGCGACAGCCGTGAACTCTCCAGCTATTGCCAGGAATCGGTTCGCCCAAGCCACAGCCGCCGCTACGCCGAGGCACTGCAGAACCTCGATGTTCCTGAAGCCCTTGATCTGGTGGTGAATGCCGTGATTGCCGACAACGCTCGACGGGCCATGCGGGGTGATGTACCGCTGGAGGACAGTGACTCCGACACCACAGCGGACTATCTGCAGCTGATGAGTTCCATCGAAAGCCAGCTGGACAGTTGAGTCGCCTGGGGTTCCGCACACCGGGGCCTAGCCAAACCGGCAAACAGCGCGAAAGTTCCACCCTGAGACTCTTGAGATTGACGTGGTCAGGGCCGTTGAAACGATCGCGGCACGATTTCACCCCCCCGAAAGGATCACAGGGATCCGGAGTCTGGGGTCGGGCAACGTCAACGACACCTACCTGGTGACCCATGCCGGCAAAGGCCATGGCGCTTTTGTGTTGCAGCGGCTGAACACCCACGTGTTCCAGCGACCCGACCTGGTGATGCGCAACCTCGAAGCACTGGGATCCCACGTTCAGCGCCGACTGGCGACTCCCCCCCCGGAACTGGCGGGCCGTCGCTGGGAGATTCCCCGCGTTGTCCCCTGCCGTCAGGAGAGTCCCTGGATCGAACACAACGGAGAGTTCTGGCGGTCAATCACCTACATCGCCGCGGCAACAACACCTGATGTGATCCGAGATCGCTCCCACGCCCGCGAGGTGGGCTATGGACTCGGGATGTTTCACAGCCTGATCAGTGACCTGCCCACCAGCGATCTGGCTGACACCCTCGAAGGTTTTCACGTCACCCCCCAATACCTCCAGAGATATGACCAAGTCCTGAAAGGTTGTCCCTCGAATGCCCCTGGATTGGATGAACTGCATCGGTTCGTCGAGAAGCGACGCGATCAAGTCGACGTGCTTGAAACAGCGCTACACCGAGGAGAACTGCAGCACAGACCCATCCACGGAGATCCAAAAATCAACAACGTGATGATTGATGAAACCAGTGGCCAGGCCGTTGGACTCATTGATCTCGACACCGTCAAACCAGGGCTGGTGCACTACGACATCGGCGACTGTCTGCGCTCGTGCTGCAACCCCGCAGGAGAGGAGGTTCAGGAGCTTTCAGCGGTGACATTCGATCTGAGCCTCTGCGACGCGATCCTCGAGGGTTATTTATCCGTTGCCTCTGGATTCCTCAGCGAATGGGATCAGCACTATGTGCCGGACTGCATTCGCTTGATTCCCTTTGAGCTCGGTCTGCGTTTTCTCACCGACCACCTTGAGGGGAACCTCTACTTCCGCACCGACAGGCCGAATCACAACCTCCAACGTGCTGCAGTGCAGTTCCGACTCACCGAACAGATCGAGCAACAGTTGCCTGAAATCAAGGCCATCGTGAAACGCCGAGCCGGCTGAGCCCATGCCGAGAACCGCAGCAACGCTGCAGCAGAGGATCCGGCTGGTGCCTTTTGAACCATCCCTGGCCGAGAAATACCAGGTGAACGCCAGCCTCTCCTGGTTGATCTCCGGCGCGCTGACCCTCAACTTTGAGGTTCTGAGCCAGGACGGGCTCAGAGAGCTTGTTGTGCCGCAGCCACTGATCGACGGTGAACAACACAACGGGGTGCGCCGCGATGGCCTTTGGACAAGCACCTGCTTTGAAGCTTTTCTTGGCCTTCCGGGTGAATCGCGCTACTGGGAAATCAATCTGGCCGCCATTGGCGACTGGGCTGTCTATCGCTTCAGCGACTACCGCAGCGGCCAGGCGGAACAGAGCCAACCTGTCCCCCCGTTGGTGCATCTCCGTCGCTCGCAGCACCAGTTGGGTCTGGAGGCCAGCCTCGACCTCAGCCCCTGGTGGCCCCAAGGCATTTGTCCCGACATCGCCTTGACCACCGTTCTGGACCGCGGAGACAAAGGACTGAGTTACTGGGCCATCAGCCATCCCAGCGATCGCGCCGACTTTCATCAGCGCAGTGCTTTTTTGAAAAGCTGAGTTGGATCGGTAAGGTCGATCCAGATCCGCGATTGAGCCATGCGGCATCGCTTCGCCCTGGTCAGCGGCATCGTCCTGGGGGCGGCAAGCCTCATCGCGTTGGCCATCCATCGATCAGCCATCAACACGGCAGCCAGCCCAGCCGAAACGTCCAAGACCTCCCTGCTGCTGCCGGCTGCTGCCGCTGCTCCAGAACGTCGTTATCCCGGGGTTCCGGCTAATGATGTCGCCACAGCTGAACTGCTGGCCAGCGTCGAAACAGCCCTGCGGGAGCCCTCCACCGCGCCAGGCCTGCTGCCGGATCTTGGCCATCAGCAGCAGGTGATCTACAGGGTGCTGTCGGCGCAACCCACACGGTCAGCCGCCGTTGTGGCTGCTCTGCCGCAGCGATGGCGCAGCGTGGCGGAACGCCATCTCGCAGCGCGCCGGGAATTCCTCACCATGGCGCGACGCAGGGGGCCGTCCACCCTGCCGGCCTGGCGGATCATCCAGCCCGAACCCGCTGAACAGCTTTTACAGCACTACCGCAAGGCCGAAGCTGCCACCGGCATCGCCTGGGAGGTGCTGGCAGCCGTCAACCTTGTGGAAACGGGGATGGGGCGCATCGACGGCGTGTCGGTCGCCAACGCCCAGGGCCCCATGCAGTTCCTGCCCACAACCTGGGCGCAGGCCGGTGTTGGTGCGGGCGACATCCGCGACCCCCATGACGCCATCCAGGCAGCGGCTCGATATTTGGTGCGTCGCGGCGGTTTGCAGGACATCCGCCAGGGACTCTGGGGATACAACAACAGCGACTACTACGGCCGTGCCGTGATGCTGTATGCCTCGCTGATGGAGGAGGACCCTCGGGCCTACACAGGCCTCTATCACTGGGAGATTCACTACAACTCGGCTGTCGGCGATCTTTGGTTACCGGTGGGCTACGCGCAACAGCGGTCCATTCCGGTGCAGGACTACCTGAAACGTCATCCCGAAAGCCGCCCACCGCAATGATCGGAAGAGCGCGGACCCTTACGCTGTTTTGACGCGTGAATTGTGCAGCGGGTGTCCAAGGAAACCTCCCATCGCGGCGAAGAACTCAAGGACCTGGGCTGGTCCGCCCCCGATGTGGCCCGCTACATCGAACTGTGGGAGTACCGCCAGCGTTGGGGTGCGATGAATCTCGAACGGGAGGATCGCCTGTTCCTGCGCAAAGCGGAGAAGGCCCTCCCAGCCATCCTCAGCGGCCGGGCATCAGCCAAGAAATCGATTCAAGACAAGACCTACTACCGCTGGCTGCGCTTCCACTGCGACGCCATGCTCAACGCTGAATCGGAGATGGGGCTAGGGGAGGGCATGCGCGGCGCTTGGCCGGTGATGCTGGAAACGGAACTTCGGATCCTGGGTCACTACGAGCCGGTGCTGGGGCTGCCGGACACCCTCAAGGCCAAAGCACTGGCGCCGGTGCGCGAAACCCTGGCCTCCCAGGTTGCTGCCATGGGGACGACCAAGGCGTACGACTTCCAGGCCCCCTTGATCAGCCTGAAAGAACAGGAACCGAGCAACCGCTGGAAGCATCTCCGGGATGTTGACGCCAGCGACCGCACCTACCCGCTGCTCAATGCCGATGCGGTGGAGGGATTTCGTCACGAAGCCCATACGGCCATCCATGACCTGATTCGCAGCAACTTCCCTTCCCTGAGCGACACCGACAAACCAGAGCTCTCCCACGACTAGAACAGGAACACAGGCGTTCCTTTTCCGCCCGATGTCCCAACATTTCGAGACCCTTCAACTACACGCTGGTCAGTCCCCTGATCCGGCGACAAATGCACGGGCGGTTCCGATCTATCAGACCAGCTCGTACGTGTTCAACGATGCGGAACACGGCGCGAACCTGTTCGGCCTGAAGGAGTTCGGGAACATCTACACCCGTCTGATGAATCCGACGACGGATGTGTTCGAAAAGCGCGTGACGGCACTGGAGGGCGGCGTCGCTGCCCTGGCCACAGCATCGGGGCAGTCGGCTCAGTTCCTGGCGATCACGAACTGCATGCAGGCCGGAGACAACTTCGTTTCAACGTCGTACCTGTACGGCGGCACCTACAACCAGTTCAAGGTTCAGTTTCCGCGCCTGGGTATCGACGTTCGTTTCGCCGATGGCGACGAGGTTGACAGCTTTGCAGCGCAGATTGACGACAAAACGAAGGGCATCTACGTGGAGGCGATGGGCAACCCCCGCTTCAACATCCCCGATTTTGAAAAGCTCTCGGCTCTGGCAAAGCAGAACGGCATTCCACTGATTGTTGACAACACCCTCGGCGCCTGCGGTGCCCTGATGCGGCCGATCGAGCATGGTGCTGATGTGATCGTGGAAAGTGCCACCAAGTGGATTGGAGGCCACGGCACCAGTCTCGGCGGAGTGATTGTTGACGCCGGCACGTTCAACTGGGGCAATGGCAAGTTTCCGTTAATGAGCCAGCCCAGCGCCGCTTATCACGGGCTTGTGCACTGGGATGCATTCGGCTTCGGAAGTGACATCTGCAAGATGCTGGGGCTGCCGGACGACCGCAACATCGCCTTTGCTCTGAGAGCAAGAGTTGAAGGCCTGCGGGACTGGGGTCCGGCGGTAAGCCCGTTCAACAGCTTCCTGCTGCTTCAGGGGCTGGAGACCCTCAGCCTGCGGGTGGAACGTCACACCGAAAACGCCATGGCCTTGGCCAGCTGGCTGGAGGAGCATCCCAAGGTGGAGAGTGTGAGCTATCCGGGCCTGGCGGGTGACCCCTACAACGCCGCAGCCAAGAAGTACCTCACAGGCCGTGGCATGGGCTGCATGCTGATGTTCTCGCTCAAGGGTGGTTACGACGATGCCGTGCGCTTCATCGACAGCCTCAAACTCGCCAGCCATCTGGCCAACGTGGGTGATGCCAAGACGCTGGTGATCCATCCGGCATCAACCACCCACCAGCAACTGAGTGAGGACGAACAGGCCTCGGCAGGGGTCACCCCAACGATGGTTCGGGTGTCGGTGGGTCTCGAACACATCGACGACATCAAGGCCGACTTCGAGCAGGCCCTCGCCTGATCCACCCTGGAGAGCGATGGCACTGATCCTCCCCCGCAGTTACCACAAGATCGGTGCCGTCGAACGCAACCGGATCTCCTGGATCGAGCCCAAACAGGCCGAACGCCAGGACATCCGGCCATTGCGCATCGGCATTCTCAACATCATGCCGCTGGGGAAGCAGTACGAATTCAACCTGCTGCACCCTCTTGGCCTGTCGGTGCTTCAGATCGAACCGGTCTGGATCCGCCTCAACACCCACGCCTACAAAAGCTGGGATCAGGAGCACCTGAACAATCTGTACGTCAGCTGGGAGGAGGCCCTGGCTCAGGGCCCCATCGATGGATTGATCATCACCGGTGCTCCGGTGGAACATCTGCCGTTTGAGCAGGTGAAGTACTGGAAGGAACTGGTGCAGGTGATCGAAGAAGCCAGGTCAATCTGTGCCAGCACCCTTGGCCTGTGCTGGGCGGGCTTTGCCCTGGCCTATCTCGCCGGCGTTGACAAACATTCCTTTGATCGCAAGCTGTTTGGGGTTTACCCCATGCGCAGCCTGGTGCCGGGCCACCCGCTGATGGGCACCCAGGATGACCGCTTTCACTGCCCGCAGAGCCGACATGCAGGCCTCCCCGATGCCGCAATGGAATCAGCCCAGCGCCAGGGGCGACTCCGCCTGCTCGCCCATGGCGAACAGGTGGGCTACAGCATTTTTGAAACCCCCGACCAGCGGCAGCTGATGCATCTGGGCCATCCGGAATACAACGTTGGACGCATCGTGGGCGAGATGGAACGGGACAAGGCCCGTGGAGATGTTCCACCACCGGAGAATTTCAATGCAGGCAACCCCAAGACGAGCTGGCGGTCACATCGCAACCTGCTGTTCCAGCAGTGGTTGTGGTTCTGTTATCAGCGCGTGAGCTTGGCGGGCTGATCCTGCAACCGCGTGGGAGCTGATTTGCGATTGAGTTCCCGTTCCAAAGCCGCGATGCGGCGTTCCCGCAAACAATGGCGGCAGCCCCCAAGGGTCTGGAGATGCTTTTCGGGGGTGATGGTGATCAGCTGAACGGGATGTTGCTTGCAGCGGATCTTCACCGGGCTTTTGAAGCTGCGCCAGACGACCTCGCTGTAGTCGTACTGATCACCAAAGCGCTGCTCTGCGCGCTTGAGGAATTCGTCCTTTGTTATTCGAGCTCCCATGGAAGGAATGTATGGGAGATCGTGACAGCTCGAACAAGGGCTTCATGGGTCGTCACCAGCGGGGCACACGAACGGCTCGTTCAACCATCAGGCTGGTCCCATCGATCTGCGGCTGGGAGGCCATGGCGCTGAGCAGCGAACAAACGCAGCACCTGGCGCCTGTTCAACCGTGGACATTGATCCGAGGCTGGGTCAAACCGGATGCCGCAACCTTCTGGCGCAACCAGCTGGCGGAATCTGTTGGCTGGCAGCAACCGATCGTGAGGGTTTACGGACGCCAGCACCCGGTGCCGCGCCTCACAGCGTTTCTTGCGAAAACTGGTGTGCGTTACCGCTACAGCGGAACACAACACACCGGCTCAGGCTGGCCGGAATGGTTCGTCCCTTTGCTGAAGGAGGTGAAACAGGCCTGCTCCTGCAACTTCAACGGTTGCTTGCTGAATCTGTATCGCCATGGCGAAGATCGGATGGGATGGCACGCCGACGATGAACCTGAAATCGATCAAAGCTCTCCCATCGCATCTCTCTCTTTCGGGGCCAGTCGCGATTTTCAGCTGCGCCATCGCCACGAGACGGGCAACAAAACATCCTTGAGCCTTGCTGATGGTGATCTGCTGATCATGCAGTCGGGCTGTCAGCAGAGCTGGCAGCACTGCATTCCGCAACGCAAGAAGATCCGCACCATGCGGCTCAACCTCACGTTTCGCCGGTTTCAGATGGCTTGACCCAACCGTTCAGAGGCCGAGGAACATCGCAGGAATACGGTCCAGGAAGTGATATCCCATCATCTGGAAAACGATGTTCACCAGCATTCCTGCCAGATGCAAAGCACCAACCAAAGCCAATCCCCGCCAAAGCTTCTCAAACTGAGCGGGCGGTTGATTGGCAGTCCATGTTCCTGAATCGCTTGCCATGGGCCTGAAGCGCTGATCGATTCAAGCTTCAGCTAGCAATCATTTTTTACAACTGAATGTTATTAACTGTCATCAACGGCGCTCCCCGTCCATCAATGCACCAGCAACGTCAACACCTGTCCCCACAGGGGAGCCGTGATCAGAGCCAGCACCGTGCTCCAGAAGACCAAACTCGCTGCATCTCCCTGCTCCCGGTCCGCCGACTCCGAGAGCAGAAGCACTGAGATAGCGGTTGGGGTGGCACCCTGCAAAGCCATGGCCTTGATCATCAAGGGATCCCAACGCAACAGCAAACCGAGAACCATCAGCAGCAGGGGGAAGAGCAGAAGTTTTCCCACCAGAGCCGACCTCAGTCCGCGATTCAGCAGGCCAGGGATGCGCCGATCCCGGAACAACGCACCAAGCCGCAACCCCACCACAAACAAAGCCAGGATCAGCACCAGCCTTGAGGGCCACCACAGCGCATCAGCGAGGCTCTCGCTCCACGGGGTCCACTGCACCAGCAAAGCTCCGAGCAGGCCACGACTGGCAGGACTGAGCAACAGCCCCTTTGCGGCCCCCTGAAGCAGAGAACTGGACTGCAAGGAACCACCGGCCAGCATCACCGCACCCACGCTCCAGGTGAACAGCGTGGCCCCGATGTCGTAGCCAATGGTGATCGACAAGGCTGTCTCCGGAAGGAATGCAAGCGCCAGAGGGACGCCCACATAGGCCGTGTTGCCAACGCAGCTGCCCAACCGCAACGCCGAAGAGCGGTGGGGCTTGCCCGCGGATTCGATGGAAACCAACACCAACCAGAGACTCACCACCACCGGCGCAACAACAGCGGCCTTCAGCACGGCGCTCGTCAAGCCACCACGCAGCAGCAATCCCATCACGCTCAACGGCACGCCGAAACGAACCAACGGCCGCGCCAGACGCGTCGACAACTCGGGTTGCTGGCCCCCCAGCCAGAACCCAACCAGCAGGGAGGGGACCAGCTCCAGCAGGAAGCTCAGCATGGCCAAACTCCCAGTGCAGACTCAACGCTAATCACCATCAGGAGTTGCCAGGCCATGCGTGCATCGCCCCAGACCAGACCTCATCGGATCGTTCGAAGCGATGGCGGCAGCGACCAACTCACCAGACAGCAGTTCAACAGCTACGACGCTGCCTATGACGCATTGGCGACGTACTACGGCGATTTCTGCTGCTCCGATGACGACCGGATCGACTACACGATCAAGGCTTGTTCTGATCCCGCTGCCGGACCCGAGCCATGAAGCGACGCACCCGGCGACGGCGCCATTGAACAGTGATCACAAAAGGTGCAGCGATCAAACCGAGCACCAGAAGCACCCGCAGCAGATCCTCCAGTGAGGCCTGGGGCAGGGCCGGGAACAGAGTGACAGCGATCTGCGGCATCAGACCATCTGGCTGAGGAAACGACGGCTGCGCTCTTCACGGGCGTTGGTGAAGAAGCTGGCGGGATCTGAGGTCTCCACCACCTGCCCCTGATCCATGAACATCACACGGTCAGCCACCTCCCGGGCAAAACCGAGCTCATGGGTCACCACCACCATGGTCATGCCGTCTCTGGCCAGTTGTCGCATGGCATCGAGCACCTCCTTCACCCGTTCGGGATCGAGGGCACTGGTGGGTTCGTCGAACAACATCACCTCAGGATCCAGAGCCAGGGCGCGGGCGATCGCCACCCGTTGCTGCTGGCCGCCGCTCAGCTGCGCGGGGAACTTGTGCGCCTGCTCTCGGATTCCCATCTGATCGAGCAGCTCGATGGCCCGCTGCTCAGCCTGCGCTTTGGGTCGTTTCTGCACCTTCACCGGCGCCAGGGTGATGTTGTCGAGGATTGAAAGATGAGGGAAGAGGTTGAACTGCTGAAACACCATCCCGACGCGGCGTCGGATCTCGCGCACCGGCCGCTCCTCATGGGCGGCATCCAAGCGAACACCCAGCACATCCAACTCACCGCCGTCGAGCTTTTCAAGACCGTTGAACGTGCGGATCAGGGTGCTTTTCCCCGATCCGGAAGGCCCCATCACCACCAGCACTTCCCCACTGGCCACCTCAAGGCTGACCCCATCGAGAGCACGCGAACCCGGGGTGTAGCTCTTCACCAGATCGGTGGCGCGGATAGCGACGGTCATCGGTCGGATCGGAGAGGGTCGAGCCGAAGCTCCAGGTGGCGGGCCAGCAGGGCCATGGCCGTGCATGCCAGCCAGTAAACCGCAGCCAACCAGAGGTAAACCTCAAGGAAGCGGCCGATGAAGACCGGATTGGCCAGCAGGCTGCGACTGATACCAAGCAGTTCCACCAAGCCGAGAATCGCCATGAGGCTGGTGTTCTGCAACAGACCAACCGCTTGATTGGTGAGCGATGGCAGCGCGATGCGCAGGGCCTGCGGCAACACCACCAGCTGAAGGCTTTGCCACTCCGAAAGGCCCAACACCGCTGCCGCCTCCCGCTGCATGGGCGGGATGGCCTGCAACCCGCCGCGAACATCCTCAGCGATGTAGGCCGCCGCGAAAAAGGCAAAGGCCAGCACAGCTCGCAAGACCCGGTTGATCTCCAGTCCCGGGGGAAGGAAAAGGGGGATCAGCAGCTGACCGAAGAACAGCACAGCGATCAAAGGCACCGCCCGCATCAGCTCGATATACGCCGTACTGCTCAGCCGCAGCACCGGCAGTCGACTGCGGCGCCCCAGGGCCAGCAAAACCCCAATGGGCAGGGCCAGCAGTCCGCTGCCGAAGGTGAGCAGAAGGGTGAGGGTGAAACCGCCCCAGTCGCGCGTGCTCACCGGTTCAAGCACCAGTCCACCGGCCACCAGCCAGAGCCCGAGAGGAGCCATGGCGAGCCAGATCAACGGCAACCAGCGCTGCAGGGGCCCCCGCCGAGGTCCGAGCAGGGTGAAACCGATCAGCACCACAAGGGCGACCATCCAGAGCAGCGGTCGCCAGCGCTGATCCACCGGATAACTCCCCACCACATAAAGCGGCAGATTGGAGACCACCACTCGCCAGTCTGCGGCCAGCAGCAGCCAGTGCAACACCGACCACAATCCCCAGCCGATCAGCGCCGTCAGCACAAGGGTGACGGAACGGTTGAGCCAACGATTCATCAGCGACTCCTCCGCATGCGACCCAGCACGGTGGCGTTGATGCCGGCCATCCCGCCACTGATCAACAGGTTCAGCAGCAGGAAGCTGATCAACAGCAGCAGAAAGCCCTCAATGGCTCGGCCTGTCTGGGTGATGGTGGTATCGCTGACGGCGTAAAGATCCGCATAACCCACGGCGATGGCGAGGGTGCTGTTCTTGGCCAGGTTGAGGTACTGACTGGTCAACGCCGGCAGAATTGCAGGCAGGGCCTGGGGAAGAACGATCCGGCGCAAGCCAAGGCCCTCGCTCAGACCAAGACTGCGAAAAGCCTCCCACTGTCCGCGGGGAACAGCGTTGACCCCGCCCCGAACGATCTCTGCAATCGAAGCCCCGGTGAACACGGTGAGCCCTGTGAGCACGGCGCAGAACTCAACGCTGAGGGGCATCCCCAGCATTGAGATGCCCTGATTGGACAACTGAATGAGGCCACCGATCGGGGTTTCAGGCAGCCCAAGAAAGGCCACGAAATACCAGAACAACAACTGCAGCAGAAGGGGAACCTGCCGAATCACGGCGACGTAGCCACCGGCAAGGCTGCGCAACAGGCGGTTGCTGCTGCTGCGGGCAGCACCGGCTGCCACCCCCAGCAGCGTGGCCAGCACCAAACCGGCTGCGATCACCTTGAGGCTGTTGAGCCAACCGATGGTGAGCGCCCAGAGATAGCTGTCAGAGGGAGAGTAAGGAAGAGCGCTCTCCGCCAGGGCAAAGCCTGACGGGCGCCCCAACCAACCGAAATCCAGACCAAGCCCTGTGCGCAGCAGGTTCACCGCCAGGTTGTTCACCAGCAGTGCCAGGAGGGCCAGCAACAGCGCGGCAACGCCAACCTGGAGGAGCAAAGAGCGTCGCCGCATCAGGTGAAGGGTGGCGCGATCATCAGGCCACCGTCCTCCGCCAGACGGTTCGCCCCACGGGGAATGGCGACGGGTGTGGCGGGTCCGAGATGGCGGTCATAGATCTCGCCGTAGTTCCCGGTGGCACGGATGACCTGAACGACAAAGTCATCGGGAAGGCCGAGCTTGCTGCCGAGGCCACCATCGATGCCGAGGAAGCGTCTAAGGGCTGTTTGGCTGGCATCAGCCTCAGCCTGCTCAACCATCGCGTCCACATTGGCCTGGGTGATCCCCCGCTCCTCCGCTTCGATCAGGGCCAGCACCACCCAGGTCATCGCATCGGCCATGGTCTGATCTCCCCCCACAACGGCAGGAGCCAGAGGCTCTTTGCTCAGCCGGTCCGCGAGGATCACATGCTTCTCAGGATCTGCGAAGCCAGAGCGGGCCGACGCGAGCTGGGAGCGATCGGAGGTCATCGCCGCACAGCGTCCCTGCAGATAGCCACCGACAACCTGATTCAGATCCTGATATTTGATCGGCGTATAAGGAATGCCTTCAGCGGCAAATGTGTCATTCAGGTTCTGCTCGGTGGTCGTGCCGGACCCCACGCAGATGGCCTTGCCACTCAGATCCTTCAGCGAACGGATCCCGGCGGCTTCAGGCACCAACAACCCCTGACCATCATGAAAAACGACCGGCCCGAAGCTGAGGCCGTTCCCGCCAGCTGAATCGCGGCTGAGGGTCCATGTGGTGTTTCGAGAGAGCAGATCGATCTCGCCGGATCGAAGCGCTGTGAAGCGTTCTGGAGCAGTGAGCGGTCGGTATTGCACCTTTTTGGCATCGCCGACAAATGCGGCGGCCATCGCCCTGCAGATGTCCACATCCAGACCGGTGTAGACCCCCTCAGCACTGAGGAAACTGAATCCGGGAATCTTGCCGCTGACGCCGCAGAGCAGCTCACCCCGCTGTTTCACCAGGTCAAGACGGGAGACCGAGGCGCCATCCATGGATGCACATCCACTAACCAGGGCCGCAAGTCCGACCGTGGCGCCGACCAGAAGGCGATTACAGGTGCGAAACATCAAGGTTGGGACGATTCGGCTGGGATTGTCCCAGATCCGAAGTCTTTCCTGACGAACAGCACTAGTTTCCACTGATTGTTTAGCTGATCAATGCGCGCGCTGCCACAGCTGATGGCTCTGGCAATCAGCTTGATCACCCTGACCTTGCCGTCTCAGGCCCTGGCTGAGACCAATCGTCAGGCGTACAACAACAAAATGACCCTGCTGCAGGTGCTGCTGGACGGAGCCAAGGAGCGCGCTAGCGATACCGGCGATCTCGAAACGCTCTGCATGCTGATGAGCATCGGCAACGACGTGACCAGTCGCTATTCCCAGCTGAATCCAGAGGATTTGCAGGTGAAGGATCGACTGGGTGCCATGCGGAATGACCTGAGCCTCTGCCTGGCACTGCTCGACGGGCCACGGTCCCTTTGATCAAGGCTGGGGGTGAGATCAGGCGTGGGCCGACTCCTGCCCGCCGATGCGCTCGAAAAGATCGAGACTCTCCTCGTTGAGGCCCTCGACATTCACCTGTGAACCGCCGAGACGCAGCTTGCGGACCACTTGATCCAGCGCAGCGACTCCGCTCTGGTCCCAGATGTGGGCAGACGAGAGATCGATGGTGATGCGTGCAGGGTGATCGTGCAGATCAAATCCCTGCACGAAATACACCTTGCTGACGAAAAACAACTGACCCTTCACCCGGTAGCGGAGCTCATCAGGGCTGATCTCCATGCTTTCGACTTCGATCACCTTGGCCACTTTGCGGCTGAACAAAATTCCAGCCAGTGCCACACCGGCGATCACGCCGAGCGCCAGGTTGTGAGGCGTGGTGAGCATGGTGACAGCGAAGGTCATCACCATCACGGAGGTGTCGCTCTTGGGAATGCGACGCAGATTGCGCAATCCATTGATGTCAGCGGTGCTGACGGCAATGCTGACCATCACCGCCACCAGGGCGGCCATCGGAATCTGCTTCAGCCAGGGGCCCGCCAGCAGGATCATCGCCAGCAGGCTGACGCCTGAGAAAAGGGTGGAAAGCCTGGTGCGGCCTCCGTTATCCACATTCATCACCGATTGACCCACCAGGGCGCAACCGGCCATACCGCCGAACAGGGAGGCAACGATGTTGGCGATGCCCTGACCGCGGGCCTCCACGTTCTTGTCGGTGCTGGTGTCGGTTTTGTCATCCAGGATGTCCTGGGTGAGGAAGGTCTCCATCAGACCCACCAATGAGATCGCCAGAGCTGTGGGCAGAACAACCCCAAGCGTGTCGAGATTGAAAGCCACACCTCCTTCACCGAAGGGCAGGCTGAAACTGGGCAGCCCGGCCGGGAGAGTTCCAAGGCTGCTGACTGTGGGGATGTCGAAACTGAAGCCAACGCTGATCAGTGTCAGCACCACGATCGCGACCAGCTGAGAGGGCACGACACGCGTCAGACGAGGCAAGCCGTAGATGATCGCCAGACCCAGCAGCACAAGACCCCAGACGATTGGAATCTGGCCGCCGTGGGGCAGCAGCGAAGCCCCATCGCTGTGATGCAGGTCGAGACCCAGTTGCGGAAGCTGTGCCTGGAAGATCAACAGGGCCAGGGCATTAACGAAGCCACTGAGCACCCCTTGGGGCACGAACCGCATTTGATAGGCCAGTCGCAGATAGCCCCAGGCGATCTGAAGAAGACCGGTCACCAGACCCGCCACCATCAGGTACTGCACACCGAGGCCCGGACCCCGTGCCTCTCCAGTGGCCACAAGGCCTGTCATCAACAGAGCTGTTGATCCGGTGGCGGAGGTGATCATCGCCATGCGCCCACCCACGACGGCGATCGTGAGAGACAGGCAGAACGCGCCGAACAAACCGACTTTGGGGTCGACACCAGCGATGCCGGAAAAAGCAATCGCCTCAGGGATCATGGCGAAGGCAACCACCAGACCCGACAACAGGTCCTTGCTGGGGTTGGCGAACCACTGGTTCACCAGGGACGGATTCGATCGCGTGGCCATCCACGGCTGCCGCAGGATGTCGCGACCGTAGATCACGACACAGCCCTTGATACGACACGAGGTTGTGGAAAAGGCGCTGAGCCCTCAACCGACCAGCCGACGGCAGGGTGCGCATAAATACTTACTCATCTTGTACACTTGAGACACGTCTTGAGAGGCGATCTGTCCCGGGTACGTCGAGCCCCGGGACTTTTTATTGCCCGATCGCCGATCCCCGGATCTTTAGGCATTAAGCCTTTGCAACCAAGCCCTTGAACGGCAGGGCGAAGCAGGAGGCTGGTTGCACAGCGGGATTGGTAGCCAGCTGTCACCAAAGGCTCAAGGGCGGGATCCTCTCCGGGACCCGCTTTTTTGTTTTGAGCTGTTGGACTTGCCCGATGCAAGTCATGACACCCACAGGAGAATCAGTCGAGGTGTCCGCTCGTGGCATATCCCCTCGCCAAGCGTTTCAACAGCAGCAGTGGTGTCGGCTGGCCGAGTGAAAGTACCTACAGCAGCAGGAGGACGGCTTGATCAAAAGTGCGTCGCTATCCCTCATCACCATCTCGACGGCAAGCTCATCCCCAAGCAGACCGAAGACCCTGCTCCGATGGCTGGTCAAGTGGGATGGCCCACAGAACAGATGCTCAACATCGGAGAGCAATCGATGAGGGCAAACTCCACCGGTCTTATTAATTAAAGAAGGGTCGTTTTTTATTCGATAGAGAGATCTTGCGTCGCGTTGATCCTGAATATCAATCCATTTCAAAGAAGAAACCCGATAAACCTCTCCAGCCCCATCACAACTTCATCACCACTGGCCTGGAGCATCCTGAGAGATTGAAGTGGATCAAAGGGGCGGCAGAACACACTGGGGATCACGCTGCCGCTTCAGCTGCCTCAGCGAGGGCAGCCAGGCACCAAAAGCCTGCTCCAGTTCGCGCTGGTGGAAGGGGAGCTGATCATGCAGCTGAGCCAGATGCACCCCGGGGCACACGGTGTGCAGCAGCTGCCAGACCCGTTCCAGCCAAGCGAGGCTGCGTTGGCGCCGATCGGCATCCCCAGCCGGCCACACCGCCGTGATCCATGGCTTCCAAACCGCGTCGCGGTGAATGAAGGACGTCTCACCTACGGCCACTTGTGCCGTGACCTCCCCCAGCTGTTGAGCCGACAGACTGCAGTTCGGATGGGGGCGTTGGTCCATCAGCTCCTGCAGTTCCGGGAGCAACCGTCGCCAGCCCGTGCTGTCTGCAGGCCCCAGAAGACCAACAACCTCTCCATGCAATCGAGGCTGTCCAGGGGGAGAGGAGGCCAGTGGAGGCAACTGATGCAAGCCCTCGATGCGGATGTGATCGGGAGCCGGATCGCATCGCACCTGCAGACGCGTGAGCTGATCCGACTCTCCCCAGTGCCATTGCAGCGAAACGCCAGCTCCCGTGTGCTCTGCGGCCTCGATCCAGTCAGCCAGCTGCTGCGGTTCGCCGCAGGATTGCTGCACCCAGAGGGGTTGCAGCTTCTGGGTCATCAGCTCCAGCTCCGTCACCACCGCCAGGAAGGGAGCTGCACCACACAGACCACGCCATTCGTCGGTCTGACCATGCCTGGAGCGCTCCAACCGGAAGGGCTCGCCGCCACCCCAGACCCCTCTCAAGGCGGTGAGCTGGTCGACAGCCAGACCGAACCGGCGACTGAGGGGGCCCATGCCACCGGTCAGCACATATCCCATCCCGGGCAGACCCGACAACCCTGCTGCGATGGTCCGTTGATGGGGCACCAACGCCTCCAACACCTCTCCCACCCGGCTGCCGGCTCCGATGCGAACGGTTGCCGTCGAACCGTCCCAGAACACACTCCGCCCGTGAGCGCTGAGATCCAACGACCAGCAACCACTCACGGCAGCTCGCGAGGTCGTTCCACCGCCGGACACCCGCAGGGGCGTTGGCCCCGACCAGGTCTCGAGCAAAGCAGGCAGATCATGCAGCTCCGGTTGCAGCACTCCCAACACGCGGGCATCTGCCGCCTGAGGATTAAACAAGGCTTGCGGGGCCTGATCCATTCCGTCGCAGCCGATAAGGTCAGATCAAATGAACAGTGGCACGCCCCCTTGCCCAACCTCCAAGCCGAACGACTCGGCGTTTTGATCTGCGGCCATGGCAGTCGCAACCGTCTGGCGGTTGAGGAATTCGCCCAGATGGTCGATGCCTTGCGACCCAAGCTGGGGCCGATGCCGGTTGAGCACGGCTATCTGGAATTCGCCAGGCCGATCCTGCGCGATGGGCTGGATTCACTGCGCCAGCGAGGTGTCACAAGGGTGCTGGCCATTCCGGCCATGCTCTTCGCGGCAGGACATGCCAAGAACGACATCCCCTCCGTTCTCAACACCTACACGGCGGAAACAGGCTTGTCGATCGACTACGGGCGGGAGCTCGGCATTGATCGCTTGATGGTGGCTGCCGCCGGCGCACGGGTTCAGGAATGCCTGAATCGGGCGACCGAGGAGGTTCCCCTGAGCGACACCCTGCTGGTGGTGGTCGGTCGTGGCTCCTCCGATCCAGATGCCAATTCCAATGTGGCCAAGGTCACCCGAATGCTGGTGGAGGGCTTTGGCTTCGGCTGGGGAGAAACCGTGTATTCCGGCGTCACCTTCCCGCTGGTGGAATCGGGGCTGCGGCACGTGGTGCGCCTCGGCTTCCGACGGGTGGTGGTGATTCCCTACTTCCTGTTCTCCGGAGTGCTGGTGAGCCGGATCCGCCAGAACACCGACACGGTGGCGGCCGATCACCCCGAGGTTGAATTTCTGTCGGCGGAGTATCTGGGTGACCACCCGAAAGTGGTCGACACGTTTCGCGAACGGGTGGAGGAGGTGTTGCGCGGTGACACCGCAATGAATTGTTCGCTCTGTAAGTACCGGGCTCAGGTGCTGGGTTTTGAACAGGATGTGGGCCGAGCCCAGGAAAGCCACCATCACCACGTGGAGGGGCTGGCGGAAAGCTGCACGCTGTGTGAACGGGAATGCACCGGTGTCTGCCAGGTCGAGGCCATCCCTGGGCATCACGATCACGGTCACAGCCATGGCGATGGTGGCCACCATCACCATCCGCCGTACCCCCACGCCGACCATCCCCTGGGCCCACGCACCCTCGGCGCCAAGGGTTCTTCACAGAAGTCTTAAGAAAACCCTGGCATTTTCGGACCATGGCGCCACCGATCTCGCCAGCGACGGAAGGGATTTTCGACTCATTAGGTTTTCTGATGGCACCTGCGATTCCCCAGGCACCCCCTCTTTTTCCACAGGAGGCCGCCAACATTCCACAGGGGCCGGCTTGAAATCACTGCCAGAGCTGAATCCTGTGGGGATCGTCTCAATCCGTCGAAACGCTTGACAGCAGGATCGCGGCCTATAGCAATGGCCCGATGCGCCAAGCCTCAATCTCGAGACCCCCTGCCAGGGAGGCAGTCTCAACGTGTCTCAGCTGCATTTTCAAAAATCACCACAGCTTTGACGCAACCCCATGCGTTGTGGCTTTCTTATGGGCGTAAACGAGATCTGAGCGGATCTTGATGGATCGAAATCATTTGGAGCGTTGTCACGACAAGTGCGTGGCACAAACCTCTGCGTCTACAGCCGGTTCGCCCTACGTGAGCATGGAGGCTGAGATCCCGGAGGTTCTCTACCGGGGCATGAAGGCGTTCATCGGCGAACACCCGAGCTGGGATCAGTACCAGGTCATGAGCTCAGCGCTGGCCCACTTTTTGTTCCAGAACGGCTGCGAAGATCGCGCCGTCACCGAGCGCTACCTCGACGACCTGTTCACTCGCCGCGACGGCTGAGTGCGCAGCGACAGGCGCGGCGGCTGATCGCCATCATCGTGAGCGTTGGGCTCTGCCAGGCCGAGGTCGGCCAGCAGGACCCATCCACCACGAGAACGTTTCTCGCACCCCACAAACGGTTGTCTGGATCGACGACTCCACGATCAGGGGCGTTCGCCATGGCGGCGCCTCCCACCTCATGGATGTAGTAGCCCGGTGGCGCCGCCCCGTCCGACAGGGCGACGGCCCCGCTGAGCAGTGAGTCGGGAAGGGGCAGACGGAACAACTCAGAGATCGGCAGGGCTTCACCGCCACCTGCCGCAATGCAGAGCTGCATCTGCTGCCGCATGTGCTCCACCATCGAATGTTCGTTATTTCCCCATTGGCAATCGATATGGGGGACGGCCATACCCCAGCGATCGGTCATCGAACTGAGGCTGACGCGGTTGCTCTCGCGGGGCAGCACCTCGCCATGACCAATCAGAAAGCCGCTCACCGTTTGCGGTCGGCGGCGCAGCCAACCCGGCGGGTCAAAACGACCAATCCCCCCCCAGAGGCCATATCCACCGTGAAAGGAAGCCCCCTCGAGGTGGCGGCCAAAGGGAAGGAAAAAGCTGCCGGCACCGGTGAGCGGGGGCTGAGGCAGCTCAGAGGGATCAGCAAACGCAAAAAACTGACTGGTGGAGACATGGTCCATCAACCGGGTGCCCAATCGGCCAGACGGCTCCTGCAGACCCTCACGCTGCGACCGGAGCAGGATGGCCACGGTCTGAATCGTCGAGGCCGCCAACACCACTTGATCAGCCCGCAAGGTGTGGCGTTTGCCTTCGATCTGATCAATCACCACCACGCCGTCGGCGCGGTCCGCCCCGGGAGCGACCATGAGCCGCTCCACCAGATGCTGCGACAACAACGCAACCCGTCCCGTCGCCATGGCACGGGGCAGAGTGCTGCCAGGGCTGCTTGAACGCGGCCAGGGGCCATCACGCTCTGGCTGATGGGGACCAAATCCGCGGGAATGGATCGCTGCAACGCCCAGCCGTTCTGTCAACGCGGAGGCAAAGCGCTCTTCAGCAGCCGTGAACGGCAGCGGTTCCTGCATCACGCCATTGGGCAGATGCGGCAACCCATCAGCAGACCCGTAAACAGCAAACATCCGCTCCAAAGCGGCGTAGTCGTCATCGAGATCGGCAGAGCGGATCGGCCAGGCGACCCTGCCATCTTCGGCATCAATCCCCTGGAAATCCTCATCAGACAACCGCAGCGTGATGCCGCCCCAGGTCAGGCTGCGCCCACCAACCTGAAGACCGCGGGTCCAGAGAAACGGACGCTCTGGGGGATGGGTGTAGGGGTGAAGCCGCTCGTCTGCATACAGACGCGGATTGGCTTTCCAGTAGCCGGGATGCTGAGCCTGACGGCGGTGGCGACCGGTGCTGATGCCCTCCAAGCGCCGCATCAGGTTGGCCGGCTCCGAGCCAAGCGCAGCCTCAGGCGACAGATCGGGGCCTGCATCAACAACCAGAACGCGCGCTCCTCCCTCGGCGAGGGTGAGAGCAGCCACACCACCACTGGCTCCGGAGCCAACCACGATGGCGTCCCAGGGCCCGTTGATCTGCTCACTGCGGCTGTTCAAAGAAAGTCAAGAGGAGAACGACAAGTCTCCTGCAGAGGCCGCAAGATCAATCAGCGCAAGGGTGGCTTGGCTTTTTCACAGGACCAGCCTCTGATGGGTCGACAAAACAGAAGGCCCAATCAGCTTGGACTCCATTCAAAGCCAAAACTCTCGTCAACCTTGATGCAATACAAACAAAATAAAAACAGTGTCCATCAACAGTGAGAGCTTCAAGAAAAGCAGACGAACCATTAAATCCTAAAAACAAATCATTATCGATTACACCCTGACTGAGCATCATCGCAACCGGCGACGTTTAACATGAATACTCTCTACATTGCCTACACCGAATACTTCGCGCAAGAAATGGAACAGCAGAGAGCCTGACCAAACACCTAAGCAATGGAATACAAATCGAACAAAAATGAAAGCCTGCAAAAAATTCAATCGATTAATATTTTCAGCCATGCACATTATTTTCTTAGCAAAGACTACGCCAGGAAATAAATAACAAGCTGGCTTTAACGCATGCATCCTGACAAATAGTCGAGAAAATTTTTATAAACAGCCATGCATTCAAAAACACGCTAACTCCTCAAATCCTTTCATTCAGCAAGACTGGCTGACAAGCAAACCTCAAATCCAGCAAAAAGCGGCAAAAATGAAACTACATAGACCTTTGAGCAAAATGCAAAAAATTCCGCCTAAGTTTATACTCCCAATCGACCACACATACATGGCTCTATCTATTTTCAACAGAAGCCCACGACTATCCGACTTCTTACAAGATCGGAAAAGTTTCAACAGATGGAACTGACAAACGACTTTTGAGCCCTGGACAAAAAAAAGAGGCCTAATGAGGCCTCAATGCAAGTTGATCATTGGTGGCGGGGGGGAGATTTGAACTCCCGACCTTCGGGTTATGAGCCCGACGAGCTACCAGACTGCTCTACCCCGCGGCAGCCCAAATATCATACACGTCTGTGTCCTGCCGTACAGGCGATTTCAGCCCTTCTTAAACTCAAGAGCCCCTTGAACATGCAGGGTCACGCCGGGGTTGATCTTGAGCACCTGTTCCTCGAGATCATCGAGGCTCAGCGGCATCAGCCACTCCAACTGACGCAGCAAGTGCAAGGCCACTGCATGTTTGGCCCGACGGGAGCCGTCCT
Source organism: Synechococcus sp. AG-679-D13 (assembly GCA_003210735.1). Lineage (GTDB taxonomy): Bacteria > Cyanobacteriota > Cyanobacteriia > PCC-6307 > Cyanobiaceae > Parasynechococcus. Next base: position 67,037 of record QCUM01000005.1, read on the forward strand.
CAACCTTGATGGCAACACCGAGTCCCTCGCCGACACGGCTCAGGCACTGGATGCCTTCAGCACCTCCTTTGGACAGCACCTGGCCATGACTGCGACGCATGAGTTCTGTATCGAACCGTCCTTCACCAGCCACAAGGTCGGGATGGGCCAACATCGCGCGACTGATCTGCTCGAGCTCCGCCTGCTCGGAAGCCCCCAGATGGGCATACAACAATGCCATCTGTGACAACTGAAGACGCAGGGTCGGAGCACCGCAGTCATCCCTTGAGGCCACCAGCTCATCCGGGGGAAGCCCCAGCAGTTCGGCGATGCGTCGGTTGACTTCCTGCTGCAGAGGATGATCGCTCTGCAGGTAAGTCTCCAGGGGCCAGCTCATCTTGCGACTGGTGGCAAGAAAAGCGGCGTGCTTACCGGAACAGTTGTATTGAAGTGCACTTTCGGAGCCTGAAGGCACCGGGCATTGCAGGAGCCCGACATCCAGATCTGCCTGCCAGAGCAACTTGAACGCTTCTCGAGCGTGAACGGTGCTGCCGGAATGGGATGCGCAGCTGATGGCGATCCCCCGATCTCCACAATCCATGGCAGCGGCAGCACCACTGCTGATGAAGGGAAGCGCCTGAAATGGTTTCTGAGCCGATCGGATGAAAGTCTCAAACCCGGGCTGACCGGCTGACATCAACACCCTTCCACGAAGGTCGCAGACCACCGCATGAACCCGGTGCAGTGATTCGACGCTGCCGCCGCGGCAGAGGGTGACCTCAAGGCAGGACGTACCGGCTCGCGATGCGCCACTGAAACCAGAGGGAAGTGTCATATCCCGATGACGGCGCAGTTCAAAGAGCCTGACAGAGGCTGGCTCCGCCCAGCATCAGACCGGCTGCCGCGGCCATGGCCCTGCTCAATCGGCCCAGAATGGGTCTCACCTCATGGCGGGCCACCAGAAGGTCCTTGCTTCTCCACGAAAGAGGTTTTTCCCAGGTCTGACCGTCGTACCAGCCGGATTCTTCGTAATCGACTTTCTCCGCAAGCAGACGTTTCATCACGTAGGTCCAACCCAGCCACTGACGGACCAGGAGCAGCAGCGGCAGCACCAGCGCAGCAACGGCACCGGCAACCACCAGTCGAGGGGGGTCTGCGCGAAGAGTCCAGCTGCCACTCGCAATGAGGATGCAGAGAGGCAGCATCAGCATCCAGCTGATGGTCAAACTGCGGCTGAGATAGGGCTGATCTCCAACGGGCCAGGCGAAGAACCAGGAATCGGTGAGTTCCTGGAATTCCTCCAGGGGTCTCTGCTCCGGAGGAACGGGGCATGAGACGAACTCATTCATGGGTTCTTCTCTAAAAGCTTCACGGACGGTAAGAAAACCCGACTTTCCCCGTGACTCCAAAATGATTCGAGGTCGTAGTACCGACGATCGTCCGGCATCAGCACGTGCACGATCAGCTCGCCGTAATCAAGGAGGGCCCAGCGACCCTCGTTGATGCCTTCCTTACGCAATGGCAGGCGTTCAGCATCCAGTTCGAGGCGGTCCTGAACTGAGCGGGCAATGGCGCGAACCTGAACATCCGATTGACCACCGGCAATCACCATCCAGTCGGCCAGGCTCGACACTTCATCCACCCGGATCAAACGGATGTCCTGTGCTTTTCGGTCGTCACACGCGTCTGCGGCCAGTTCCGCCAGTTGTTGACTATCCATAGACATTTTCGCTGCTGACAGAACTGCGGGAACCCTCCTGCTGCGCCATCTCAGAGCGGGCTTTGCTGGCACTCTTGCGCAGAGCCTCTAAACGATCCTCGTAGAAGCCACGGCGACGCTTCTTCCGGGTCTGCTCCACCAACTCCTTCAATGCACCGCCAAGGCTTCTGTAAGCGTTGGGGACGCTGTAACCAAATCGACAGGCGAGATCGATGGCGCGCTCGTCTGCGCTGATGGCGTCCTGGAGACGTTTCTCGACATTGTTTTTGAGGTACAGGCGATAACCGGCGAAGCCGGACAGGCCAAGGGCCATTAGCAGCAGCAGACCGTCCTGAACCCACAGTTCACCGATGGCTCCACCAAGACCAATGGCCAATGCAGCCATCTCCCACCCGTCTCGGGGAATCGTGTCGTTCTGAATTCGACCCACTTCATGCCAGAACAACAGGTTGCGATGGTCCAGTGCCATCGCATCCCAGGCGTCGAGATCGACCTGTATTTCCACCTCGTCGCGACCGATTTCCTCGAGGGTGATGAGCGGGGGATCCACTGCAGCAGCGGATTCAACAAACACCCAGCTCTGCATTTCAGGCGGCAACAACCCCTTTAGGCGCTGAAGCTCACTCATTGCGGTGGAAATCCCTTATCCAATAACCGTAGCGAGAACCGGGATCGAGACAGCTGCGTGAGAAGGTGAACAGGTTTGGCCTGAAACGAGCGCATGCCCCGGCGGACTGATCTTCGTCGCATCTTGCTTCTGGGGTCCGGTCCAATCGTGATCGGGCAGGCCTGTGAGTTTGATTACTCGGGAACGCAGGCATGCAAAGCCTTGCGAGACGAGGGTTTTGAGGTGGTGTTGGTGAACTCCAACCCCGCTTCGATCATGACCGATCCGGGCATGGCGGACCGCACTTACATCGAGCCACTCACCCCAGAGGTGATTACCCGGGTCATCGAAACGGAACGGCCGGATGCTCTGCTGCCGACCATGGGGGGCCAGACCGCTCTCAATCTCGCGGTCACTTTGGCCGAAAACGGAACGCTCGAGCGCTTCGGAGTCGAGCTGATCGGTGCGGATCTCAAGGCGATCCAGAAGGCCGAAGATCGTCTGCTGTTCAAGCAGGCCATGGAACGCATCGGCGTGCAGGTCTGCCCATCAGGTGTCGCCTCGACTCTGGAGGAGTCGGAAGCGGTTGGAGCGGCGATCGGCAGCTTCCCTCGCATCATCAGACCCGCCTTCACCCTTGGTGGCAGTGGTGGGGGAATCGCATACAACCCTGAGGAATTTGCTGCGATCTGCAAAAGCGGGCTTGAAGCCAGTCCCGTCTCCCAGATCCTGATCGAGCAGTCCCTGCTGGGTTGGAAGGAATTCGAGCTGGAGGTGATGCGCGATCTGGCCGACAACGTCGTGATCGTCTGCAGCATTGAAAATCTGGACCCGATGGGGGTTCACACCGGCGACTCGATCACCGTGGCGCCAGCACAGACACTGACGGATCGGGAATACCAGCGTCTGCGAGATCAATCGATCGCGATCATTCGCGAAATCGGTGTGGCCACAGGCGGCAGCAACATTCAGTTCGCCATCAACCCTGACAACGGTGATGTGGTGGTGATCGAGATGAACCCCCGCGTGAGCCGCTCCTCCGCTTTGGCCAGCAAGGCCACCGGGTTCCCGATCGCCAAAATCGCAGCGCGGCTGGCGGTGGGCTACACGCTCGATGAAATCCTCAACGACATCACCGGCAAAACACCGGCCTGCTTCGAGCCCACGATTGATTACGTGGTCACGAAGATCCCTCGCTTCGCCTTCGAAAAGTTTCGCGGCAGCCCGGCCGTTCTCACCACTTCTATGAAGTCGGTGGGCGAGGCAATGGCCATCGGCCGTTGCTTTGAGGAGTCCTTTCAGAAGGCGATGCGTTCCCTGGAAACGGGTCTTTCAGGCTGGGGTGGTGACCGACCTGAACCCGACCTAAGCGACAGCGAAATCGATCGACTGCTGCGCACCCCCTCACCCGATCGGATCCTTTCACTGCGTTCTGCAATGCTTCACGGCCGGAGCGATGAGGACATTCATCGGATCAGCAGCATCGATCCGTGGTTCCTTGCCAAGCTTCGCCGGATCGTTGAGGCGGAACAAAACCTTTTAAAGGGTCAGCAACTCGATCAGCTCACCGCCGATTCGTTGCTCGAACTCAAACAGCTGGGGTTCTCCGATCGTCAGATCGCGTGGTGCACCAACAGTGAAGAGCTTGCGGTGCGTCAGCATCGGCATGGTATGGGGATCCGTGCGGTGTTTAAAACAGTCGACACCTGTGCCGCCGAGTTCGCTTCAACCACGCCCTATCACTACTCCACCTACGAACGCCCGCTTCAGCGTCTGGACGCCGACGGCACCTTGACAACCCTGCCCCCCGCCAACGAGGTGGAGCGTTCGGAGACGGAACGCAAGGTGATGATCCTTGGTGGTGGTCCCAACCGCATCGGCCAGGGGATCGAATTCGACTATTGCTGCTGCCATGCCTCCTTTGCAGCCCAGGAGCAGGGCATTGCTTCGGTGATGGTGAACAGCAATCCCGAAACGGTCTCCACCGACTACGACACAAGCGACAGCCTGTACTTCGAGCCACTCACCCTCGAGGACGTGCTCAATGTGATCGAAGCCGAACGACCCGACGGAATTGTTGTTCAGTTCGGTGGCCAGACACCTCTGAAACTTGCGATTCCACTGATGCGCTGGCTGGACAGCGACGAGGGTCGCTCCACCGGAACCCGCATCTGGGGCACATCACCGGAATCGATTGATCGAGCGGAGGATCGCGAACAGTTCGAAGCCATTCTCAGCGAGCTGGAGATCCGCCAGCCCCGCCATGGCCTGGCCCGGAGCGAAGCGGAGGCGCGCACGGTGGCCACAGGGGTGGGCTACCCCGTTGTTGTGCGTCCGTCCTACGTCCTTGGAGGGAGAGCCATGGAGGTGGTGTTCGACCAGGAGGAGCTCAACCGGTACATGCGTGAAGCGGTGCAGGTTGAACCGGATCACCCAGTCCTGATTGATCAATACCTCGAGAATGCCATCGAGGTGGATGTGGACGCTCTTTGCGATTGCGAGAGCAACGTGGTGATCGGCGGCCTGATGGAGCACATCGAACCGGCCGGTATCCATTCCGGTGATTCGGCTTGCTGCCTCCCAGCGGTTTCGCTCGGAGAGAGTGCTCTGGCGACCATCCGCGAGTGGACCAGGGGGCTTGCACTGGCCCTCAAGGTTCGGGGACTGATCAACCTCCAGTTCGCCGTTCAAAAGACGGATGACGGCGAAGAGGTGGTTTACATCATCGAAGCCAACCCACGGGCATCCCGCACCGTTCCCTTTGTGGCCAAGGCAACCGGCCAGCCTCTGGCCAGGATCGCCACACGACTGATGGCTGGCGAAACCCTTCAGGCGGTGGGCCTTCATCAGGAGCCGAAGCCACCGTTGCAAGCCATCAAGGAAGCGGTGCTGCCCTTCCGCCGCTTCCCTGGTGCCGACACCGTGCTTGGACCGGAGATGCGTTCCACCGGCGAAGTGATGGGGTCCGCCGACAACTTCGGCATGGCCTACGCCAAAGCCGAGCTGGGTGCAGGCGAAGCCCTGCCCACCTCCGGGACCGTTTTCCTGTCCACCCACGACAGAGACAAGTCGGCACTGGTGCCGGTTGCAGCCCGTCTGATCGAACTGGGTTTTGATCTGATCGCAACGTCGGGAACCGCTTCGGCTTTAGATCAAGCCGGTCTCAACGTGCGCTCGGTGCTCAAGGTGCATGAAGGCCGCCCCAATATTGAGGATCTGATCCGCTCCAAACAGGTTCAACTGGTGATCAACACCCCGATCGGACGTCAGGCCGCCCACGACGACAAATATCTGCGCCGAGCCGCCCTGGATTACGCCGTTCCCACCGTGACCACCCTGGCGGGAGCCCGCGCTGCCGTGGAGGCGATCAGCGCATTGCAAGACCAGCCCACCCTCAGCATCCATGCCCTTCAGGACGTCCATGCCCAATGCCTGTAACCAATAAAACCCTGGTTTGATCGGTAAGGTTGAGACCGACGCTTCAATCGGTGTGACCACCTCCTCCCCCGTTAAGCCAGGCAGCGATCTGCGGGACAACTTCCGGCGTGCCTACGAAAACCGCTACACGTGGGAACCAGGATTTGGCGGATATCAAGGTCGCTGCATCTGGAAGCAGGGCGACCAGCAAGTGGAGGGACGTTTCCAGATCGGAGCCGATCTCAAGGCGAAGGTGGAAGGAATTGAGGATGAAGCCATCCTCAAGGCGATCAGTTCACAGCTCTGGGAAATCGCTATCCATCGGGTTCGCCGCAGCTTTGAACAGACCCACGGTGCCAACACGTTCACAGCAGGAGAAACCGACAGCGTCGGCACCGAGGTGATCATCGGCGGCAAGGGCGAAGGTGATCGCTATCGCATCAAAGATGATGTGGTGACGATGGTGCACCGCCACATCCACGGAACTGTGGTGACGATCTTCACGACGGCCGTGACCGATACGGGCTCGGGTTATCTCAGCAAGACCTACACCAGCCAATACGCCGACCCGAAAAGCGGTGAAATCCGCGGCGGTCGCAGCAACTTCACCGACACCTTCGTCCCCCTGGAGGGAAATGGTCGCTGGGTTTTGGAGGAGCGGGTGATCGAAACCGAAGCTCACGGTGAAACGCCGGCTGGCGCACAGACCTTCCGCTTCGAGGATCTGCAGGCTCTCTGAACCGATTGCCTTGCTTCGGTGGTTGTGACACCATCCAGCCAATCTCTTGGCATGGATGGGCACACTGGAATCCGCCGTTGAGGCGATCAACGGACCGATCAATGGTTGGGTGTGGGGCTGGCCAACGGTCAGCCTCATCGCCCTGACAGGCATCGTGCTGATGCTGGGGCTTCGGTTCATGCCGTTGCGGCGTCTCAGCTACGGCATCCACATGCTGCTCGAAACGGAGGAGCAGAGCAGTGAGGGGGAGATCACGCCGTTCCAGGCCCTGATGACCTCCCTGTCAGCAACCATCGGCACCGGGAACATCGCGGGGGTCGCCGGCGCTATCGCCGTTGGAGGCCCGGGAGCGGTGTTCTGGATGTGGGTGATCGCCGTGTTCGGCATTGCCACGAAATACGCCGAAGCGGTGCTCGCAGTTCACTTCCGGGAAACCGACGAAAACGGTGATCACGTCGGTGGACCGATGTATTACATCCGCAACGGCCTGGGCTCGGGCTGGAGCTGGATGGCTGGTCTGTTCGCCCTCTTCGGAATGCTGGCGGGATTCGGCATCGGCAACGGCGTGCAGGCCTTTGAGGTGTCCTCCGCCCTGAGCCTGATCGGCGTGCCCAAGTTGGTTACAGGTGTTGTTCTGGCAGCACTGGTCTTCGCGGTTGTGATTGGCGGCATCCGCAGGATCGCCCAGGCGGCATCGGCCATCGTTCCTCTGATGTCAGTGCTCTATGTCGGCGGCTGTCTGCTGGTGCTATTGCTCAACATCACCGCCATTCCCCAGGCCTTCGCAACAATCTTCTCGAATGCGTTTTCCGGTGAAGCCGCTGTCGGTGGTGCCCTGGGTCAGGTGATTCTGATGGGTTTCAAGCGAGGCATCTTCTCCAACGAAGCGGGCCTGGGCAGCGCTCCGATCGCCCATGCCGCAGCACGCACCGACAACCCGGTACGTCAGGGCACGGTGGCCATGCTCGGCACCTTCATCGACACCCTGGTGATCTGCACAATGACGGCCCTGGTGATCATCACCACCCAGGCCCATTTGCTCACCAATGCAGCCGGCGATCGACTGAGTGGTGCTGACCTCTCCATCGCAGCCTTCAACGCCGGGTTGAGTGGCAGTGGTGTTGTCGTCACCGTTGGATTGGTGATCTTCGCTTTCACCACCATCCTCGGCTGGAGTTTCTACGGCGAACGCTGCACCACCTATCTCTTCGGTGAAGCGGCTGTTCTGCCCTTCCGCCTGGTTTGGGTTGCCGTTGTGGTCATTGGTGCTGTTGCCGGTGATCGCGGTGTGATCTGGTCGGTTGCCGACACCCTCAACGGCCTGATGGCGCTGCCCAACCTGGTCGCGCTGCTACTCCTCTCCGGAACAGTGTTCCGACTTAGCAAAGAACACCGTTTCGATCGCTGAGTCAAAAAAAGGGGGGCTTATGCCCCCCGACGACCAGCACTTTCTTTGTTGCCGGCGTTGATCGGTGAGATTCAACCGTTCTCCGGCATCGGAGTCACATTTTTGAGCTTTTCGTTGAGTTGCATCGCCAGGCTCTGACGACCCACAGCCAGCACCTTGAGGGTGTCCTCATGCATGCGGAGCTGTGCATCGGCGACCTGCATGCCTCGCACCAGCTCTTTCAAATCATCCGGCAGGGTGTTGAGGTCGTACTTCTTACCCTCAAAGGTCAGCACGGGGTTGGAATTGTTTGCGGCGGAATCGGTCATGGTTCTTTGCCGGGATTGGTACGGATCCGGCGAGCTGATCGTAGGGGCAATCAGCCGTTCTGCAGATCGCGAATGAATTGCCTTTCGCACAACTCGCGGTAGCGGCCACCCCGCTGCATCAGGGCATCGTGCGTACCGCTGTCAACAATTCGGCCCTCCTCGAGCACAACGATCTGATCAGCTTCCTGAACGGTTGCCAATCGATGGGCGATCACCAACACCGTTCGATCGGCCATCGCCTGTTTCAGTCCCAGCTGAACCGCTGCTTCCGCTTCGGCATCCAGAGCGCTGGTGGCCTCATCCAGCAGCAACAGCGCGGGGTCACCCAACACAGCCCGGGCAATGGCGATGCGCTGCAGTTGGCCCCCGGAAAGATTGCTACCGCGTTCTTCCAGCAGCGTGTCGTAGCCATCGGGCAAGGCCTGAATGAAACCATCGGCGTTCGCCAAACGCGCTGCATTGGCCACATGCTCATCCGTGGCGCGTCGTCCGAAGCGAATGGCTTCGGCAATCGTGCCGGAGAAGACCATCGTGCGCTGTGGAACCAGCGCCACCCGTTGACGCAGATCCCGAGCCTTCAATCGACTGAGGTCGACACCATCCAGCAGGATCCGACCATGCTGGGCGGTGTTGAAACGCAGCAGCAGAGAGAACAAGGTGCTTTTGCCTGCACCGGAGGGGCCAACCACCGCCAGCACGGATCCGGCCGACACCTGAAGATCGAGTTGGTGAAGCACGGGCTGACCCGTCGTGTAGCTGAAGCTGAGCGATTCAAGGCTGAGGTCTCCGCTCAGATCACCGAGCGAAACTGCATCGATCGGATCATCGGGCTCCCTCGGCTCCTGCTCGATCTCACGCAATCGACGCAGCGACGCCTGGCCCTGCTGAAATTCGTTGAAGTTGTTGGTGACGTGCGCGATCGGGTCGATCAGCACAATCAGACCCGTGAGGTAACTGCTGAGGCCAGCGATCGTCAGATCACCACTTTCAATCCGCCAGGCGGCGAGTCCCAGCACAGCGAACAGACCGATCACCTCGATGATTCCCACCACCGGGTGCTGCAACGCCACAAGGCTGTAGGTGCGCTGTCTTGCCTGACGGTGCTGAGCGATCTCCTCTTCAAAGCGATCCTGCAGCCAGGGCTCCGCCGCAAAGGCCCGCACCAGCGGCAGCCCCTCGATGGCTTCACCCAGCAGGCCAGCCAACTCACTCACTTTTTTCTGGCTGCGTTCGGTGGCACGCATCACTTGGGCACCGAACAGGCTGATGAGCCACACGATCACCGGAGCCAGCAAAAGAATGGCGAGGCTGAGTTTCCAATCCAGCCAGACCATGGTGCAGAGCACCACCACGAGCTGCAGCAAACTTGGAACGGTGTCGTGAATCGTCTTGTAAAGCACCTCGCTCACACGGTCGGCGTCCTCCGTGAGGCGATAGGTGAGATCCCCTGCGGACAGCTTTTCAAGAGCACCCAGCTCAACACGCTGCAGGGTGCTGAACAGCTCACGGCGGAGTCGCTGGCTCACTTTCAAAGCAGGCCCGGCCAGGAGAGAGTCCTGTCCGAACTGCGCCAGCTTCTGAACGGAAAAGATCAACACCCCCTGCCCGATCAGCTGCATCACACGGTTCAGATCCCGTGAACCGAGCGCTGGAAACAACTCACCCGCCAGCTGCACCAGCAAAGGGAAACTGGCGACGTAAACCAGCATGCAGGCCCCACCCAAGAGCAGCTGACGAAGGTGAGGGCGTAGCAGCGGTATCAGTCGCCGGAAGCCGGCCTGAGAGGGTTTGAGCATGGCGGCACAGTATCAATGGTGCTCTGGTGTTCTGCCGCTGATGAAGCTGGATCAATACCTCAAGTGGAAAGGCTGGGCTTTCACCGGTGGCGAGGCCAAGCAACGGATTCAGCAGGGTGATGTGGAGGTCAACGGAAGCGTTGAAACCCGACGCGGTCGCCAGCTGATTCCCGGTGATCGCGTCTCTCTGGACGGGCAGGACGGCGTTGTTGAAGAAAATCCAACGACAGGGCCGTAAGTTGGCCCCTGATCCGACGAGGAATCGACGCGTGCGCAGACCGGTGATCGCTGGCAACTGGAAAATGCACATGACCTGTGCCCAGGCCAGGGACTACATGGCCACGCTTCTGCCTCTGATTGCAGAAACCCCGTCCGATCGAGATCTGGTGCTGGCTCCGCCCTTCACGGCGCTGTCCACCATGGCTGAAGCATCGAAGGGATCGGCTGTCTCCCTCGCCAGCCAGAACGTGCACTGGGAAGACCATGGGGCTTACACCGCTGAGATCTCAGCCGAGATGCTGATTGAGCTCAGCGTGCGCTACACGATTGTTGGTCACAGTGAGCCGCGTAAATACTTCAGTGAGAGTGATGAACAGATCAATCACCGGGCCCGTTGTGCTCAGGCCAAGGCGCTGATTCCGATCGTGTGCGTGGGTGAGTCGGATGAACAGCGTGAACGCGGTGAAGCCGAAAGGGTGATCCGACGCCAGGTGGAGCAGGGTCTTGAAGGCTTGGATGCCAACAAGTTGGTGGTGGCCTATGAACCGATCTGGGCGATTGGAACAGGTAAAACCTGTGAAGCGGATGAAGCCAACCGCATCTGCGGTCTGATCCGCAGCTGGGTGGGTGCCACCGATCTGGTGATTCAGTACGGCGGATCGGTTAAGCCAGGCAATATTGATGAATTGATGGCCATGAGCGATATCGACGGTGTGCTGGTGGGGGGTGCCTCACTCCAACCCGACAGCTTCGCCCGCATTGCTAACTACCAACAAAACTGAACCAAGCCGTTGGCCTCAAAGGTGGGGCGAACACACCGCGGTGATGGGAGTGATCAATATCACCCCGGATTCCTTCAGTGATGGTGGTCGCTTCCTTGAATGCGACCAAGCCGAGCAGGAGGCCGACCTCCAGGTTGAAGGCGGGGCTGATGTTCTCGATCTGGGGGCTCAGAGCACGCGGCCAGGAGCGGATGAAGTTGGTGCCGAGGAAGAGTGCCGCCGCCTGCTTGAACCCCTGAGACGGATCCGGCGGCGACACCCTTCAGCGCTGATCTCCGTCGACACGTTCCATGCAGCGGTCGCCGAAGCAGCGATCGAAGCAGGAGCAGACTGGATCAATGATGTCAGCGGTGGGCAACGGGATCCGGCCATGCTGCCGCTGATGGCGGAGGTCGGCTGTCCCGTGGTGCTGATGCACAGCCGCGGTAACAGTCGAACGATGGATCAGCTCACCGATTACAACGACGTGGCGATCGACGTTCTGGGGGGTCTCCGCGCCCGCAGCGAAGCGGCCGTGGCTGCAGGTGTGCGCGCTGATCGGATCATCTGGGATCCCGGTCTTGGATTCGCCAAAACCCAACTCCAGAATCTCGAGCTGCTGAAGCAGCTCGAACTGTTAACGGCAGATGGCGTCCCGCTGTTGATGGGACCATCGCGTAAGCGCTTCATCGGTGCCGTGCTGGACGAGCCGGAACCACGGGAACGGATCTGGGGAACGGCCGCTGTGGTCTGCCGGTGTGTGCAGGCGGGGGTGGCAGTCGTGCGCGTTCATGACGTGAAACCGATGGTTCAGACCGTGCGCATGGCCGAAGCCCTCTGGTGATGGTCCTCAAGCAGTGAACCCATCCCAGCCAACGATCTTTATTCAGATCGCGGCCTATCGAGACCCGGATCTTCCAGCCACACTCCACAACCTGCTGTCGAGGGCGGCCGCACCGCAACGCATTCACCTGGGGATCTGCCTTCAACTGGCCAGCGCCGACCCGGAGGCCTGGGGCAACAACCACATGCCCGAACACCCGCACCTGCAGCTGCACAACTGCCTGGCCAGCGAAAGTCGAGGAGCCTGCTGGGCCCGCAGGCAAGCCCAGCAGTTCTTTCAGGGCGAAACCTTTCTGCTCCAGATCGACAGCCATATGAGAGCGGTTCCCAACTGGGACCTGAAACTGTTGGGAAGCTGGGAACGCTGCAACGATGCAAAGGCAGTGCTGAGTGTTTACCCCAACGGGTTTGAGCAACCCTGCAAGCTGAACATGTCGACGTTGCCAGTGATGGCCGCCCGTCGATTCGACAAGTACGGAATTCTTCAGTTCCAGGGCATCAGTCGCTATCGGATGCCGGAGCAGAAACCATCCGAACCTCTCGCCAATGCATTCATTGCTGGAGGATTTCTGTTTGGGCCTGGCAGCATCGTGACTGATGTTCCCTACGATCCATATCTCTATTTCGACGGGGAAGAGATCAGCGTATCCGCGAGGTTATGGACCCACGGATACAACATTTACTCCCCAAACGAATTGATTTTATTCCACCTTTACAAGAGCAAATCAAACAACAATCCTGCCGAAACCCATTGGAATGATCATCAAAATTGGTTTGAGCTGAACCGTCGCTCGATGGTTCGCGTTCACACGCTTCTCAACAGCCTGAAAATTACACCTGTTGGGCTAAAACCTTCAGCAGACGATGTGAAGGATCTAAAAAATTATGGACTCGGAAAAAGTCGCAGCTTGGCCGACTATCAGCTCTGGGCTGGCATTGATTTTTTAAACCAACGCATCAACCCAAAAGCTCTATCCGGTCAGTTTCCAGCCGGACAGGCCTGCTGAAGCGTTATTCAGCAACCACTCCCTCAATGCGGTCTTCAACCTCCTGATAGAGCTCCTGCAATTGTTCAATATTTTCGTCAGAGGTTTCCCAGTAACCACGACCATGAACCTCCAGGAGGGTGCCCACGATCTGACGGAAGCTGTTGGGGTTGAGCTCGAGAAGACGCTTTCGCATCTCTGGATCATTGATGAAGGTTTCGTTGGCTTCTTCATAGACAAAGTTGTCCACTGAACCACTGGTTGCACTCCAGCCGAGGGTGAAGTTGAGGCGCTTGGCCACTTCACGCACCCCTTCGTAACCGGAATCCAGCATGCCCTCGTACCACTTCGGATTGAGCAGCTTGGTCCGTGAATCCAGTCGGATTGTCTCGCTCAGAGAACGCACCTGGGCATTCGCCGTGGTGGTGTCTGCGATGTAGCTGGTGGGTGCCTTGCCATCGTCGCGGAGACCGGCGATCAACTTGGTGGGGTCGGAGTCGAAATAGTGACTCACGTCTGTCAGAGAGATCTCTGCAGAATCCAAATTCTGGAAGGTCACATCCGCGGTCTTCATCACGTTCTCGAACACCTCACGCTTCTGGTTCATTTCACCGGGGTTATCAGCATTGAACGCGAAGGTTTTACGTGAGAGATACATCTCCTGCAGTTCACCTTCTTCTTCCCAGGTGCTGTTTTCAACGGCGAGGTTCACGTTGGAGCTGTAGCTGCCGCTGGCATTGGAGAACACACGGCAGGCTGCATCGCGAAGGGTGGTTCCCTCTTTCTCAGCCTGTTCAAGCGCATGTTTGCGTACGAAGTTTTGATCGAGAGGTTCATCCGCCTCAGCCGCCATTTTCACTGCCTGATCGATCAGGGCCATCTGGTTGATGAACAGATCTCGGAACACCCCGGAACAATTCACCACCACATCAACCCTGGGGCGACCCAGTTCTTCGAGGGAGATGAGTTCGAGTTTGTTCACCCTGCCAACGGAATCAGGCATCGGCTTGACGCCGACGAACCAAAGAATCTGAGCCAGAGACTCGCCGTAGGTCTTGATGTTGTCCGTGCCCCAGAGAACACAGGCGATGGTTTCAGGCCACGCCCCCTGCTCCTCTCGCTGCCGTTCAATCAATTTGTCGACGACACCCTTAGCGGCTGCAACCGCGGCCCGCGTTGGGATGGCCTGTGGGTCAAGGGCGTGAATGTTTTTGCCACTGGGCAGCACCCCCGGGTTGCGGATCGGGTCACCGCCGGGTCCTGGAAGGACATATTCCCCGTCGAGCGCTTTCAGCAGACTCTCCATCTCCATATCGGCGCACACCTGTTCAAGGCAGAAGCGGAGATAGGCGAACAGCTTGTCGAGTTCGCCTGAATCGATCTGAACGAATCCAGCGGAGCAGCAGGCCCGGAGCCAGGGGGACGGCAGCTTGAAACCGAAGCGAGCCAGCAGATCGGTGAACCAGCCGAGGTTGTTGCGCAGGTTGACCCGACCATCAAGGCCCGTGACCGAGCGCACCATGGCTCCGACAGCAGCACGGGATGTCTCGGTGATCGTGCGGTTCAGCTCCACATCAGCGAGCACACCTTCGTCGTTTCCCTTGTAGACGTCTTCAATGGTGCGACCCAACGCCTCAGCCAGCAGACCGGGCAGGGAGCGCAGATCATCCTCTTCTCGCTCAAGCGCAGCAATGCTCACCAGCGTTGCAACAGCTTCTTCTGCCGTGGGGGGCTTACCGATGGTGTGCAGACCACAGGGAAGCAATCGACTCTCGATCTCCATCAACTGGCGGTAGACCGCACCCACAAGGGCATCACGCCCGTCAAGCCCGAGATCTGTGGAATCGTCGTCAGGCAGTTCAACATCCTTGTCGAGATTGCACTGGCGAGCGGTCTCAACGATGGTGTTCACGATCTGAATGCCGCGGCCACCTTCCCGCAGTTGCTGATAGGAGCCGACAAGCTCACCAAGTTCCTTGAGGCCCTTGTACAAGCCGGCGTTCTCGGCCGGAGGGGTCAGATAACTGATCGTCGAGGCGTAGCCACGTCGCTTGGCGATGGTGGCCTCTGAAGGGTTGTTGGCGGCGTAGTAATAGAGATTCGGCAGAGCTCCGATCAGAGAATCGGGGTAGCAGGTCTCACTCATCCCCATCTGCTTGCCGGGCATGAACTCGAGGGAGCCGTGGGTGCCGAAGTGCAGCACCGCATCAGCCTTCCAGATCTTCTGGAGGTAGGTGTAGTAGGCGGCGAAGCCGTGGTGAGGGCTGGCGCTGCGGGAATACAGCAGACGCATCGGATCACCCTCGTAGCCGAAGGTGGGTTGAACGCCGACAAAAACGTTGCCGAAGTGGCGACCGAACACCAGCAGGTTCTGTCCATCACTGTTGAGATTTCCGGGTGGCTTGCCCCAGTTCTCCTCAAGACGCTCGGAGTAGGGGGTGAGACGCTCGTACTCCTCAACACTCATGCGGTGTGCAACGGAAAGATCCGGTGAGCCCTGCATCGCGTTCGCGTCATTGATCACCGCTTCGAGCAGCGCCCGTGGAGTAGCCGGCAGGTTCTGAACGTCGTATCCCTTGGCCTTCATCTCCTGCATCACCCGATGGATGGAGCCGAAGACATCGAGATAGGCCGCAGTGCCCACATTGCCTTTGTCGGGCGGGAAACTGAACACGGTGATGGCCAGCTTCTTGTCAATGCGCGGCTTGATGCGCAGCGACGACCAGCGGATGGCCCGTTCAGCGATTGCATCAACACGGTCCTGAAGCGTGTGAGCCTTGCCGGTGGCATCGTCGCGACCGGAAAGAACGATCGGCTCAATCGCACCATCAAGCTCAGGGATGGCGATCTGCAGTGCCACCTGAACCGGATGAAGTCCCAGATCGCTTTGTTCCCACTCCTGAGTGGTCTGGAACACGAGGGGCAACGCCACCATGTAGGGGCAGTTGAGCTTTTTCAGAGATTCGATGGCCTTGGGATGGTCCTGGCGGGCAGGTCCACCCACCAGGGCGAAGCCCGTGAGGGAAACGATGCCATCCACCAGTGATTTCTCTGGATTCAGCGGGTCGTAGAAGAACGCGTTGACGGGTTTGGAGAAATCAAGACCGCCACAGAAGATCGGAATGACCGTGGCGCCTCGGAATTCAAGCTCCTGAATCGTGGCCACGTAATGGGCGTCATCCCCTGTGACGATGTGGCTGCGTTGGAGCACCAGGCCGATCACTGGGCCCTTTCTGGCGTCCTCGGATAAGTCGGTACGGCTGGAGGACCAGTTGAGGTACTCCTTGAGGTCCTCAAACATCGAAGGTGCCAGAGGATGCCAGATACCCAGATCTGGGAAGACTTCCGGCTCGGCCACCTCCATGGCCGGGCGATCCTCACCCTCGGCTGCTGGGAAGACGTATTTATCCGCCAGCATCAGCAGGAAGTTGCGCAGGTTGTCCGGCGTACCCCCAAGCCAGTACTGGAAACTGAGCATGAAGCTGCGGGCGTCCTGCGCCTTCTCCACCGGCAGGTACTTGAGAACGGTGGGGAGGGTGTTCAGGAGCTTGAGCATGGCGTCCTGAAATCCAGCGCCGCCGGCTTCCTTCCGCTTCTTCATGAAGCCGGCAATGGCGCTTTTGCTCTGTCCCAGCTGAGCCATGGAAAAGCTGCCCAGCTTGTTGAGCCGCATCACCTCAGGCATCGAGGGGAAGACAACCGCAGCCTTCAAGCGATCCCGGTGGGGTGCGACGGCGTCAACAACCTTCTGGGCCAGATCCTCGATGAAAATCAGCGAGGCGATGAAGACATCGGCCTGGGCAACATCGGCGCAGAAATCGGCGTAGTTGTCCTCGTCGCGCAGTTCCTCAATCAGATAGCCGCTGAGTTCAATCCCCAGATCGGCTCCGGAGGCATTCAGAGCATTGGCAGCCTGGGTGAGAGCGTTTTGATATTGGGGTTCAAGAACCACGTAAACAGCCTTCATCACTGCTTTGTGGTTCTGGCCCTCCACAGGAGCAACGCGTCG
>QCUM01000006.1 GCA_003210735.1 Synechococcus sp. AG-679-D13
CAGACAGGGCCAACAAGGCTTCCTGACGCTCCTCCGGACAGAGTCGGCAGCATGCCCCGCACTGACTGATGCAGTGCCAATGGTGGGAATGGTCTGTCATGACAAGCCGTCACAGAGCGTTGAATACCGCCAGCGGATCAGAGGTGGCGACCCGTAACCTGACCGTAGATTCGACTTGCGTAAGCGTCTTCCGGACATGGGCTTCGATTTCCACCTGATCGCCAACTTCGCGGCCCTCGCCATGATCACGTTGGCTGGACCAGCTGTGATCTTCATTCTCTTCTATCGCCGCGGAGCCCTCTGAAGGCTCATGGGGTCAGCCCAAGGCTGAGAGCGGCCTCCCAAAGCAACGTTTGGATCTGTGGATGATCGGCGCGCTTGTCGCTGCTGTCGACTCCACCATCTTCAGACCAGTGAGCCTTCAGGACGTCTGAAGAGCTGTTGCAAAGGCTGAAATTGATCAAGTCATCGCTTGGAGTCTCCAGGCAAACCTCGTATTGGCGATCACCACGTCTGATGCGGGTCCCCCCCTGATGCCCGCGCAGCGCCTTGAGAGTTAACTGAAGCCTTCTCTCCCCTTTCCAGAGATTCACGTTGAGTTGGTAGGCCACATCAACCAGTTCCGGCATCGGTTGCAGTGGCGCTGAGCGCCAGGCAATGGCGCGGCGTTCGGTTTCATCTTGTGCGAGGGTAAGGCTGAGATGGCCACCATTCAGGGTTCTCCAGTCCTTGACGCGACAGGCCCGCGACCAGAACAGCGGTGCTGAATGACCGATGCCAAACGGTTGCAGCTGTTCGATAGCTGACCAAAGGTCCCAGTTCACTTCGTTCAGCCTCAAACAAGCATCTGGACGAAGTGGACGGCCCATTCCCTGCTGTTCCAACCAAGGCTGGGCCAGACCATTCAGGCGTTCATGAAGCGCATGCACATGCTGGGCAGCGATGGTGAATCCCCCAGCCGCAGGGTGACCGCCGAAGCGCAGAAGCAGATCTGAACATTCGTTCAAGGCCTGATCAATGGCGAAGCCCTGAGGGGAGCGTGCCGAAGCTCGCATCTGCCCAGCTCCATCGCCGGCAAGAAGCGCCACCGGACGGTGGTAACGCTCCATCAACCGGGCAGCAACGATGCCGATCACACCGTGGTGCCAGTGACTTTGTGCAAGAAGCAGGAAGGGGGGAATGCAGTCGACTTGTTCCGCCTCCAGCAAGGCGATGGCCTCTGCCTCGATCGCGTCACAGAGCTCCCTTCGCTGGCGGTTGTAGTCATCGCAGCGGCGTGCGAGCGCCATGGCCTGACCAGGATCCGATTCGGTCAACAGGTCAACCACGAGAGCGGGATCACCCAGTCGGCCCACTGCATTGATGCGCGGCGCCAGTTGAAAGCCGATGTCGTCAGCGTTGAGCCGACGATCCCCAAGGCCAGCAAGCCGCTGCAGGGCTTTGATGCCTTCCGACTCGCTGCGGTGAAGACTGCCCAGTCCCTCGAGCAACCAGCGACGGTTGGCACCGGTCAATGGCGCCATGTCGGCAACGGTGCCAATGCAGAACAAATCACGGGCCACCTGCACTGAATCGAGCCGATCCAATTGCTGAGCCACGCGGATCGCCAGCACATAGGCCAGACCAACCCCGGCAAGCCCCCGATAAGGGGACCGCTCTGGGGTTGTCGCTGGATGCAGCAACGCTGTCATCGGAGGACGATCGGCAGGAATGGTGTGGTGATCGGTCACGATCACGTCCATCTCCAGCTCCTTGGCACGTTCGAGCGCCTCTCTTGCGGCAACGCCGTTGTCAACGGTGACCAGAAGGCGAATTCCCTCGGCATGCAGACGATCGACCATGGCAGGGTTGAGGCCATAGCCCTCGTCCATGCGCGAGGGAATCGCCGCCTTAGGGCGAGCTCCGAGCGGTTTGAAGGCTCGCAGCAACAACGCTGTACTGGTCATGCCATCGGCGTCGTAATCACCGCAGACGGCAAGGGATTCCTGCTCGGCACAGGCTTGGCAGACCCGCTCCACCGCTCGTTCCAGATCTGGAAAATCGTTGCAGGGATCGGGCAACTCCCGTGGATGAATCAGGTCTTCAACCTCGGCCCGATCGAACCCACGCCGACGCAACATGGCTCTGAGCGGTAATGGGAGATCGATCTCCTGCAGGGGCTGGAACTCCACCACGGTCGGCAGAACCCACTGATGCGAATCGGTAGCGGTCATCAGTCAGCATTGTGCCCGCGTTATCCCGCTCAGCATGAGTTCACTGCAGGCGGTGTTCTGGGATGTCGACGGCAC
Organism: Synechococcus sp. AG-679-D13; assembly: GCA_003210735.1. GTDB lineage: Bacteria > Cyanobacteriota > Cyanobacteriia > PCC-6307 > Cyanobiaceae > Parasynechococcus. The sequence continues at coordinate 2,289 of QCUM01000006.1, forward strand.
CCTGGCCGACACGGAAATGGATGGCCACCGACCGGCATTCAATGCAGCGTTTCAGGACCTGAAACTGCCCTTCACGTGGGATAAACCTCTGTATGCCGAACTACTTGCCATTCCAGGTGGTATTCGGCGAGTGCAGCATTACGCGATGAGCCTTGGCTTGGAACTCAGCGCCGAGCAGATCGATCAAATTCGCGATCGAAAGAGAGTTCACTACCGACAACGTGCGTTGGAGGGAGCTATCCGACTACGACCGGGCGTGGAAAGAACGCTTGGTGAGCTGCACAAGCTCGGGATTGACCAATGGATCGTCACCTCCAGTGGTCGCGCTTCCGTCGACGCCTTGTTTTCAGGCCAGAAGGGGCTTGAGCGTCACTTCCGCGGAATCGTGACAGCTGATGATGTCCGCAGCGGTAAACCAGCTCCCGATGGTTACCTCGAGGCCCATCGCTGCAGTGGATATCAGGCAGGCTCGATCCTCACGATGGAGGATTCCCTGGCGGGCTTGCAGGCGTCGAGAGGTGCTGGACTCTGTTGTTTGCTGACGCCGTCCCCCTGGGAAGCGGAGCTTGCAGCGAGTTTCAACGAGGCTGCTGCCGCATTCGACCATCTTGGAGATCCCGACCAGCCCATGCATCAGCTGTCGGGACCCCCTTGCGCTGGAGCAAAAGTAACGGTGGAGTACTTGAGATCTCTTCTTGATCAGCGGAGATGAGCTCGTTGCAACGCACCCGGCTCTCAAAGGTTCAGAAAGGCTTGGGTCGCATCGTTGCGGAAGCGGTTGTGGGCCCTTGGTGGTTGAACAGCCTGAGAGTGATCGCCCTGCTACTGGGTTTTTTCAGCGCCAGCACCCTCACCGTCAGTCTGGGGACTGTTGTTCAGACCCGCACAATCACGGCATTGATTGTTCTGGCGGGATGTGAACTTCTCATTTTCTTGAGACAGAGCCTTTGCAAAAGCGCCGTTCCGTTGCACTGGCGACTGTTGGACAACCTTCGAATCGGCTTTGTTTACGCCGTTGTCTTGGAGGCATTCAAAGTTGGATCCTGAGGGTTGCCGCGATCTACCCAACGCGGATCAGGAGCTCCTGCTGCAGCATTTGGGTATCGACGATCCAACGGCATGGGAAAACGGCTGGAAGATCACGGGTGTTATTGAAAACACAGCCCACATCTGGCCTGTCGGAGCCCATAGCGACTGGTTGTGGAGTCTTGGTCTCGCTCTTTTAACCGAGGTACAACGCCACCAAGGGAAGCGTTGGCTGATTGGCTTGAGTGCCCTGCCAGGCTGCGGTAAGACCAGCCTCGGTCGTTGGCTCGAAGCGGCAGCGGTCCACCAAGGTCTTTCGCTGCAGGTGGTGTCGATCGATGACTTCTACTTTTCTGCGGACAAGCTCGAAAGCAGCATGCGAGGTAACCCTTGGGGTGTGCCCCGTGCACTGCCAGGCAGTCATGAGCTGGAACTGCTGAAGTCCACGATCCAACGCTGGAAGGGCGGCCATGACGTTCGCCATCCATTGTTCGATAAAGCTCTCCGCCAGGGTCGAGGAGATCGAAGTGGCTGGCGAACCTGCTCAGCGGATGTGTTGGTGCTCGAAGGCTGGTTTGTCGGCGTCAAGCCGTCCTATGACGACGACACCTCCCCACTGGCGAACAGTCGGATTGATCCTCCATTAACGGATCAGGAGCTAGCTGCTCGACGGCAGGTACAACGGGCTTTGAAGGAATACATCCCCCTGTGGGAGCAGATCGATACCCTCTGGCAGCTTCGAACCCTTGAGTGGACGTCACCACGGATCTGGAAGCTTCAGCAGGAGCAGCAGATGAAGCGCGATCGCGGCAGTGGTCTGAGCCCTGAGGCTTTGGACGGATTCATCCGAATGATCTCCTCGTCCATTCCAGAGGAGAGCTTCAAACGGATCGGAGCGGATGTCTGTTTTGAAGTGGACCCGGAACGACGGTTGCGTCATCTCCGGGTCCGGTCCTGATCTCAGGACTCGCTGTCGTCCGTTTCGGCCACGGGATACACAAACCCCTGCGCACGCCCACTCAGCACAGACTTACCAATCGACATGGCGCGCTGCGCAGCCACAGCTGCCTTGGCCTTCCAGGTGGCATGGCGCTGGTTGCGCTTGCCCTTCGATGTTTTCTTCTTCGGAACGGCCATGAACGCCTAATCAACTCCAAACGGCGATTCTCCTTTGTGAAGTTGCCCTGCGTCAAATCGCTAATCTCAATTCAGTGCAGTTCTGACGTGTCTTCAGGAACATCCGGAATCGCTGAATCCACGACTGCAAAACCTGGTGGCGTGCCGTTTGTGTCCCAACCCTCCGATCTCAGCTATTCCCAGCTGCTGGAACAAATCCGTAGCGGCGACATCTCTGCACTCGAACTTGTGCCAGCACGACGCGAGGTCGTAGCAAGCTTCCCGGACGGGACGCGAAGAACGGTCAGCATTTTCTTGGACGACCAGCAGATTCTCCGGGCTGCCGAATCTTCGGCCACACCGCTGACGGTGAAGGACATCCGCCAGGAGCAGGCCATGGCGGGTCTTCTCGGGAACATTGGCTTGATCCTGATCGTGGTGATCGGTTTGTCGTTCCTGTTACGACGTTCCGCCCAGGTTGCGAACAAGGCCCTTGGATTCGCCCGCAGTCAACCGCGAGTCAAACCTCAGGACGATCTGGAGGTGCGTTTCGAAGATGTGGCTGGCATCAACGATGCCAAGCAGGAACTCGAGGAGGTTGTGACCTTCCTCAAGCAGCCCGAGCCCTTCATTCGACTCGGGGCAAAAATCCCCCGCGGGGTCCTTCTTGTTGGGCCACCTGGGACCGGAAAAACGTTGCTGGCCCGCGCAATTGCAGGAGAAGCAGGTGTGCCGTTCTTCTCGATGGCCGCCTCGGAATTCGTCGAGCTGTTCGTTGGCGTGGGCGCCAGCCGGGTTCGTGATTTGTTCCGAAAAGCAAAGGAGAAGGCTCCTTGCATTGTTTTCATTGACGAGATCGATGCCGTTGGACGGCAACGCGGTGCAGGGATTGGTGGCGGCAACGATGAACGTGAGCAGACCCTGAATCAACTGCTCACCGAAATGGATGGCTTTGAGGAGAATTCCGGTGTGATTCTTCTTGCGGCTACCAATCGTGCCGATGTCCTTGATGCCGCGCTGACCCGACCCGGACGTTTTGACCGTCGCATCGAAGTGGGATTGCCTGATCGAAGGGGGCGATCCTCGATTCTCGCGGTGCATGCCCGCACAAGACCCCTCGACTCAACAGTGGATCTTGATCAATGGGCGCAACGTACTCCCGGTTTTTCAGGTGCAGAGCTTGCCAACCTGATGAACGAGGCCGCGATCCTCACGGCGCGACAGGAACGGAATTTCATCACCAATGACCAGCTTGAAGGAGCCCTTGAACGAATCACGATGGGGCTCAGCACCAGGCCATTACAGGACAGCGCGAAGAAGCGTCTCATCGCTTACCACGAAATCGGGCACGCTCTCGTGGCGGCACTGCTGCCGGACGCCAACAAGCTCGACAAGGTGACCATTTTGCCCAGGGGTGGAGCGGGTGGATACACCCGTTTCATGCCGGATGAGGAGAAGCTGGATTCAGGTCTGATCACCAAAGCCTCATGTCGAGCCGATCTGGTGGTGACTCTGGGAGGCCGCGCCGCTGAAATCGTGGTGTTCGGACCGTTGGAGATCACCCAGGGAGCCAGCGGTGATCTCCAGATGGTCGCCCAGCTGGCGAGGGAGATGGTGACCCGTTTCGGCTTCTCAGGTCTTGGTCCAGTGGCCCTGGAAGGTCCTGGGACCGAGGTCTTCCTGGGCCGGGATTGGTTTAATCAGCGGCCTGGGTACGCCGAAAGCACGGGCAAGGCGATTGACGAAAGCATCCGCGCGCTGGCCAAACAATCGCTAGATCAAGCTGTCGCTCTTCTCACCCCGCGCCGAGCGGTGATGGATCGTCTGGTTGAGGCCTTGATCGAAGAGGAAACGCTGCATGAAGATCGCTTCATGCAGCTGGCAGGTCTGGCTTGAACACCACGACATAAAAACCTCCTGTTATCCGAAGACAACAGGAGGTAATCAACATTGAACCGATGAATGTGATCAGCCGATCGCAGAGAAATATTCCTTGGAACCAACGGGATCTGGCTTCATGGTTGCTTCACCAGGAGTCCAGTTGGCGGGGCAGACCTCATCAGGATTGGACTGCACGTACTGGAATGCCTGCAGAACGCGGAGCGTTTCATCAACGTTACGGCCAACGGGCAGATTGTTGATGGTGGAGTGCATGATCACACCATCAGGATCGATGATGAACAGGCCACGCAGAGCAACACCCTCGGCATCGTCGAGAACGTTGTAAGCCGTAGCGATCTCTTTCTTCAGGTCAGAGACCAGGGGGTAATTGATATCTCCAAGGCCACCCTGGTTGCGGGCGGTCTGAATCCAGGACAGATGGCTGAACTGACTATCGACTGAGACACCAAGAACCTCAGTGTTCTTGCTGGAGAAATCAGCGTAACGATCGCTGAATGCGGTGATTTCTGTTGGGCAGACGAAGGTGAAATCGAGGGGATAGAAGAACAGAACGACGTACTTGCCGCGGTACTGCGACAGGCTGATCTCCTTAAATTCCTGATCGACCACAGCCGTAGCTGTGAAATCAGGGGCTTGCTGGCCCACGCGCAGGCAACCGGTGTCGGTCATGGCAATTGGTTGATGAAACGGAACAGAACATCGGAACGCTTATCTAAAGTCGATCCGACTTCCAGTTAGGTCCAATTTATCACGGCTCTAAATGCATGACCCCATAGGATCATCTCCATGGAAAACCATGGGATGAACTGGGATCCGGCTCTGCTTCGGAAGTACAGCTCAACAGGTCATTTTCGCTTGCTGAATCAGCTCAAGAATGACCTCATCAAGAGAGGACTGAACAGGGATGTAGCCACAGGGGAGCTGAAGATGCCTGGTTCCGGTTCCCGATTCGGTCGACGAGGGGGCAGCCATCGAAAAGCTCAGAACGTTGCGACGGACATACCCGCTGCAACGCCTGAACCTGTTCCTGTTTCCGATCAAGAAACACCCGGAACCTTTCGTCAAAGGTTGAATGCCATCGACATGCGGTGATCCCCGAGATGTATGATGGTTACTGGCTAAATGCCATGCGTCAGAGTAGCTCAGCTGGTTAGAGCACAGGATTCATAACCCTGAGGTCGGGAGTTCAAGTCTCCCCTCTGACATTCATTGTTTTGATATTTCGGAGTACACCCGAAATAGACCGAACTCAGTTCAGCCTTTGCGTGGAGGTAGCACTGCGAGGGGATTGGACGCTCCACCGCCCGGACGCCGGATCTCAAAATGAAGATGTGGACCGGTGCTGCGACCGGTGCTGCCCATCAGTGCAATTCGTGTTCCCTGCCGAACCCGTTGTCCTTTTTGAACCATCAAACGACTGTTGTGGGCATAGCGGGTTGATTCGCCATCGTCATGGGCGATTTCAACGAGGAAGCCATAGGCACCCATCCACCCAGCATGGGTGACCTTGCCATCGCGGGAGGCATGAATTGAGGTGCCGGTGTTGTTGGCGATATCGATCCCCTTATGCATCCGACCCCACCTCCAGCCATACCCAGATGTAAAAACACCCTTCGTGGGCCATTGGTATTTCGGACCCGGTCCTGAAACCGACTTGGGATCAGACAACTGCTCAAGGGCTGGCCAGCTCACACCACCGCTGACACTTGGGCGAATCGCAAGCAAAGGCCGACCAGAGGAACGTGAAACGCGCAACTCACGACCCACCTTCAACGCAGCCAGGTTGAGCTCCGGGTTGAGTTCCTTCAGCTCCATTTTTTTGATTCCATGGCGCTGCAGGAATGAATCCAGTGAATCTCCGCGTTGAAAAGAAGCGCGATTGGCAAGGGATGGAGATGAATGACTGGGAGCCGTGGTGCGAATGCTGCTCGCATCAACGGTGGTGAGCATCGACAACCGTGTGCGTTTCTGGGATGGAACAACCCACCAGTGACCTTTGGCTGGATCAGCGTCGACACCAAGACCGTTGAGACGAGCTAACTCGCTTGGAACCAGATCCAGGGAGGCGGCAAGTCGGCGGAGCGAAAGAGGAGTCTTCAGCTGCACATAGATCACGCTCAGCTCTGAATCAGAACTCTCATCGGATTGAGCGATGGGCAGAGGAGGAAGATCCGGAACAACAGCACGGCGACTGTTCGCCTCACCGGGGAGAGCGGACCAAAGCGCGATGCATGCCATCGGTGTAGTGACAGCTGCAATAACAAAAGCTGTCCGCATAAACCGGGATTGCACCGGTTGAAGGTAACGATCGGAACAGTGTTCCGCAAGGGGGTTTGGAGCAGTGAGGTGATCACCACAGCTGCAATTGATGCCCTGCGATGTAACTCACAAGAGCGCAGGCCACAGAGAGATTGAGGCTGCGGACACCGCCCTGTCCGGTTTCGTCAACACCTCCCGGCATAGGAATCGTGAGGATGTGGTCACAGCGTTCACGAACGGGATTCGGCAAACCCGTGTCCTCTCGGCCGAACAACAGCACGTCCCCGGCCTGGAAACGAAATGTTCCCAGCTGTTCTCCGCCATGGCGGCTGCAACCAATTAACCGGTGTTCTGTTGGGAGCTGTTGACTGAACTCATCAAAACCAGCGTGGGTGGACAACTGCACATGGGGCCAGTAATCCAGGCCGGCGCGTTTCAACGATCGATCGTCAATGCTGAAACCAAGTGGTTCGATCAGTGCCAGCGGCAGACGAAACGCAGCACAGGTGCGCGCAATGTTTCCTGTGTTGGGTGGAATCCGAGGCTCAAAGAGGGCGACGCGCAGCGGAGCAGCTGGGGAAGGCAAGGTCATGGCACAGGCCGACTGAAGGCATGGAGATCAACAGCGCGGCCCTGAAGAACCAACCAACTGCGAGATGCCTGGCGGTCCAGTAGTTGTGCGAGGGAACCAAGACGGTCGCGGAACAATCCCCCGACGGCCGTTGGGGGAACAACCCCCCATCCTGTTTCTTCAATCACAACAATGCACGAGCGCTTCAAGTCGGAAAGGGCAAGGACAAGCGCTTGAACCAAAACGTCCCACTGTTCATCCGTTGTCTCCAAATGCCAGGCGACAAAACCTCCCAGGGAATCGATCAGAACATCCGAGTCAGGGTCGACGGCTGTCAAAGCAGAACTGAGCTCCGCTTCACATTCCAGCAGCGTCCAGTGCGGTGGACGGCGTTCCTGGTGGAGAAGCAAGCGCTTCTGCCAGTCCGCATCGTCAGGACGACGCGCTGAGGTGGCCACATAGGTTACGGCTCCGGACTCACTGAGCAGATATTCGGCCCAGCGGCTCTTGCCACCACGACTCGGACCATTCACCAGAACGAGCTGGCCTGAAGCTGAATCAACCTCCTCCATTCATTCCCTTGAGCGTCGCAACAGAGGAGGGGGAAACGCGATTGAGATAGCGGAAAATCCAGTATTTGAAAATCGTCGCCAGGATCACCGGGAAGGTGGCAATGAACAACATGATGAAGTTTTCCTGGGCTGGGAGACCAAGATGATGGGCAATGCCGTCGAGCAGAACGGTCCAGCCTTCTGGGCTGTGATAACCCACGAAAATGTCTGTAAACAGAATGATGGCAAAGGCTTTTGCTGAATCACTGAGGCCATAAATGGCCTCGTCCAGAAAGCCTCGAAGCACCCTCAATTCGTTGCGACTGAATAGGCAAAGACCCACGAAAGCCACCAGTCCAACGAGGTCCGAAAGAACATTTCGAATCGCTCGGACACTTTCCTGATCAGCATCTTTTTTCAGCTCAGCTGCCCGGCTCGCAAGCATCTGCATCAGGGCATCGGATGTCGGTGGAGGTTCACCCTTAAGAAGTGCCTCGAATTCCACTTCTTCCTTGTAAATACGCAGTTTTTCAACTGCATGCTCCTCAAGTTGAGGCTTTGGATAATTCAGGAAGGAGAGTTGAGGAGAAAATTTTTCAATCGCTGGAGCAATCAGGTAAGTGCCCGAAACCTGCTGAATGAGCAGGGGAACCAGCACGAGCAACAAAAGAATCCTTAGGGAAACCAGCGTTGAATCTCGACGTCGCCGAAAACCGGCGACCACGGATTCCTCCGAGGAAGGATCAAGCTGCCGGCGAACGGAGTCGAACACCCCCAGAAGGGAACGGGGAAGGGGGTCAGGCGCTGCTGATTGACGGCCCAGGCCGGATGAGCGCCGAGATTGATACCGCGCTACGACCATTTCGATCAGCTGGAGCTGACGCAGCTCCTGCATATCGAGCTGCGACCGGTTGGCCTGCAGAGTCGCCAGTGTGGAATTGCAGATCTCCAACGCAGTGCGGAACTTGCGCAGGATCGTGGTCTGAACAGACCGTGGAACAGACAGCTCCAGCTCGGGTCTGACGCGTCGGTCCCCGTAGTACTCAAGCTCAAGGCTCTGAATCAACAGAGCCGCCTCATATCCCCGCTCAAGATCACCGGTCACATCAGCCGCATTGCTCCGGGAAAAGAGACCGATCCAGTTGCGGGATGCCATGGGGAGAAACGATCAGCGAGAAAAGACCCACCAGGTCGCCATGGGAATGATCGTGCCAAGGACCAACAGAACAATCACCCACGTGGTGGCGTTGCTTTCCTCTGTTTCAGCCTGGGTGGGGATGTTGGTGGGGAGGGCGCTACGGATGATTTCGCCAGGCGGCCCTGGATCCTCTCCACCACCAAGAACAGTGCCCAAACGGTTGAGGCCGTCGAGAGAAGCCTGTCGGTAACGATCACCCTCACGCAACGGGATACTCATCGTGGTGCGAGCCGTGCTTTTCAGGAGGGAAGGTGGTAACTGCGCGTGCAGGCTCTCCTCCGTCACGATGGAGGCACGCTTGTTCTGCGTTTCAAGCAGCAGAAGCAGTAGAGGCTCCTGGCCAGAACCGGACCAGTTCTGGATCAACTGTTCGCCAAAGCTGTCCAGGCTGTAGCCGTAATCCAGACGACGCAGCGTGATCACCCGTGCATCGACGCGATCTTCGATGAGGCCGTCCAATCTGGATTCCAGCTCCGAGCGGCTGGCGCGGCTGAAGACATCGGCGTCGTCCAGAACCCGCTCCTCCGGACGGATGGAACCGAGCTCAGCAGGGGAGATGGCCATGGCTGCTGGTGAGGCAACCAGAAGTAAAAGCAGAGCAACAGAAATCACTCCGGCCCAGCGGCGCAGTGAAAACATCAAGATCAAGCAACGAGACACAACATCAATGCAGTCTGCCCTCAGTCGTCGAGGCTGTCTCGGTTGAGTGCTTCGATGGCGGCCACGATTGTGGCGGCCTCACCGTTGGGAAGATCCACGCGACGTGCAAGGGAGTCGAGAAAGCTGGCTTCCTCCGAGGTGACGGTTCGATCCGCATGGACCAGGTGAGATGCAACAGCAAGCGCAGACTGCCGCTGGGAAGTGCTCAGTTGAGGGAGAGCTGCATCGACAAGCCCCATGACGCCCTGATCACGAAGATTGCGCAGCAAGGTGTCGAACAGATCACCCATGGCCGCCTCGGAACGATCGCGATAGAGAGACCGATACTCCAGCTGGAGACGCAGCGCATGGGCTTCATCTCTTCCAAGAGAACCGTCACAGGCAACAGCTGCCAGAGCAACTGCAGCAAATGCTTCTGCGCTTGTCATGGAATCGATGAAGCTGTCCACATTTGAGCAGGATGGAGCAGTTCTGCCAGCCCCCTGAACCGGATGCCGACACCAGCGCGCGTGGTTCTTGCTTGGGGTGTTGTGCTGCTGGTGCTGACTCTGGTCAACGCAAGGTTGGCGGAAGCAATCACTCCGGAATTGCAACGCGCGGAAGTTCTCTCCGGCATGACGGCTGTTGGCCTGATGCTGGTCGCCGTTCTTTGGACCCGTGCTGATCCCTCCCAGGCACCTCGTCGTGATCTCCAGGGTGATCAGGGACTCGTCCTCGACGAAGACATCGATGACCCGACCCGCGATGAACTCGGCTGGGGAAGCCACATGTTGCTGACGGCTTCTCCAGCAGCAACGGTTCTCGTGTATTGGGACCAACGCGTTTTGCTGAGGCGAGGACTGTTACGTGATGAAGAATTTCAACCCGGTGCCATCTGCCAGCGGGCCATGGACCGCAACACCACCATCAGCCTTGTCAACACCACACTGTTCCCAGGCCGGCATGAATTTGACCCACTGGTGAAGGATCTGCCCGCCGTGTTGATCTGCCCGATCGGGCCTCGTGGGGTGGTTGTGTTGGGAGGTTGGTCGGAACGCTGTTTCAGCCGGTCGGATGAACAGTGGCTGAAAGGATGGGCTGCACGGCTCAGAACGTCACTGGAGCGTCTGGAGAGCCGGAACCTGGGGTGACAGGGGCCGCTCGAAGACGGAACTGTGAACGAACTCTCCCATCGGATGGATTGAAGCGGATGCGGTCGTCAGCACCCACCTGACCCCTGAGGCGTTGAGCATCGCTTTCAGCGACGATTTCCTGAGACTTCCAGTTCCAGCTACATCTCTGGGCCTGGAGTTGTTCCCCTGGCTGCTCCAACCGACAGGCCGAAATCACGTCGAGGGTTGAGCTTCCCTCATCCATAACGAACCCGATTCCACGCATCCGCATTTCCCTGCGACGACCTTCGACAGGTCCGGAGGAACGAAACTGGCGATCCACGTAATTCCAACGTGTCGTCTGCGCCGCAACAGTGCCGCGGTCATCACCCAGATTGAGGCTGACAGGCTTGATCAAATCAAGGAATTGAGCAGCTGTATCGCCCTCAAGCGCTGACGCAGTGAGCACACTGTCGTCGTCACGACGGGCTGTCACCGGTCCGGCCACGGTCAGCCGGCCAGATTTCAGGTTCCAGGATCCTGAACCACCCGAGATCTCCGTGTCGTAAGCCGTTTCATCCGAGCGCGTCTCAGGCCAGTGGAGCAGACGGGTTGGGCCGTCCAAACGCAGTTGATTTCGATCCTGCAACAACACGAATCGTTCAGCACTCAACTGGGAACGCGAATCAAGGGCTTTGGGCTGCCTGTCAACGACCATACGGGAGTCGTCTGGCGTCCAGACAAGACGTTCCCCTTCGATCAAAAGGCGTTGATCTGTGATCTGTTGAAGTTTGACGTCGCCCTCGAGGACAATTCGATCACCGTCGTTGACAACGGTGGCCTGTCGCGCAGAGATCCGTAGATAAGGCTTGTCATCTCGGTAGATCAAACCGGATGGACTCTGGGCCTGGACCGTCCGACTTTCAAGGTCATAGCGAGCCTCCGGACTGATCAGATCCCAGTCGCGGCTTCCATCGTCCCGACGTTGATTGAGGTTGAGGGAGCGGAAGACGAAGGGAGGGGCCACCTCATCGGCCTGATCAGGTGTCGATACGCAACCAGTCACAAGAGCGGTGGCCGTTAGCGGGATCAGGAGTGCTGACCGAACGGAGCGGTGCATGGATTAAAGCTCTCCCTCCAGTTCAAGTCGTTGCATCACAGGAGTCGGTTGAGGCAGGTGGGCACCACTTGCCAATCCACCCCAGCTGAGCTCTGCCAACCAGGCGTCTTCGTTCAGGGCATGGCCGAGTTGAGCCAGGATTCGATTACTCAAATCCGGCAGCAATGGAGCGAGCAGCAAACCAACAATGCGGGTGGCTTCCAGAACCGCATAAAGATCATCGCCAACCTCCACTTCCTGTCCTGGTTGCTTCATCCGACTCCAGGGAGCGGTGTCATTGAGGTGGCCATTAGCCGAAATCGCTAATTGGAGGATCGCTTCCGAAGCTGATTTGAAACCGAGACCGGCCATGCTCTCGACAACGCTGTTCACTGTGGCCGCTGCTGCCAAGGCCAGCGGATGGTCTGTTTCAGCTGCAGCGGTATGGGGCGGAACAGCCTCCGCAAACCATTTGCGGGCCATGGACGACGTTCGATTCAACAGATTGCCGATCGTGTTGGCCAGATCGTTATTCACCAGATCAACAAACCGTTGCTGCTGAAAGTCGCCATCGTCGCCGAACTGGATATCACGCAGCAGATACCAACGCACCGCATCGGTTCCACAGCGCTCCAGCAGAGTCTCTGGATTCAGAACATTGCCGAGGGATTTGCCCATTTTCTGACCTTCCCGTGTCAGGAAGCCGTGGCCAAAGACCTGGTCCGGAACGGGCAATCCGGCCGACATCAACATGGCCGGCCAATACACCGCATGGAATCGGAGGATGTCCTTGCCGATCACATGAATCGAAGCAGGCCAGCCGCAGGCCTCCAGTCGATCCAGATCAGGTTCACCTCCGTCGTCGAGCAATGCTGTGAGATATCCGAGCAGTGCATCGAACCAGACGTAAAACGTGTGGCCTTGATGATCGGGAACCGGCAGCCCCCAGGAGACGTTGACCCTTGAAATCGAGAAGTCGCGAAGCCCCTGAGCCACAAAGTTGCGAACCTCCTGCCGACGGCTGGTGGGTTGGATGAAATCCTCACGATTGACGAGGTCTTCTATTTGCGCCTGGTAGCGCGACAAACGGAAGAAGAGGTTCTCCTCATCCCTCCATTCCAGTGGTTTGCGATGGATCGAGCATTCGGGGGCCACCGCATCGGAGGGGTCGTCTTTGAATTCCTCGCAACCCACGCAATACCAACCGGTCTGGCGGCCGCTGACCACATCACCGGAGTCTTTGACCCGCCCGTAAAACTGCTCAACAAGCCTCAGATGGCGCTTGTCGGTGGTGCGAACAAAGCGATCCAGGCTGATGCCCCAGCGTTTCCAGAGCTCGCGATAGGTGTCACTGATCGCATCACAGTGGTCCTGAGGACTCTGCTTCTTCGCCTCGGCGGTGCGCTGAATTTTTTGCCCATGCTCATCAACCCCCGTAATGAACATCACCGCCTCTCCTGTCAGGCGCCGGTAGCGCGCCAGGGCATCGCAGGCGATGGTCGTGTAGGTGCTTCCCAGATGAGGGCGATCGTTGACGTAATAAAGCGGCGTCGTGAGGGTGTAAGGCATCTTGGTGTTCGGATCTCAGCCGCACGACGCGACGCCGGATCCTAACGACAGTCCCCATCGACGCCCATGATCAACGTCCTGCTCATCAACACCGAACGATGAGCTGGGACGTTGTGGTCTGGGGCGGAGGGACCGGTGGTGCAGCCGCCGCAGTTCAGGCAGCCCGCAGTGGGGCCAAGACACTGCTGCTGACCCCTGGCCCATGGTTGGGAGGAATGCTCAGTTCCGCTGGAGTGTGTGCTCCAGACGGCCATGAAATCAGCTGTTGGCAGACCGGACTTTGGGGACAGTTCATTCGAACCCTCGCCCTCGAATCCAGCGAGGGACTGGATCACAACTGGGTGAGTTGCTTCGGGTTCCGACCGGAACAGGCCGAAAAGCTGCTGCAGCAATGGGTGATGCAATTGCCATCACTGCAGTGGTGGAACGGCTGCGAATTGTTGGATGTGCGGTGCAAAGGTGATCGCATCCAGTCCATCCGAGTGGACTGCGACGGCTCGATCCAGACGATTCATGGAAAGCAGTGGATCGATGGCAGCGACCTCGGTGATCTGATCGCGATGGCTGGTGCTCCTTATCGCTGGGGGTGGGAATCAAAGGAAACCTGGAATGAGCCCAGTGCGCCCGAGCAGAAACGACTCGATCAGGAGATCTTCTTCGCTGAACAACCGGTCCAGTCACCCACATGGGTCGTGATGGGCCAGCTGAGAGGAGATCGGCCAGCGCAATTCCCCCATACACCGGCACAACCCTTCGAAGGGTGCTCGAAACGCTTCGGGTTGGAGCGGACTCTCACCTATGGACGCCTGCCGGGTGGGTTGTTGATGCTGAATTGGCCGTTGAACGGCAATGACTGGCATCAGGGTCTGCAGCGCTGCATTTCCCCGGAAGCAGACCAGAGAGCCTCGCTTGCGTTGGAGATGCAGGAGCACAGCTGCAAGTTTTTAGGGGAACTGGAGCGGTGCAGTGGTGGTTGGCTGACCTCAGCCGATGCGTTTCCCTCACCCAACCCTTCTTTGGCACTGATGCCTTACTGGAGAGAAGGTCGCCGGCTTCGAGGACGAGCCACTGTCACGGAAGTGGATCTGTTGCCAGTGGCTGATGGTGCACGTCGCGCTCCATTGAGTGCACAAAGCATCGCCATCGGCACCTATGCCAATGATCATCACTATCCAGGTGATGACTGGCCTTTGGCCCCCAAAAGCTGTCGATGGGGTGGTCGCTGGACGGGTACACCGTTCTGCATCCCGTTTGAGGCCCTGTTGAGCGACACCATCTCCAATCTGCTGGCGGCTGAAAAATGTTTCAGCGTCAGCCACATGGCCAATGGTGCGACACGGCTTCAGCCGCTGATTCTCAATATCGGGCAGGCGGCCGGTCTGGCCGCAGCCCTGGCCTTGCAACAGCGCATCGATCCGTCTGATCTTCGTGTTGACGCCATTCAGCAAGGGCTGATCAACGACCCAGTCGCGCCGGCTGCTGTCGTGCCCCTCTGGGAATGGCCTGGATGGCATCCCCACTGGCGGGACGCGCAGATGCAGGCTCTGAATCATCTCGATTCAGTTGATGGGGAAGGAATGTTGGAACAGGCTGCACGGTATGGGTTGGAGCTCCCTCGAGCGGACCAGACACCGCTTGAGCCAAGGGCTTCGGAAATTTCTGGTCGGCTGCGACGGAACGATGATCAGAGTTATCAGCTCCAGAGGGGGATGGACCTCCTCAACCTGATCACCCTGGAACCTGGGGTTGAGCGCTGCCTCTCTCAACTGCCCAACAACACGCCTGTCCGATTGATCGCCACGGAAAATCCCTGGGGAGAATGGTGGAGGGTGCTGCGGATTCTTGATCAGGCGAACTGAAGCTGCAGTTCGCCCCGATCAGGGTCCACATGCGCCACGGTCATGGACAGGGTCTGACCAGGGGTAGGGTCCGCACCCTGAGCAACACCCACCAGATCCATCGCCAGATCAGACACATGGACAAGGGCCAGACGCTCCTGGGGTCTCAGCCAACGCAGGAAGATTACCGACCAGCTCTGGTCACGGTGGCGAGCCAACCAGACCTGCTGCCAGTGGCGTTGATCTTCCCGGGCGATCTGGACGGATTGACGCAGGGGATCACCGAGGTCATCGATCAGTTCCCCAAGCCGTTCCTCCGGAAGCACCGCTGTCCCCGCGAGCTGGGCAAGGATCTGTCGATGGGTCACGAGATCGGCATAACGGCGGATCGGTGAGGTGGCCTGCACATAGGACGGAAGCCCAAGGCTGAAGTGGGGCATCGGACGGGTGCCCTGAACACCGCGACTTAAACAGCGTTTGATGGCTGCATCCTGAGCAGGTCCCTCTGGAATCCGCTCCAGCTCCTCCGTTGTCGGCAGGGTTGCCATGGGCTGACTGCGAAACGGCAGGGCCAACCCGTGCTCCTGACCAAAGCCGGCCACAACCGAACCCATCAGCAGCATGGCTTCACTGACCAGCAGCCTGGCCGGCGAGGGTTCGGTCACATGAACCTCCAGCTCACCGTCTCGCAGACGAAACCGTCCTTCGGGTCGATCGAACAAAACCGCACCCCGTGATCGACGCCAGCGATGACGTCGGTTCATGAGATTGGCCAGATCCGCCAGGGATTCATCCCCCGGAGGCGCCAGTTCGATCAGTTCATCACCATCGGCATAGGTCAGGCCGTATCGCGGCCGGATCCAGCTGCGAACAATGCGATGAGCGGTGACCTCACCACTGTCATCGAGCTGAACAGCAACACTCAAAGCCGCACACTGTTGGCCAGCACGCAGGCTCAAAGGTCCCGCCGCAAGACTGAGAGGGAGCATCGGTATGACGCCATCCGCCAGATACAGGCTCGTGCCCCGTCGTTTGGCCTCGAGATCCAGCGGCGATCCTGGATCGATCAGACGGGATGGATCGGCAATGTGAATCCAAATCCAGCAGCCGTCATCACGTTGTTCGTAGGAGAGTGCATCATCGATTTCCTTCGTGCCTGAATCATCGAGGCTGTAACTGGCAAGACCGGTGAGATCGTGTCGCTCTGCGTCTCCAGGACGATCGGAATCAGCCAGGGCAACCAGCCGCTCTGCCTCCTGCTCCAGTGCCGAGGGAAAGTGCCTGGACCATGGGCTGTTGCTGAGACTGAGCGGTTGGTCCGGATCCAAAAGACAACGCACCACAAGCCACTGACGAAGGTCGGCGGCCTCACTCCCGATTTGCAGGGAAGCCGACCATCGCTTCAGATCAGGGTCCTCGCTGACCGCGGCCGGCTGAGTGCTCAACAGGGTGAGCCAGTGCTCGATCAACACCCACCATTGCGGATCGAGTGCTTCACGTTCCTGTTCAGACCATGGGTGTTGAAGACGCAGCAGCTCCAACTGACGTTGCTCATGCTGAACAGCCTGACGTTCGGAACGGCGTTGCTGGCGCAACCGGACGCGCTCATCAGCGGTCAGGGGTTGGACGAGACGATCGCGTCGCCAGCGGAACAGAGACTGAGGTTCCTGCAACCAGGTCCAAACAGCAGCAATCCCCGGAAGGGAGATCGGGTCCTGGAGCAACTCGCAGAACTCGATCAGGTTCAGCCTTGAACTCCCATCGGGCCCATCTTCTACGAGTAGCTGCCAGGCTTCGATGAGGCTCCGCGATGTCGGAGCGAAGGATTGAACCTCCTCTGGCGAGGGAAGAGGCTGGGAGGACAGTTCTCCAGTGGAATCAACGGGAACCAACTCCCGAAGCGGCAAGTCCTGGTCGCGTCGTTGACCTCCAAATGAAACAACCGCCTTGCTGCCCTTGATGGACAGAAGACGGCCGATGAGCGGAGAACCCTTGAGGACGACCGCAATGGTGTCCCCGGGATGGAAGGACTGGTTCAACGAGGCTGGGTCAACCCTCGGGATTGACGAAGGGCAGCAGAGCAACAATTCGAGCACGCTTCACCGCATTGGTGAGATCGCGCTGTTGTTTTGCCGTCAGACCGGTCAGACGACGGGGAAGAATCTTGCCGCGTTCAGTGATGAACTTCTTCAGCAGATCCACATCCTTGTAATCGATGGGATCGCCGGGCTTGATCGGGGAAAGACGCTTCTTGAAGAAGGAGCTGGACATGAATCAGGAACAGTTGAAAAGCGGTGTGAGCAAAGGGCTCACTTGATCTCCTTATGGAGAGTCATCTTGTTGAGTTGAGGGCAGAACTTCATCAGCTCAAGCCTTTCAGTGGTGTTCCGGCGATTCTTCTCAGTCGTGTAACGGGACACGCCGGGAGAGCGCTTTTCGGAAGCGGGAACGGACCGGCATTCGGTGCACTCGAGGGTGACAACGATCCGGACGCCCTTGTTCTTGGCCATAAAGGACGTAGCGCCGCAGGTGCGAAGCGAATTGACAAACAAAGAGCTTACCTGGCGACGATCCGTGGCCCATCACCAAGCACTTCCTAAGATCACGCGCCGTTCTCGCGCTCCTCATGCGGGTCTCCCTGTCCTGGCTGAATGAACTCGTCCAGGTGAACGAGCCTGTGCAGGAGCTGGCTCAACGACTGTCAATGGCCGGCTTCGAGGAAGAGGAGATCGACGACATTTCCGCCCTGGCTCAGGGGGTGGTGATCGGGTTCGTGAAGGAGAAGGACAAGCATCCGAATGCCGACAAACTGAGTGTCTGCCAGGTGGATGTGGGCGGCCCGGAACCGATCCAGATCGTTTGCGGTGCTGGAAATGTGCGGGCGGGCATCCATGTGCCTGTGGCCATGGTGGGCGCTGTTCTGCCCTCAGCCAATCTCACGATCAAAGCTGGAGAGCTCCGCGGGGTTGCCAGCAACGGCATGATCTGCTCGTTGTCGGAACTGGGTCTGGCCAGTGATTCCGATGGCATTGCGGTGCTGGATGAACTCGAGACCGATCTCCCCGCCCTCGGCCAGCCCGTTGCCGCAGTGCTCGGCCTGGATGACACGGTTCTCGACCTTGCGATCACAGCGAACCGACCTGATGGTCTGTCGATGGTTGGGATCGCCCGTGAGGTGGCTGCTCTGACGGGGGGAGAGCTCTCACTTCCTGCACTCGATTTGGTTCCACAACACGAACCGCTGCAGACGACGGCCGAAAGCGCCGAAGCAATGACAGCCGGTGGCCTCTACGGCATCAGCCTGATCGAAGCCGTAGACGGCAGCGATGCCTCGCCAGCCTGGGTACAGCGTCGCCTCAGTCGAGCCGGGATCAACCAGGTGAATGCCGTGGTGGACATCACCAATGTGGTGATGCTCGAGCAGGGGCAACCCCTGCACGCCTTCGATGCGGAAGCGCTGGAGCGCATCACGGGCAAAACGGTGGAAGCTGCGAGCTTTGGACTGCGTCAGGCCCTGGAAGGGGAAACATTCACCGGACTGGACGACCGTGAACTGACTCTTGATGGGCGGGCACAGGTGGTGACCTGCCATGACCATCCCATCGCGCTTGCCGGCGTGATGGGAAGCAAGGCCAGCGGTGTGGGCGCCGCAACCAACAGGATCTGGCTGGAATCCGCCATGTTCAGCCCTGTCTCCGTACGGACCACGGCCCGTTCGGTTGGTCTTCGCACCGATGCCAGCGCTCGGTTCGAAAAAGGCCTGCCAAAGGACATCACCCTCGCGTGTTCTGTTCGAGCCCTGGAACTGCTCAGTGCACAGTTCGACTGTTCCCTGAAGGGACGATGGGTCTGCGGTGCGCTTGAAGCCGATGCCGCGCCGGTCCCCCTTCGTCGTCAGGCTCTGCACCGCCTGCTGGGACCACTGGTTGCTGACAACAGCGAAGAGCGCTTGCCGGATGCCGACATCGAACGCTGTCTCTCCGCTCTCGGTTGCCAACTTTCCAGCACGACCGAGGGATGGTCTGTGGTGGCGCCCCCGGCACGACGACTGGACCTCGCTCGAGAGATTGATCTGGTCGAAGAAGTCGCAAGGCTTGTTGGTTTCGATCGCTTCGGATCAACGTTGCCCCATCCGATTGCCCCCGGTGCACTCACGCCTCAGCAACAGGCGGAACGACAGTTGCGACGCTTGCTCTCAGCGACCGGTCTTCAGGAGATCACAACCCTGTCACTGGTTGGTGGAGATGCCGGCCAACAGCGAATTGCCATCAGCAATCCGCTGTTGGCCGAGACCAGCCATCTCCGCACCAATCTCTGGGAAGAACATCTCTCTGTTTGCGTCAGGAATCTCAAGGCGTCACAGGAGGGGTGCTGGGTGTTCGAGATCGGCACCACCTACAACGGAAGTCCAACTGAGGTCGTCGAGACCCGTGAACTGTGTGGAGTGATGAGTGGTGAGAGACGCATGGAGCGCTGGATGAACAGCGGGAAACCGGTGCCCCTCAACTACTTCACAGCTCGGGGACGTCTTGCAGAAGTGATGCAGGCGCTCAAGTTGGAGCTGAGCGACCGACGCCTTGAAGACGATCCGAGGCTGCATCCGGGTCGTGCAGCAACACTCGTGCTCGAAGGACGGCCACTGGGCTGCTTTGGACAGTTGCACCCCGAACTTGCTGCCCAACAGGATCTGCCGGAAGCCACCTACCTCTTCGAATTGGATCTGCAGCGTCTCCTCGATGCCGCTACTCGCTCCAATCGTTGGACCCCAGCGTTCAAGCCCTTTGCCACTGTTCCAGCGAGTGAACGAGATCTGGCCATTGTGGTGAACCGATCAATCGCGGCCAGTGATCTGGCCCAGTGCATGCGCAAGGCAGGAAAACCCCTGCTGGAGGCCGTCACCCTGATCGATCGCTTTGAAGGTGAACAGGTGGGTGAAGGAATGGCCAGCCAGGCCTTCCGCCTGCGTTATCGCGGCAAATCAGAAACGCTGAAAGAGGAGCAGGTGGCACCGGTGCACGAAAAAATTCGCCAGGCCCTGGTGAAGCAGTTCTCTGCCGATCTCAGGAGCTAACGGATCCGTCTCAGCAGAGCCAGGTTCTCCAAATGCGTGGTTTGCGGGAAGAAATCAATCGGCTGCAGCTGTTCCAGGGCGTAACACCCCTGGGGACCTAAAAGTCTGTTGAGATCGCGCGCCTGAGTTGCGACGTTGCAACTCAGATACGCCACCAGCTCTGGTGGGTGCTCAAGGATGGCATCCACCACGGAGGCATCCAGGCCACGGCGAGGAGGGTCCACCACAAGTGCCGAGCATGCGTTCAGCTCTGCGCGCAACAGCTTGGCCACATCGCCTGCCACGAAGGCTGTGCGTTCCGCCAGTCCGTTACGAGCGGCGTTCATGCGCGCCTGATCGATCGAATCGGGATTGATCTCAATGCCAAAGACCCTCAGACCACGATCAGCCAGCGGAAGACTGATTGTCCCGATGCCGCAGTAGGCATCAATGACGCGACCTGAGGGTGCATGGCTCAATAACCAGTCGCCGATGCACTGAACGATCCGTTCAGCCTGAAGGGTGTTGATCTGAAAAAAAGTTGTTGTTGCGAGTTGGAGCGTGAGATCGCAGAACCTTTCCATGATCGAGTTCTCACCACCCAGCAAGTGGGTGGTTGGACCAAGAACCAGATTGGTGCGCTTCGGTTGCAGGTTCAACGTCACGCCGCGGATCTGCGGAAACCGCGTCATCCAGGCTTGAGCCATCGACTCCAGCGCTGACCAATGGGATGAACTCACGAGGGTGATCAACACTTCTCCTGTGTGATGACCAATACGAAGACCGAGATGGCGCAGAGCATCGCCGGAACTGAGGTCATGGTCCGCTGGAAGAGCGCTGGCGTCGAGATCTTTTTTCAGAGGTTCGATCAAGGCGTCGAGACGCGGATCGACGACCGGGCAGCGGTTGAGGTTGACGACCCGATGGGAACCGCGACGGAAATAGCCCATGCGAAGGGAACCGTTCTCGGCGCGACGCAGGGGAATCAGAGCCCTGTTGCGATATCCGAAGCCTTCGTCTGGAGCCATTACCGGTTTGACCGGATGACTGACAGATCCAATGCGCTGCATAGCCTCCGTCAGGACCCCTTGCTTCCAATCGAGTTGGGATGGTTCATCGACGTGCTGAAGGGTGCAGCCCCCACAGTCACTGGCCAGGATGCAGGGGGGTTTGCGTCGAGCGTTGGACTGCGTGCGCCGCTGCATCAGACGACTCAACCAGCGGGACTTGCTGCGTTGCTGTAACTGGACCGACGCTGATTCTCCTGGGAGCAATCCCGGAACCACAATCACCCAGTTGTTCCATCGAGCCAGACCATTCCCATCCCGATCCAGGTCGATTGCCTCGAGTTCCACCACCAATCCAGGTTTTGGCGTGGCGGTCTCGTCCGCTGTGCCATGGGACTTAGGCATTGCAAAGGCGTAACACCGAGGTCTCCATCAGTCAGGTGACCCACTCAAGACCACTAAACTCCACGAAGCCTGTCCAGTTCCATGAGTGTTGTCCGGGATCTCATCCTTCAGGCCGATGAAGATCTGCGGTATCCCACCAGCGGTGAACTGCGCAGCATGGTGGATTATCTGGATCAAGGGGCCATGCGGGTCTCGATCGTCAAGGTTCTGACGGAGAACGAGAAGAAAATCGTTGACGAATCCGCCAAGCAGCTGTTCGGCCGTAAACCCGAATATGTGGCGCCGGGCGGAAATGCCTACGGGCAGAAACAGCGGGCTCAATGCCTGCGGGATTACAGCTGGTATCTGCGACTGGTGACCTACGGCGTGCTGGCAGGCAGCACAGAAATGATTCAGGAGATCGGTCTTGTCGGCGCCCGAGAGATGTACAACAGCCTCGGTGTTCCGATGCCGGGCATGGTTGAAGCGATGAAAACCATGAAAGATGCTTCTTTGGCTTTGCTCTCAGAACAGCAAATCAAATTAGCCAGCCCTTATTTCGATTACCTGATCCAAGGGATGCAGACATCCACCTGATCTGAACAACGAAATCTGTTGATGTTGTTTGCCCCTGGTTGCACCTTGTAACTAGGGTTTTTGATTGTCAGGCCCCGCGAGCACTTTCATAACCCGCATTCATCGCACATGAGTCTCGTATCTGGACTTTTTACGAGTCTTGAGTGAGACGAATGGAACGAAGGATTGGCTTGCCGGCATCATCTCGATTCAACCTGCTGAGCGATCACGTTGAAAGCACTTGCAGCGCATGCATTTATCCAGGACGAGACTCTTAATAAGACCTAACTCGAGTCTCATGCGCGATGCCCGGAATGCCTGGGCCGCTGCGCGAGCCATGCTCTTAAGTCAATCAAAACGCATCGAAGCGATGCCCCGTTAACGACTGACAACGCGCAAAGCAGGCAATCAACTTGCCTGTAGCCAATGGCTCAGCTGGGTCTCAATCTCAGACCAGCAATGAATCTTATCTGCGACAAATGAAGCTCAATTGCAGGCGTATGCAGACCTGGATGCTTCCAACAGCTTGCGTACCTGTGTCCACAGCAGGTACGCAGGGGGCCAGATCGCAGTGTGAAAGTGTTTTTCAGGAGATGAAATACGCCCCTGGACTGGACCTGGACTGTGCATGGCGCTCACAGATGCACCCTTCAGATGAATTCCTTGCAACGTCTCGAAAAAGCGAGAAACAAGAAACAGCTGCACCACCGCAAACAAAATCGACTAAAAAATTGCTTTTGACAAATAGACGCCATGACCTTGCCAGGGGAGTCTGAGTCTTAAGCATCTCGCATAAGTCTTTTAACGGGTCACATGCCAAGACCAGGATGCAACGCATGAATCACCGCTGTCTGTAGAGCTCGCGAAGGAGTTGATAGGCCTCGTTCAAGCGACGCATTGTTTCGGTGGAACCACCAGCGTCTGGGTGCGCCGCCAAAGCCTGAGTTTTATAAGCCTCTCTGATTGAACTCAGCGTCACCGATGCACCCGCCTGGGTCGAGAGAGCCAGGAGCTTCAACGCACCATGCACGGTCATCGTGGACTCGAGGGTTTCAAAGGAGGTCACCTGCTTGCTGCGACGGAAACGGTTCACAAAACGGCGCACCATCGTGGGCATGCGATCAGCCAGTGCAGCGGTTGCGAACGGATCCTCCAACGCTCCTGCAATCACCATGACGCGACCAAGAGAAGGTGAAGCGGAGGACCACCCCTTGCAGAGCTCCTCCATGGCTGCGTTGGCAGCCGACCATGTGAATGAACGGCCATCACTGGCATCAAGATTGGGCCAGAGATCGCGGGCGAGCCAGAGCATCGATGCCTCAACGACAGTCTCACCGGGGGCTTGACCATAAAGAGATCGCCAGTGCTCCTCGGCCACCTGACAAGCGACCTCAAGATCACTGATCGACACCTTGAGAAGGAGGGGATCGTCAGCCCCATCCTGGATAGGTTTTGGCGAGTGAAGCGTGTCGCGCAACTGTGATGTGCGACGTCGTACAAAGCCAGGCAGATCAATGCCACCCGAGGGCTCAGGTGGTGGCTCTATAAACGTTGGCTCCTGATCTGAGCTTGCCGAACGAATCAGCACAAGGCTGCTTGCTTCTGGGACCTGGTCCTGAACCTGATGGCGATCCTCTGCATTGTCTGCGAGGTCTTCGACCACGTCATCCGAATCGCCAAGCACTCCCTCGAGCAGAATTTCGAGCACCTGGCCTCTGGAGCGAACTCCGTACTCACCCTTCATCCGGTCGATGAAATCAACCAGGCGCGAGGGAAGTTTGAGACTGATCGCTTTCGGCTTGGAATCCTCGAGGGTCAAAGGGTCAAGCGTGCTGTCGGACGGTTAACGAGCTTGGCTGCATCGCAGAGGGCTCAGTTGAAGAGGATGAGCTTCAGAAGCGATACGCATCCATGAGTGGGAGTATCGCTGGCAGTGGAGCTGGTCGCAATATGTTCACCGCAGCAGGTTTCTCAACAGCGGGTGGTTGAGCAGGAAGCTGGAGCTGACGGTTCTTGCTGGTCGCGATTGCATCCTGTGATCTCTGAAGATCCAGCTTCCGCTGCTGCAGCTGAGCCAGCTGTCTAACGGGAACAACGCTCAGCAGGTGGCCAGGTGTGGCATCAGCTGGGTAAACCAAGCTGACGCGCACTGGCTGGATGTGGTCAGGCAGGAGCTGAAGATCGCCTAATGCCAGGCTTTCGCCGGAGCGCAAGCCGACATGAACGTCTCGCACTTGGTCGCCGGTTTCGATTCTGATCGAACCGCGAAAGGCCGTGAATGCCTTCTTACCGGACACAACCGGATGGCTCATGACCAATTGATAGGGTCCCTGCCCCGTCAGGTTGAGGGTGACATCGAACTTGACGCCATAGGTGCCCACGTTGTTCAGGGATGAGTCCACCATGCGAGAGGCCAGCGGATTCACTTGAATTTCGCGGGTGCCAAAGGTGTGGCGACGCGTGCTGGTCAAGGGCACATGCAAAGAGCTCAGATTCAGGTCGTGACGAAGATTCGCGGTGTATTCGTCTCCGAGGGCAACTCCAGCGACGCGGGAGAACACAGTGCCGTTGTTGATCTGGTCCAGGCGATTGAGATAAATGCGCCCCGGTGCAAGACGACCGGCAGAGAGGACGGCTAGAAGATCCTGATCATTGCGAGGGTTCTCCGCGGCAACCACCGCGAGATGAAAGCGCCCGTCGCTGCGTCCACGCAACAGACCATTGGCAATCCCACGGGCTGGCAAGAGAGTGCTGACCACAACGGTTTTGCTGAGCGGTGGAATCACCACGCTTGAAGGCAGGTCGCGATCAAGCTGATCGCGGAGCATCTGAACCGCTGTGGCGTCTCCAGGGCCGGTGTTCCAGGGTCGTTTCCCAAGGGGTTTAACCCCCATCAGTTTGTTGGGCAGGTATGGCGCTTCGAAGCTGTTTTTGAGCGATCCACGTTCAAATCGCAACGTAACGGGATCCGATCCGGGGTTGGATGCGATCAGGGCCAGGGTGAGCACGCCGCGATCACGACGTCCTCCCAACTTGGCTGCATCGGAGGGGTAGTACTTGTGATGCATATGAACCGCGAATTCACCGTCGAAGGTGAATGCGGCATTGCTCAGCGGTCGCTTGGTTTCCGCCGCGATCGCAGATCCTGACTGCGTGTCGACCAGAATTCCCGCTCCGGTAACAATTTCAGGTTGATTGGAGTGAAGTACAGGAACGTTGTTGAAATGCCCTTCCAGCGGCCTGGCTCTCTGGCCAGCCATCAAGGCCACATAGGCGCCTGCACGCGGACTCGCAGCAGCCTCAACAACCGCGCATGCGACACAGCATGAGACCAGGTGTAAGACGCGGCTGAGCTTCATGAGACTGGCCGATGTGGGTTCGGCCTTCATCTGCGAGGGGTGAACTTCCAACGTTAATCGCGCCTCCTTAAGGAGCCAAGTTCCTGGCTGAGCCACAACTTGAATTCAGATCGGGCAGGATTGGCCTAAGTTGTCAACGTTCACATGTTTCCCCCGTTCAGCTGTGACGTCTCCAGCGATCACAGTCATCGCCGTCGCCATCATCAGGAACGCAAGCTGTCGATGCTGAGCTTCTGGCGTGACGGACTGGAGAGACAGTTGGCAGCGGTCAATGCCTCCATTGAAACCCTCAAGGGTCAGATGGAACGTGACGCTCAAAAGGAAAGCTGATGTCTCTCCAATGAGCTCTCCATCCGTTCCAGACCTCTCTTCAGTCGACGTTGGACAGTCATTGCCGAAACATTGAAGCGACGACCGGCAGCACGAAGGCTTAAGCCTTCCAGCACTGTTGCTTCCACTGCAAGTCGTTCAGGCACCGGCAGGGCTTTGAGCGATCTCCGCACTTTTTGGCGGGAGTCACGCTGATCAAGGTCCATCAGTTGATCGCAGACACTTGCGTCAACGACGTTTTCGAGTGGCTGCCAGGTTCCTTTGCTTCGGTATTGCTCGAGGATCATCTGTTCCCGAGGTTCCTGCGGACCCATTTCAAGTCGCGACAATCGCAACGCCTCCTCCTCCACACGGCGGGGGAGCCGTACCAGGGCTACACCATCGCGAAGGTAATGAAGGATTTCGCCGCGGATATGTGGTCTGGCATAGACCTCGAAGGGCACCTTCGTCTGAGGTCGATATGACCTTGACGCCTTGATCAAACCAAGCAGACCAACCTGACGCAGATCATCCATGTCGTATCCCGTGCGTCGGGAGTAGCGAACAGCAAGTTCCCTGGCGAGATGCAGGTGTCGTTCCACCTGTTGATTACTACGACGCAGTGATGCATGGCTCATGAACAGTTGGTCGGGGTGTGAACAATTGCCCCCTACCTCAATCGATGCACCGCTGATCAGCCCTTGGCATCAGTGGAACCACGGACATCCGCTGATGGAACAACCTCGCTCAACAACGCCTCAGGCCCATGCCGGTCGAGCCAGGATCGATCGGACCGCTCCGAGCACAGGAGATAACCAGCGAAACCGAGCGCATTGACGCTGAATCCGTGGCATTCATCACGGCTTCTGCTGACCAGGCCCATCCAATGGTTACCGAACAGAAGGTTGTAAGGATTCCGTGGTCTCGTTTCGAGACTTGGATGGCCGATGCCCTGGGCCTGGCAAAGGTTCAGGTAACTGGAATGGAGAGCTTCAGCCGAATCGGTCTGGAATGAGACGGCATTGGTCCGGATGTCCAGCAGATCACAACTGTCTGAAACGCCAATTGCATCAAGCCTTGTTTCCCACCAGCCCTCTCGGGGGCAAAGGGATTCACCGGCTTCACGGGGCAGCAGCTGAAGGTGGCGATGGGGCTGACTTGCACCAGCCGATGGACCGCTGTTGAAGAACCAAAATCCTTCACTGTGCTTGCGAACGGCATGCACCGCCTGCCAATCCACTGGCGTAAGCCAGCCGTTCTGCGGAGCCCATCGACGACTGATCAACAGCATGTGACCGATCTGAACGGGGTATTTGTTCAGGATCAGCACATGGTTAGATCCCACAGGCTCCAATTCGAGCCGCTGATCCCAGGGGAGGAATGGATTTGGTTTAGGTCCCGCAGGGCGCAGATGGGGGGGCGGAGAGCCAATCAGGTGGCGTAACTCGAAGCCCTGGTCACCATGTTCTGGGCATCGTTCCACCCTTGTGGTCAGTGGGCACAACGCCCCGCTGATGACGGCCTCCTCGCTGCGCTGGATGGCCAGCTGATGCAGTCGCGCGACCCCCATGGTTCTTGCGCTTCGCAAACACGGTATGGATGGTTTTGATCCTCCCATGGGCCGTCTGATTCGCTAAAGCTGTCGGCCGCTGCAGTGAATGAATCGATGCACGACAACACCTGGAGCGGCCTTGCCCTTGTGGTCGGCACTGGAGGGATCGGTCAGGCGATTTCTCAACGCCTGGAGCAGCGCTTTCCGGACCTGACCCTCATCACCGCAGGGCGCCAAGGGGGACACCGGAACCAAGTGCAACTCGATCTGGAATCCGATTTCGATCTAGAGCGTCTGGCGCCTGCCCTCCAAAAATTCGACCAGCCACTTCGTCTGGTGTTCAACTGCAGTGGGCGGTTGCATGGTCCTGGCCTTCAACCGGAGAAACGGTTGACCCAATTGACACGCAAAGCCCTCGAGGAGCAGTTCGCCATCAATGCTTTTGCTCCAGTTTTGCTGGCAAAGGCTGTTGAACCTCTGCTCCAACGCGATCGGCCCTTTCATTTCGCCAGCCTCAGTGCGCGGGTGGGGAGCATCACCGACAACCGAAGCGGAGGCTGGTATGGCTATCGGGCTGCCAAATCAGCTCAGAATCAGCTGTTGAAGACCCTCAGCATCGAGTGGGGTCGCCGCTGGCCAAACGCCACTGTGACCCTGCTCCATCCCGGCACAACAGACACCGCACTGTCGAAGCCGTTCCAGAGTTTCGTCCCCCCGGAGAAGCTGTTTTCGCCCGAGCGAGCAGCTGACCAGCTGTTGTCGGTTCTGAGCTGTCAGACACCTCCGCAAAGTGGATCATTTGTGGCCTGGGATGGTCAGCCGATCGACTGGTGAGCATGTTGCTTGAGCTGATCCAGGGTCACCACGGATAGAGCCGTGTCTTCGGTGGCCTCCAAACGCACCAGGGGTGCCATGCCGTCTTCAAAAGCCTGCTTCCAGCGTGGGGCGCAGATACACCAGTGATCACCGGGTTGAAGTCCCGGGAACTGAAATGCAGGGATCGGGGTCGAAAGGTCGTTTCCCTGTGCCTTGCTGTACCGCAGAAAGGCTTCGGTCATCACACAACAGATGCTGTGCTGGCCATGGTCATTGGCATCCGTCTCGCAGAACCCATCCCTGTGCCATCCGGTCATCGGATCACATCCACAGACCACCAGAGGCTCTCCGAGAACATTGCGGGGTCTGGGATGAACGGGGCTCGAACTGGTCATTGAAAGGCCTGCTGAGAGGAGGAGTCTGCCCAAGGACTGGCACATTTTGACCACAGATGGTTGACGAACCCCTGGGGGAACGCGGTAAAGGTCGTTCAGTCATGTCCACTCGATGGATTGGGAGTTCACCGAAGACGCCGCCTTTCTGGCGCTCTGCGACGCGTTTCGCGAGAGCGGCGAAAGCTCGGCGATTGAGTTCCTGGCCAATGGAGAGGGGGCCTTGCATTTCCAGGATTTAGCCCAGAACGCCGCCGGAGAAGGAATCGATCTGAGCGAATCCAACGCTCTGGACTCCTTCCAGCAAGAGGTGATCGAGACAATGGAAAAGCTCTGCCAGAACTGAATCCGGCAAAGCTGGCGGAGATCAGTCGTAGTAGAAGGCGATCTCCTTGTCCTTCAGACCGTCCCATCCGGCGTCCTGAAGCCGCTGGTTGAGGGTCGTTTGGTCAAAGTGCTTTGCACCGGTCTTGACCACCCGATTGCGCATCGACTTGAGCACACCGCTTCGGGCGCGCTGGCTTTCCAGGTCCATGACCTGGTTGTAGAGCTCAAGCATCTCCTGAGGGATGGGGCTTCCATCCAGATCAACCCCGGCCTTGATGGCGGCATCAACTCCATCAGGTCCAGAAATAGCCATGGTGATCTGCTTTGGGCGCCTTAGGCTATGGGACGCCCAAGTCTGTTCAGGCGCTGAAGTATCGGGCGCGGGAGTGAAGGGCCACGAGTGCCGTTGTGCTCTGCTCGGGTTCGAGCTGGTCACTGGCATCCATCGTCAGGCTGATTCGATCGGCTCCGAGCCACTCAAGCTGCTGACGCGAATCCGCCACGTTCGGACACGCTGGATAACCGAAGGAGTAACGGCTGCCGCGGTAACGCTGCGCCAGCACATCCCGGAGTGATATGCCATCGGGATCAGCAAAGCCGAGCTCTGATCGGATCCTGGCGTGGACCCATTCCGCCATGGCCTCCGCCATCTGAACGGCAAGACCATGGAAGTAGAGGTAGTCGCTGTAGCGATCGCCCTTGAACAGCTCCTGAGCCACCAAAGAGGCCTTCTGACCCATGGTCACAGCCTGCATCGGCAACACATCGGTGGGATGCCCGTTGGCGTCAAGGTCGTTGTAGAAATCGGCGATGCAGTATCGGTTGCCGGAACGCTGACGCGGCAGCTCAAAGCTGCCAAGTTCTCGGGCACCATCAACGTCGAAGACCCGGAGAGTATTTCCATCACGCCCCACGGGGAAGTAGCCGTAGACCGCCCGCGGAGTCAACAATGACTCGTCGATGCAGCGTTGCATCCATTGCTGCAACACAGGCTCAGCTTTGTCTGCCAGCATGGCTTTGTAGTCGTCCCGACTTTGCTCCTTCGTCTTGCGCAGCATCCACTGACCTGCGAAAAGAGCATTGCGGTCGAGGTAGTGAAACACCTCCGAGATGTCGACGTCGTCTTCCATGATCACGGCTGAGCCCAGGAAGGGCGCCTTCGGCATGGCTTCGGCAGGGACGGTCTCGGAACGATCCGATGTCACTGGAGGTAGCTCAGGTGCTGGAGCATTGACGACCGGCGCCGCAGACTCTGCCTCTTCCTCGGATCGTTTTGGAGTCTCATCGAGACCGACTCCCTCAGGTGCATCCACGAGGAAACCCTCCTGATTGGTCCAGTTCTCCTTGCCTTTCGCATCCATGAGCGCATCCATGAAGCGCAGGTCCGCAAAGGCATCACGCCCGTAGATCACCTTGCCGGCATAAACCTCGCGGCAATCCTTCTGGACAAAACGTGGCGTGAGGGCAGCACCACCAAGGATCACCGGTACGTCGATTCCCGCTTCGTTGAAAGCCTGAAGGTTGTCCTTCATGAAGGCGGTGGACTTCACCAGCAGACCGCTCATCGCGATGCAATCTGCCTTGTGCTCCTGCTGCGCCTCAACGATCGCCTCGCAGCTCTGCTTGATCCCGAGGTTGACCACCTCGTAACCATTGTTGGTGAGAATGATATCCACCAGATTCTTGCCGATGTCGTGGACATCGCCTTTGACGGTTGCGATAAGGAACTTGCCTTTACTCAGGCTTTCGCCCTCGTTTTTTTCCATGTGTGGCTCCAGATGCGCCACAGCCGATTTCATCGTTTCGGCGCTCTGCAAAACAAATGGGAGCTGCATCTGACCACTACCGAACAGCTCACCCACAACTTTCATGCCGTCCAGCAGGAAGGTATTGATGATCTGCAGCGGTGGGTAGGCATCAAGAGCTTGATCCAGGGATGGTTCCAACCCGATTCGCTCCCCATCGATGATGTGCTGCTTGAGCCGCTCTTCGATCGGCAGATCTGCCAGCGAAGGACCGGAAGCGCGGGCCTCCTTGGTGCTGACGCCTTCGAAAAGCTTGGTGAGTTCGGTGAGGGGGTCATAGACACAGATGCCATCCTCAAACCGACGGTTGTCTTTGATCAGATCTCTGCAGACGGTCTGGTGTTCGTCGCTGATCTTCATCAGCGGAAGAATCTTCGCCGGGCTGACGATGGCAGCATCCATGCCCGCTTCACAGCAGTCATGCAGGAACACGGAGTTGAGGTTGATCCGAGCCGCCGGAGACAGACCGAAACTCACGTTGCTGACACCGAGCACCACATGAACACCCGGAAGGTTCTCGCGGATCATCCGGATCGAATCAACCGTGGCTCGAGCATTCAGGCGGTCTTCCTCGATGCCGGTTGAGATGGGTAACGCCAGAGGGTCGTAGAAGATCTCATGAGCTGGGATGCCGAACTCGAGGGCATCGCGATAGGCCCGTTGGGCAATGGCGAACTTCTTCTCTGCGGATCGGGCCATCCCGTCTTCATCAATGGTGCCGACAACAACTGCAGCGCCGTAGCGACGGGCCAGCTCAAGCACCTTGAAGAAACGCTCGTCCCCGTCCTCATAGTTGGTCGAGTTGAGGATGCATTTACCGCCTGCCACCTTGAGGCCTGATTCCATTTTCTGCCACTCAGTGGAGTCGAGCATCAGAGGCAGGTTGACGTTGGTGACCAGACGGCTCACCAGCTCGTTCATATCCCTCTCGCCATCCCGACCGACGTAATCAACGTTGACGTCCAGAACGTGGGCGTTTTCCTTGACCTGTCCACGGGCCACCGACACCAGACCATCCCAGTCCTCTTCCGCCAGCAGCTCACGCACCTTGCGGCTGCCGCTTGCATTGAGCCGTTCTCCGATGATCAGGAACGAGTTGTCCTGCTGGTATGGAGTGACTCCGTAAATCGATGCCGCCGCAGGTTCATAGTTGAGGCTGGGGCGGACGTCTTCCGAGGTGACGCTGTTCCAACGCGCTGGGCGTTCGGCAGGCTTCAGTTCCCGGGACAGTTCCGCGAGGCTGCCGATGTGTGCCGGCGTGGTGCCACAACAGCCACCGATCACCTGCACACCGAGATCCTCAACGAAGTGCATGAGCTGCATCTTCAGCTCAACCGGCGTCAGGCGGTAATGGGCCACACCGCCGATGTTCTCCGGCAGACCTGCATTGGGAATGCAGCTGACGGCAAACGGGGAATGCTGCGAGAGGTAACGGATGTGCTCCTTCATCTGCTCGGGACCCGTGGCACAGTTGAGTCCGAGAATGTCGATCGGGAAGGGCTCGAGAATCGAGACCACCGCTGCAATATCGGTACCCACAAGCATGGTGCCCGTGGTTTCCATGGTCACCGACACCATCAGAGCCCGCCGCTCACCCGTTGCCTCGAAGGCCTCTTCGATGCCCTGCAGTGCCGCTTTGATCTGAAGAACGTCCTGACAGGTTTCAACAATCAACAGATCAACGTTGCCAGCGATCAGGCCTTCGGCCTGCTCCCGGAACGAGCCCCGCATCGTGTCGAAATCGATGTGGCCCAGGGTGGGCAGCTTGGTGGTGGGTCCCATGGACCCGGCAACAAAACGAGGTTTATCAGGGGTGCTGAATTCATCGGCCATTTCACGGGCCAGCTCAGCCGCCCGCTTGTTCAGCTCGAACGCCTGATCCTCGAGACCGTATTCCGCCAACACGATCGATGCAGCTCCGAACGTATCGGTTTCGATGACATCGCAACCAACCTCAAGGAACTTGCGGTGCACCGCCTTAACCGACTCGGGGCTGGTGACGGCAAGATTCTCGTTGCATCCCTCCAGATCAGGCCCACCGAAATCATCGGCGGTCAGGTCCAGATCCTGGAGGCTGGTGCCGGTGGCACCGTCGAACACCATCACGGGCCGATCAGGTCCGTTCAGATGCTCCAGGAACCGGGAGGTGGTGAGTTTCCGGTTTGCTTGCGCCACCACCATTAACTGTCTTCAGCTCTTCTTCATAATCCTAGGAAAAGCCCCCGCCCAACCTCATCCGATTGGGATTCTGGTTATCCAGTGTTCATAGGCCGGATCACGGCCTTCCGTGATCGCCACAAGCTTGTTCTTGAGTGCATGCATAACGGGTCGGTCCGTATTCAGCACAGTGGACTCGATCTGACGAATGGGCGTCACCTTTGCGGCCGTCCCGGAGAGGAACACCTCATCGGCGATGAACAGCTCGGTCTTGTCCACAGCCCGTTCGATCACAGGAATGTCCATGGCCTTGGCCAGCTCGATCACGCTTGCCCGGGTGATTCCCTCAAGGATGTCCTGGTCAACGCCAGGGGTGATCAGCTGACCGTCACGCACCAGGAACAGATTCATCCCACTGGCTTCACTGATCTTGCCGCGGCTGTTCAGCAGAAGGGCTTCGTCAAAGCCGCTCTGAACCGCTTCTGTTTTAGCTAAGGAACTCGTGATGTAAGCACCGGAGATCTTGCCGCGCAGAGGCAGGGAACGATCCTCCTGTCGGGTCCAGCTGCTGATTCGACAACTGACCCCCTCGGGTGAGAGGTAATCACCCAGGGGAAGCCCGTAGATCAGGAAGTCGGTTTCGATGTTGTGCAGCCGCGGGGCGATGCCCAGATCACTGGTGTACACAAAAGGCCGCAGATAGATCGGCTGATCCGGCTTGTTGGCCTGCAAGATGGCCGTCAGGGCCTTGTGAATCGTTTCCTCACTCAGATCGGTGAGCAGCAAGCGTGCGCTTTGACTAAGTCGTCGTGCATGGCGATCGGCACGAAACAGCAGCATCGACTGGCTGTTTTCTGGATCTGGAATCGCACGCATTCCACCAAAGGCGCCTGTGCCGTAATGCAGCGCGTGGGTGGCGATGGAGATCCTGGCCTCCTCAAAAGGGACGCACTGGCCCTGAAACCATGCGTAGGGCAGGAACTGATGCATCGCAGAGAAGGCCCGATGGCTGAATCTTCTCACCATCGGTCCCCTGCCTCGGGAGAATGCAGCCATGCACCGTCTTGCCAGCTGTCCGGGTCTTGATCCTCCGGAGGATGTCGTGCTGGTGGAGCAGCCCCCGGCCGAGGTGCTGTTCCTCACCAGTGCATCAACGGATCTCAGCTGTCTCGATCAGGTTCTTCTGCAGCGACCGGAGTGGCAGAACAGGATCCGGGCTCTTGCACTGGATTGCCTGTCCCATCCGGCTCAGCTGGACCACTACCTGGCCACCACAGCGAACGGAGCTCAGTTGGTGCTTGTTCGATTGCTCGGCAGTCGCGGGCACTGGAGTTACGGCCTTGAACAACTGCAGCGTTGGCAGTCCGAACGTGTGGATCGGCAGCTGGTGGTTCTGGCGGGCACCCCAGATCAGGAACGCGAACTGCATGGGATTGGATCGATCGACACCGCACTCGCGGATCGGTTGGCAGCGCTGCTGCGGGAGGGAGGTACGGCCAATCAGCAGCAGCTTCTTTCAACGCTGCAAAGCCTCCTGCGGAACGAAACACCTGAACCGAAGACCATTCCGATCGAACCGTTACCCGACCCACTCCCCTGGGACTGGCGTGATGACCCGGGCCCGACGGTTGGCGTGGTGCTTTATCGAGC
The DNA here is from genome assembly GCA_003210735.1 of Synechococcus sp. AG-679-D13. Taxonomy (GTDB): domain Bacteria; phylum Cyanobacteriota; class Cyanobacteriia; order PCC-6307; family Cyanobiaceae; genus Parasynechococcus. The sequence goes on from QCUM01000006.1 coordinate 36,553, forward strand.
ACTGTTGCAGGCCGGTGATACAGCCCTGGCGGAGTCGCTGGCTGAAACCCTTCGCTTACGAGGAATGAGGCCGCGGCTGATCTGGGTCAGCAGCCTGCGGGACAGCTCCGTGCAGGCCGGGGTCCGTGACCTGCTGCGCAGTCAGAACACCCAGGTGGTGATCACGGCCACCGCCTTTGCCTCCGTGCGCAGCGATAACGCTGGTCTTGGCAGCCCCCTTTGGGACGAGTTGAACTGCCCTGTGCTGCAGTTGCTGTCCAGCAGTGGAGCCCGTGAACGCTGGAGTGAGAGCAGTCGGGGACTGGACCCCCTGGATCTCTCTTTGCAGGTGGTGATGCCGGAACTGGATGGCCGCATCACCACCCGACCCTGCGCCTTCCGTCAGCAGAGGCCCTCGGCTGGAACGCTCGCCACAGCCGTGGCCACACAGCAACCCGATCCGGACGGCATCACCTGGCTGGTGGAGCATGCCGCCCGCTGGATTGAACTGCGAGAAACAACAGCTGCAGAACGAAAGATCGCCATGGTGCTGGCCAACTACCCGGTGCGGGATGGTCGGGTGGCGAACGGCGTCGGGCTCGATACACCCGCCAGTGTGACCAACATCCTCGGCTGGCTGCATCAGGAGGGCTACGACCTCGGCACGGATCCGCTTCCTGCCGATGGTGATGCCTTCATCACACAGCTGCTGAGAGGCCGCACCAATGCACCGGAGGGACTGCATCGGCCGCCGCTGGACCATCTTTCCCTGGCTGACTATCAGGCCTGGTGGCTCACAGTGCCGCGGGAAGCCCAACGACTGATCGAAGCGCGCTGGGGTTCTCCCGATCAAGCACAAGACCTTGATGGAGATCTGGGCTTCGCCATCCATGGATTGCGCTTCGGTCATGTGGTCGTTCTGTTGCAACCGGACCGGGGTTACGACCCAGAGCAGATCGCTGATCTGCATTCACCCGATCTGCCTCCACCACATCGCTATCTGGCCCAGTACCTCTGGCTGCGTCGTCAGCACCGCACCCAGGTGATGCTGCATGTGGGGAAACACGGCAGCGCCGAATGGCTTCCCGGCAAGGGGGTGGGACTGAGCCCGAATTGTGGCCCCGAACTCGCCCTCGGACCCATCCCCCATCTCTATCCCTTCATCGTCAACGATCCCGGCGAAGGCTCCCAGGCAAAACGACGCGGCCAGGCGGTGATTCTCGATCACCTCATGCCACCCATCGGCCGTGCAGGGCTGCATGGTCCCCTGCAACAACTTGAGGGATTGCTGGATGAACTGGTTGAGGCACGCCAGCTCGGGGCGGAACGAACGACAGTGCTTGAAACATCGGTGCTGAACTGCCTCACACAGCTGAACTGGCCGGGCCTGCCCAGCCGAGACGAACTGAACATCGGCACGGAGCCGCTGCAGCAAATTCTGGATCAGGCGGAGACCTATCTCTGTGAACTGAAGGAGGCTCAGATCCGCACAGGCCTGCACTGTTTCGGCGCTGCACCCTCCCCAGAAAAGGGTTTGGAACTCTTACTGGCCCTGGCGAGAGCACCCCGGGGTGAATGGTCGGGGCTGACCCAGTCCATGGCCGCACGGGTGGGGCTTGCGTTCGATCCCTGGTGTGATGAAGACGGTCTTGGCCTCAGCCAGAACGACCAGAGACAACTGGAAGACCTTGGGGCCAGCCGCTGTCGTCGGGTAGGAGACGGCACCGCCTGGCTCGAACAACAGGCGTTGCTGTTGTGCAGTCGGTTGATTGAGGGGAACAATCCTCAGGACCTCGCAGCACCATTTCAGAGCTGGTCGGCCTCGGAGCCTGAGCTGCTGCAGCTCACCGATGACCTGTGGCCTCGCCTGGATGGTTGTGGTGCTGCGGAACGCTCTGCCCTGCTGCGTGGTCTTGCAGGACAAAAGATCGCTGCTGGTCCCTCCGGAGCTCCAAGCCGTGGACGACCGGATGTCTTACCCACGGGTCGAAACTTCTATTCGGTGGATTTGCGCGGGCTGCCGACTGAAGCCGCCTGGGATCTCGGCCGCCGCTCGGCCGAGCAACTGCTGGATCTCCACCTGCAGGCCGAGGGCGAGCATCTGCGCCATCTGGCGTTGTCCGTTTGGGGAACAGCAACCATGCGAAACGGCGGCGAAGACATTGCCCAACTGATGGCACTGATCGGGATCCGGCCTGTCTGGGATGGACCGAGCCGCCGCATGGTGGATCTGGAGGTGATCCCATCACGACTGCTGGGGCGGCCACGGGTTGATGTGGTGTTGCGGATCTCCGGACTGTTCCGCGATGCCTTCCCACAGCTGGTGAATTGGGTGGACAAAGCCCAGCGCCTCGTGGCGGCTCTCGATGAAGACGAAACGGTCAATCCCCTGGCCGCCCTGACAAGGCAGCTGGGTCCTCAGGGTCGGATTTACGGTTCGGCACCGGGCGCCTACGGGGCAGGGCTACAGGCACTGATCGACAGCGGCGCCTGGGAGCAGCGCTCCGATCTCGCCGATGCATTTCTGAGTTGGAGCCAATGGCGTTATGGAATCGGGGCGGAACCGGAACAGGATCGTTCCGGCTTGGAAGCAGCCCTGGGCCGGGTGCAAGTTGTCTTGCACAACCAGGACAACCGCGAGCATGACCTGCTCGATTCGGATGACTACTACCAGTTCCATGGCGGACTCAGCGCTGCGGTGGAACTGGTCTCAGGCGAGCGTCCCCAGCTCTGGTTCGGGGATCATTCGCGTCGCGAGCGCCCCAGGCTGCATCGCCTGGAAAAGGAACTCGACAAGGTGATGCGCAGTCGTCTGCTCAACCCGCGCTGGATCGAGGGAATGCAGCGCCACGGATACAAGGGCGCATTCGAAATGGGTGCCAGTCTTGATTACTTGTTTGCCTACGACGCGGCAACGGATCGCGTGCCCGATTGGTGTTACGGCGCTCTTTGCGATCAGTGGCTCGGAGAACAGTCCACCCTTGAGTTTCTGCGGACCAAGAATCCCTGGGTGTTGCGCGACATGGCTGAACGCCTTCTGGAGGCCAGCAACCGTGATCTATGGCAAGGAGCGACAGATGATCAGATCGAGCGGCTGAAACAGCACGTCTCAGCCAGTGAATCACTGATCGAGCGCGGTGAGCTCACTTGTTGAGGTCGCGCACCATCTGACGGAATGGATCGATCGACCCAGGCTTGTTCGATGCAGAAGCTTTAGACGTTGAGGCCTTGGGCTCTTCCTCCTTGAGAATCTCCTTTCGGGCAGCCGGAGCAGCATTTGCCGAAGAGGGTGTGTTCACACCCGTGATGGCGATGCCACGCAGCCTCTCGTTCATCTCCGCGGTGCTCACCTGTTCAGCGAAGGTTTTCTTCACCGGCTTCGGGACCCCGGCGGTCAGGTTGATGGAATCGTCGACCTTGCGAGCATCACCAAGACCCTCGCTTCGCTTGTCGAGGCTTCCGGTTTCGGCCGCGACAGTCATGATCTGCTCCTTGGTGCCGGGGCTGTCGACCGTGCCTGGAAAGGTGCGGCGGATCGTCTTGGCCTCACGCATGTAATCCACATTCCCGAGGGATGAGGAGGAATCCGCATCGAGAAAATATTCGGAAGGCTTTTCCTTGGCAGGCTTGCGCGGCTTGATCGTGTTATCGGAATCCTGCGAGTCCTGGTTCAGCAGACGATCAAATAAGCCCATGCCGGCGGGGACTGAGATTCGACCAATTTAACGGCCACTGAGGTCAATTCCATGGCTATCGGTGCCACACGTACGTAAAAGGCCAAGATTCTCCAACTGGCGATCGATCGACTCGCAGATCAGTGGGCTTGGCGCCCAGGTGGTCTGCATGTCGTAGTCGTACCAGGCTTCACCGCCATCGAAACCAAGGCGGGCCGCCTCTGCGATCAACATGTCGTGGCCGAGTCGATACCGGGCGGGGTGAGCCAGCACGGCCAGTCCCCCTGCCTCGTGAATAGCCGCGACAACCGATGCCGCCCGCAGCGGTTCCCCCACCACCGCATCACCGTGGTTGTAAAGCCGCAGAGCTGGATGATCCAGCTCGAAGCCAAGGGCCAGAACATGCACCAAGCAACCCTTCAACAGAGCACTGATTTCCATCCCGCTCCAGAGCGTCGGCACTGAGCTACCCGCAGAACGCTGATCATCCAGCCATGCCCGCATCGGGGCATGGGCATGAGAACTGTGGTGATCGGTCACCGCCAGATGGCTCAGGCCACGTCGGCTCGCCTGCTCAATCAGCTCAATCGGGTCGAGGCTGCCATCGCTGCAGAGGGTATGGCAGTGAAAATTACAGACATCGGGACAGCTTTCTGGCCCGATGGCCTTGAGGATCTGCCGAAGAGGATGTGAATCAACGGCCACTGCGCCAGAGTCCAACTTGATGCCGATCAGCTCCGTAAAATCTCAATCAAATACTATCACTTAGATCAAGCATGATTGACATTGCAACACCTAGAAACTTCAAATGCATAATTTAAACTACATAAAATCAACGATTCTAATTATGTGGCTTGATGCAAATTCAGGCTTTCTTTGTCGCAGCTTTTGGTGATATACCTGGTCCAAGCAAAATCCAGTCGAGTCAACACGCTTTACAGTTCTCGAGAAAGCTAGCTCCAATCATCATTCAATCGTATAATGGGAAAAATTCTTCTTGAGCCAGCGTGTCAGAGAAAAAATCTAAACTCTTAATCCTTTATTCAACTGTTGATGGCCACGCAAAGCATATTTGCGAATATGCCCAGGACAAGCTGAAAGGCGACAAAGACATCATCGTTGCCTCCCTAGACGATGATCCCGCACATGATCTATCTGACTTTGATGAGATACTTCTCGGTGCGAGCGTTAGGTATGGCTTCCATAGGAAAAACGTCTATGAATTTGTTAGAGAAAACAAAGACGAACTCGACAAGAAGAAAACGGCCTTCTTTTCCTTGAATTTGACAGCAAGAAAGCCGGAGAAAGCATCTCCAGAGACCAACCCATATATTGTGAAATTTCTAAAGAAAGTTGACTGGAATCCCAATCTCAAGTCAGTATTTGCAGGTCGGCTTGACTATCCAAGCCTAAACTGCCCAAACAGATTGGCCATTCTTTTGATCATGGCAATCACCAACGGGCCAAAGGATCTTTCAAAAGTTCATGATTTCACCAATTGGATTAAAGTTGACGAAATGATTGAGTCAATTAGAAGTCTTTAGAATCAAGAGTTGATTGATTGGCCTGAATATCAACGATCTATTGAATCGATTCAAGGAATAGATCTGCATTTTTTTGATGCATTTTCAGAGTTTCGACGTCCATGCGATCAAGGTTGCGAGCCATCATCGCCAGTCGGAACTGACTGCGGAAAAAAGTGTCATGACGTTGAATGAAACTCCAGAACAGCCCATCCCAGATCTCACACCACGGACCTTTGCGGTAGTCCGACATCTTGCGCACATAGTTTGATCCGGAGAGATAAGGCTTGGTGGTGAAGATTCCTCCGTCAGCGAACTGACTCATGCCATAAACATTGGGCACCATCACCCAGTCATACGCGTCGACAAACAGTTCCATGAACCAGGTGTAGATCCGGTTGGGATGGAACCCGCAGAGCAGCATCACGTTGCCGAGCAACATCAACCGTTCGATGTGATGGCAGTAGCCGGTTTCGAGAGCGTGTCGGATGGCGTCATCGATCGGCGGCAGCCCTGTTGAGGCGGTGTAAAAGGCCTCAGGAATGGGACGGTCGGCGAAATTCCAGAAGTTGCCGGTGCGCATTGTCACGCCGTGACGGCGGTACATCGCCGCCATGAATTCACGCCAGCCGATGATCTGGCGGATGAAGCCCTCCAACGAATTGAGGGGAATGTCTCCAAGTTCGGCCCTGGCGAGGGTCCGGTCCAGAACCTGCTGTGGCGTGAGCAAACCGATGTTGAGCATCGGCGTCAGCACGCCGTGCCACATCACTCTGTGCTGGCTGCTGATGGCATCTTCATAGGCACCGAACTGCTGAAATCGAACTTCCAGAAACTGATCCAGCCATCGTTCGGCATCGGCATGACTGACGGGATAAGCGAACAACGCATCACCCCCCAGACGGGGCAATGCCTCCTCCGCCAGTTGCTGTTGAGCAGACAGCACGAATGACGATGGAGAACAGCAGGGCTCGTCAGGGACGGAGATGCCCTTTGGCAGCTTCTTTCGATTTTCAGCGTCGTAACTCCAACGACCTCCCAGCGGTCCGCCATCGGGTTCAAGCAGCACACCGAGTCGTTTGCGCTGCATTTCATAGAACTTCGCCATAAACGGCTTCTTGCCGTTGCCGAAGTGCTCCTCCAGAACGTTGGAGGGGGTTAAAAGCATCGGTGTCGGAAGGATCGTCAGACGGCAGTCATGCCGATGGACAAAGGCCTTCAGTCGGCGCTCAAGAAGATCATCAACAGGATCGGCCAGATGGAAGGAACGGTATCCGGCGCTCACCAGAAGCTGCAAATGACCGCTGGTGTCTTCAGCCGCATTGTGGCGTTGATGCAGAACAGTCCAGCCCCGCTGCTTCAACTCAGCCGCATAGCTGTTCATCGAGGCGCGGTGCAGAACCAACCTCTGCTGATGAATGCGCAACGGCCAGCGGGGATCGGTGCCGAAAAAGAGCGGATCCTCGATCAGAGCAACCGGTCGACCTGGCTCCAGCGCCGGATGCTCAGCAAAGAGCTGATGGGGATAGACAAGACTGATCTCCACTCAAGTGACCTCGCCGGCGAGTCGGCAGGCCCGACGGCCCAGCGCCGTGGCATAACCGCGATCCACCTGACCAGCACGGGGGCTGAGAACCTTGGCGCGGCAATCCATGACAACTTTTTCACGATGGCCCTGCTGATCATTCAGGCGCATCACTAACTGCCAGTGATTCTTGGCACTGCGCGTGATGTCATCAGCGCAAACCGGCCCGGTGCACAGACCGGGGGATGCCAGTGCCGGCGAAGGCAACAGGCTGAGCCATGCGGCCATGCAGAACGACAGCAACAGACGGCGAATCATGCGATGCGTGCACGGGGCTCATCGGAGGACACATCCTGGCGCTCATCATCATCGGGATGGAAAAAGTTGTGAATGTCCTTGGCCAGGGCCGGACCGACACCGGGTGCCTTGGCCAGAACCTCAACGGATGCCAGCTGAATGGCATCGATCGAATGGAAATGGGCCAGAAGATCCTTGACGCGTTTCGGCCCCAGACCTGGAATGTCGGACAAGCGTGAGCGTTTCATCCGCTGGCCCCGTTGTTGACGGTGGAAGGTCACCGCGAAGCGATGCGCTTCATCCCTGAGACGACGCAACAGGGCCACTCCGAGCTGATCCGGCTCACTTTCGAGGGGCTGGCTTTCTCCAGGCAGAAAGACTTCCTCACGCTGCTTGGCCAGGGAGCAGACGTTGAGATCTTCATGCAGATCGAGCTCGCGAAGTGCCTCCATCACTGCGGACAACTGGCCTTTGCCGCCATCAATCATCACCACATCCGGCCAGTCGTTGAGACCATCGGTCTGAAGGGCACTGCCACCCCTGTGACGCAACGCGCCCAGATCAACGCCTTCGGCTTTGGCGCGGGCCCAGCGACGAAAACGGCGGCGCATGATCTCAGCCATCGCCATGAAATCGTCGCTGTGACCGGCGCGGATGCTGCTGCTGCGGATCTTGTACTTGCGGTAGTGCTGCTTGGCGGGCAAACCATCAATAAAAACCACCTGAGAGGCGACCGCATCGCTGCCCTGGATATGACTGATGTCATACCCCTCGATTCGACGGGGCGGTGTGGGCAACTCAAGCAGCTGCGCCAGATCCTCCGTCGCCAGGGCCTGCTGTTCCTGACCCTGCTTGGCCCTCAGCAGTTCGAACTCGGCATTTCTCTGGAGAAGTTCGATCAGATCGGCTTTCTGCCGCTGTTTCGGGCAGTGAATCTGAACCCTGCGCTCCCGCTGTTCAGTGAGCCATTCCTCCAGCAGCACTTGCTGGGGAAGCTGATGCTGCACCAGTAATTCCGGCGGAATCTCAACGGCATCCACCTGGCTGTAGTGCTCTTCAATCACCCTCTGGAGGATCAGGCCTGGATCAAGGCCGTCCGCATCGGCCATATACCCAAGCCGACCCACCAACTTGCCTGCGCGCATCTGGAACAGCTGCACCGCCGCCAACTTGTCATCAAAGGCCAGGGCGACCACATCCCTGCTCACTGACGAATCTGGAAGACTCATCTTCTGATCAGCAGTCAACTGATCAAGGCCCTGAAGCTGGTCACGCACGCGAGCTGCGGATTCGAAGTCGAGACGCTCGGCGTAACGCTCCATCTGATCCGCCAGCAGGCGTTGCAGTTCATCGCTGCGGCCCTGGAACACCATGGCCACCTTGCGCAGGGTGCGGTGATAGTCCTCGGAACTGACCATCTCCTGACACACCCCCGGACAACGACCGATGCTGTAGTTCAGGCAGGTCCGGTCCTGATGCAGCGGCCGCGGACGTTGCCGCAGGGGAAACACCCTCTTGACCAAAAACAGGGTGCGCCGAAGCAGACCCACGTCGACGTAAGGACCGTAAAAACGGTCTAATGGGCTGCGGAAACGCCGACGACGGGTGATGAAGATTCGCGGGTAGGCCTCACTCCAGGTGATGCAGAGGTAGGGATATTTCTTGTCGTCCTTCAGCAACACATTGAAGTGCGGCTGATGGTTCTTGATCAGGTTGGATTCCAGCGCAAGGGCCTCGGCCTCGCTGTCGGTGACGATGAATTCGATCTCGCACACCTGGCGAGTCATCAGTCGGATGCGCGGCGACAGATCGTGACGACTGCGGAAGTAACTGCGCACCCGGCTGCGCAGGGTCTTGGATTTGCCGACGTAGAGGATTCGATCCTCTCCATCACGCATCAGATAACAACCGGGTTCGGGAGGAATGTCCTTCAGCCGACGCTCAAGCCGTTCGGGCTGAGTGAGCAGCGGTGCGGTCGGGACTGGATCCTCCAAGATCCGATCAGCCTCCGTAGTTCCAGCCTGTGCTGGCCATGGTCAGAGCGTCTCCATCCTCCAGGAGTCGGGCCGTTTTCACCTCACCGACAAAGACGGTGTGATCACCATGCTTGATCTGGCCGACAAGCTCACACTCGACGCCCCCGACAACGTTGTCCAGCAATGGCAATCCCAGAGGACCTTCACTGAAGGGAGCCGCGTCAAAGCGACCGCCCAGGCCCTTCTGCGGTTTGAAAAACACAGCAGCGAGGTCCTTCTGATCAGCCTTCAGCATGTTCAGAGAAAAGCGTCCGGTGCGCTCGATGATCCCGTGGCTGGTGCTGTCCGCCCGCACACCCATCACAACCAGAGGTGGCTCGAATGAGCCCTGAGTCACCCAGCTTGCGGTGAAACCGTTCACTTCATCGCCGTCCCGGACACCGCAAACGAAAAGACCATGGGGAATTTTGCGGAGGAGAACCTTCTTGGCGTCAGCGTCGAGACTCATGGGTAGAACCAATGTCACCGAAATCTAGGGATTCAATCCCTGCATAGGATCTGCCAATACCGGCGGGATCGGATGAGAGCGCTTTACCCGGGCAGTTTCGATCCGCTCACGAACGGTCACATGGATCTGATCGAGCGGGCCGCCAGCCTGTTCGGGGGTGTGATCGTTGCGGTTTTATCCAACCCCAACAAAAAGCCCGTCTTCAGCGTTGAACAACGCATCGCTCAGATTCAGGCCTCCACGGCATATCTGGATGGGATTGAGGTGATCAGCTTCGATGGCCTCACGGTGAACTGTGCGGAAACCCACCGGGCCGATCTGATCCTGAGGGGCCTGCGGGCGATGAGTGATTTCGAATATGAGCTCCAGATCGCCCACACCAACCGCTCGCTTGATGAAACCCTCGAAACGGTTTTTCTAGCCACTTCCGCCCGTCACAGTTTCCTGAGCAGCTCCGTGGTCAAAGAGGTTGCCCGCTTCGGTGGAACGATCGACCACATGGTGCCCGAGGTGGTAGCCAAGGACCTCATAACGCTCTTTAATTCGGCTTTCCCGCCTCGTTGATATGAGCGATATTCGCTTCGCCGTTCTCGATCAGCTGGATCAGCTGGAGGATGTCTTTCTCGAAGGAAGCCGCGTCCCATTCAGCGGCGGGCGTCTGGTGAATGAGAACGACGCCGTTGAACTCCTTGATGCCATTCGGGAGGCGCTCCCGGGGGAGGTTGAACGTGCAGCGCAACTGCTGGAGCGTCGCGACTCGTTTATCAACACTGCAAAGCAACAGGCCGAAGAACTGGTGCAACAGGGCAAGCGCCAGCACGACCAACTGGTGAGCAGCGCAACGGTCCGTCAGGAGGCCGAACGCCAGGTGAATGACATGCGGGAACAGACCCGTCAACAGTGCGAAACCCTCCTCAAAACAACACGGCAACAGGGGGCAGCACTGGAACAGGAGATGCAGGCCAAATTGGCGCAACAGGAGCAGCAGTTCACTGCCCGCCGGCAGCAGTTGGAGCAGGAAGCACAACAGCGGCGCCAGCAACTGGAACAGGAGGCCATGGAGTTCAAACGCCAGCAGGCAGACCTGCATGAGGCCAATCGCCGTCAGGTACTTCAAGACCTCGAAACAATCCGCAGCGAGGGCCAGCGGCTTCAGAAAGAAAGCCGGGACGAAGCCGAACGGGTTCACAACGACGCACTTCAGTTCCGGCAGCAGACCCAGCAGCAGTGCGAATCACTGATTCAGCGCAGTCGCCAGGAAGCCGGCAGCGTTCAGGACGGAGCGAATCGTTATGCCGAACAGACCCTGGGCGAGCTGGAGGGTCGGTTGAAGGAAATGGCCCAGGTGGTGATCGCAGGCCGGCAGGAGTTGGTGAAGATCCAGTCAATCCGAACCGACACAACCAAGCCGGCCGAATCACAGGGCAAAACTGTGTCGATCAGCCGAGCCCGTCGCGCTGCCTCAAGGCTGCGCTCCATGAAGGGCACCGGCTGAGGCGTTGCGTCTCCTGAAGAATCCTGCCCATCACCGGTTTTGGATCCAGGGCGCCATTGGCGATCATGCTGACGTAACGGGGGCCGTTGTTCGTTTCGAGAATTCCAGAAACGGCCCGAACACCTCGGAGAGTGCCGGTCTTCCCCCAGAAACGGCCCTGCAGGCTGGTCCCCCTCCAGTAGCGGCGAAGGGTGCCACGGCGCCCTGCAATCGCCATGGATGCCTGGTAGTAAGCGCCCAGAGGATGCTGGGCCATCCGCCAAAGCAGAGCGGCCAACGTTCGACTCGTCACCCGGTTGGCGCGGGAAAGACCACTTCCATCCCGAATGCGTAATCCCCGCATTGGCATTCCCTGGGCCTGCAACCACCGGGTGTTTGCCAGGAGTGCTCGATTGAGATCCCAGCTGTCAGCCCCTTCCCGCAGAAGCACTTCGGCAGTGAAGTTGTGACTCTCGGTGTTGGCGAGGCTGAGCAACGCATGCATCGGAGCGGACTCCTCGGTATGCAGCAGCTGCGGTAGACGGCTGAAAGGATTTCGGCGCTGGTCTCCCGTTCTGTCTTCGCTGTTCACCATCACCATCTCGAACTGTCCCCCCCGCTGCTTTGCGCTTGCCTGCATCACTCTCCGCAGACGCAGGGCAGGATCCATCACCGCCATGTGGAGGGCATTGCTGGTGAGAGCCAGTCGTGTGATCGGAGCGCCGTAGGCATAACTGCGATCGTCGACAGGCCAGTCGTTGGGCCACCAGCGTTGGCGAGGAACATCCCGAAGCATCAGCCGCACCGGTTCACCTGTTGTGACCCTGGAGCGGCTGCCACCCTGTCCGAGCGCCACCATGGCCAGACGCTGTAGCTCTTCGATGCTCAGATCGGGATCTCCCTCCCCGATGATTTCGAAACTCCCGTCTCCATGGCGGAGCAACTGGGTTCGCAGCCGCTGATCGGGGCCTAGCCGATCCAGGGCAAAGGCAGTGCTGATCAGCTTTTGATTGGACGCTGGAATGCGGGGAAGCCAACCGTTGAGATCGGCCAACAACTGACCGCGATCATCCAGAACACTGATGCTCCAGGGCGCCGTGGAGCCGCCGACTGCCGCTCGAATAGTGCTCTGCAGCTGCGGACAAAGCGGACGCTGCAAACGACCGGGGAGTCCCTGACGCTGGACAGGGGGAGGAGGCTGCAACAACGCATCCGCAGCCTGAACAGCCGGACCGCTGACAGAGGTGATCAAGGCGATGGCTGTCGCGAAACGCCTCATGGCAGTTCCAAACCGCTCACAACGCCCGTGACGCGGTAAAGCAGACCCTCCAACTCGACCGGCGTGCCGATCTTGAGTTTCGTGCCAGCCACCACAACACCGGATGAACTGGTTTCCGCTTCAGCCTGAAGCTGGAAACGGGCATGAATCGGGCGTCCAGCAGTGGGGTCTGAAGCCTCAACAATCGTGCCGTCCGGCAGAAGATCAAGAAGAGGTCGGGTTATGTCATCCACAGCCAGCAGCTGCACCCGACCAGCCGGCTGGTTTCGAATCACAATGCTGACAGTTCCTTCCTCGCGGACCGCAGCAAAGAACGTTTCGGGCTGATCGAGGTAGAGATGCCGGACATCGACTGAAAGCTCAACCGATTCCATCGAACCAGTGGCACGGGCCAGACCATTGGCCAGTTTCGGAGACCAGACGGCACCAGCCAGTGCCGTCAGGGCTGCCAGGGCAGCGAGACCATCCAACAGCGTGAACTGACGCAAAGAGAATCGGCGCGTCATACAACCGAATCAGCAGACCAAACCTTAAGGAGGGGTTGAAGAGGCTTCAACCGCCGAATCATTTGCTCAGACCATCAAGGAAACGATCAACGTTTCCAAGTTGTTGTTTGATGCCATCAGGATCCTCACCGGCGAGAAGTGCGCTCAAGCTTTCCGGATCAGGACGGTCGGCGCTGGTGCTCAACCAGCGGTAGCCATCTGGATCCTGACGGAAAAGAGCCCATTCGTCCGGGAAGACCCGCATGAGAGCACCCCCCTCCAACGGCTGAAGCCAATAGGCCTGCTGCCAGGAGGAGACGAAACCACGACGCCGTTTTCGCGCCACGCTGCCGATGCCCACAGCGGCATCTTCCAGACGACCATTCAGCATCACAATCACGCCACGGTGTGCTTCGCAGAGCGCCATGAACGCGTCATAGTCCGACGGCTGAGGACCCACCGCTAGCAGCAGCGCGTCGGGATCTGCCTGGGAGGACCACTGGTTGAAATCAGCGATGGACGCGGCCAGGTCCGGAGCGTCTCGTCGTGCCAGGGCAGCGGCACCGGCATCGGGCCAAAGCAGCTTCAAACTGGAGTCAACGGCGCTGAGTGCTTCCGCCAGACGCAGGGCCACGGGCAAGAGCCGAAGATTCTCGAAGCGCAGGGTTGCTCCCCACCTGCTTCCATCCGGTGATGCGACAGCGGCCTTGACGGCCTTCAGCAGATCGGCCTCCGCCTTCAACAGATCGGGGGGAAGCACATACGCCGGAGCATCAGTTGCGGTGTCGGCGGCGTCGGACACGGAGTCTTGGTCGGGACTGTTGAACAGCTTCTCAGGCGCTGGCCCTGATCGCGAGCTGCAGTCGCTCCGGCACCTGATCGAGAACCGCAAGATCAATCCATGGACCAAGGCTGAAACGAAGCAACGACTGCCGCAGGGCCGTTTCAACTCCCATGGCACTCAGAACAGCACTGTCCTGAACCGTTCCCGAACGGCAGGCGCTGCCGCTGCTGCAGGCCACATTGCGGCGCGCCAGCTCACGGACAAGTCTGCGACCGGAAAGAGGACTGCCACCTGCCGTAGTGATCAGGCAGGCCAGATGATTGGGAAGGCGTGGGGTTGTTTCTCCATGAAGCACTGTCACACCATCGATCGCCTCGATCTGCGCCTGAAGCCTGTCTCTCCAACCCAGCAACTGAGGTGTTGCTCCAGGGGGTGTCGACTGATGGAAAGGATCGAAGTGGGGAAGGGTCTGCAGCGCCTCCGCCAGTCCAGCAATCAATGCGACCGGCTCGGTACCAGCCCGCAGCCCTCCCTCCTGGCCTCCACCGCCCTGCATGGGCTGCTGGATCAGTCCCTGCCGATGAAGCAGCAGACCCACACCCCGCGGCCCCTGAAGTTTGTGGGAGGAGAAGCTGAGCAGATCGATAGGCAGGGACGACCAATCGATCAAACCCTGGGGCAACAGCTGGGTGGCATCGGTATGGATCAAAACACCGCGCTCTCGACAGGAGGCAGCAATGGGCAGTAACGGCTGCAGCGTTCCCACCTCGCTTTGTGCCCAGATCAGAGACACCATTCGCGTCGGTGGTGCCAGCAAACGATCGAGCTGATCCAACTTCAAGACACCCGTCGCATCGACCGGCCAGCGTTCCAGTACCCAACCCCGTTGAACCAGAACCTGTGCCGCTGCCTCAACGGCCGGATGTTCAACGGCGGAAATCACCAGGCGTCCGACGGGCTGCTGGTCCATAGCGCCCAAAAGAGCCAGATGCACTGATTCAGTGGCACCTGAGGTGAAGATGAGCTGATCTGGTTCGGCGTTCAGCGCTGCTGCGATCTGCGCGCGACAACGGCCCAGAGCTTCAGCAGCGATCAGTCCAGGACCGTGAAGGCTGCTGGGGTTGGCCCAGGCATCCTTCTGAATCCGATCCATGCAGCGGAGCACATTGGGCAGTGGCGGCGTGGTCGCCGCTGCATCCAGATAAATCTCAGGGATTACCACGTTCGAAGCGGGCCCGGGTTCGTTGTTCCAGAGATTCACTGGCCAACTGCAGCATTGAATCGAGGGAGGTGCTTTCCAGGAACGCCTGAACCTGCTTCTGAGAGGCGGCTTCAACTTCAGGATCCAAGGGTTGATCACTGCCAGCCTTTGGCGTGGAGGATGGTGTTTCCGAAACGACGGGTTCTCGAGTGGCTTCCTGACTGATGTACAAACCATCAGGCATCAATTCAGGCGAGAACACCCCATCGAACAGGGCCACCGCCGGACCCGTCATCAGGACAGAGCCACGTTTGTCAGGCCATGCGATCTGAAGAGGTCCACCGGGAAGCATCACCTCAGCATGGTCATCGGATAAGCCCAGAAGAACCGCTGCAACCAACGTGGCGCAGGCGCCGGTTCCACAGGCGAGGGTTGGACCTGCACCACGCTCCCAGACACGAATCTCAAGTTGGTCTCGGCTGTGAACACGCAGGAAATGCACATTCGTCTTGGCAGGGAAGAGAGGGTGAACTTCCAAAGCAGCTCCCCAGGCGTCGAAAGGAATGGCATCAAGGTCGTCCACAGGAACCACCACGTGAGGATTCCCCATACCAACAGCGGCAACAGAAAGACGGGTTTCGGAGAGATCAGCCTCCCCGCGAGGCAAACCGTCCACCGAAGGCAAGGTCGTTGGCACCGTCTCCGGCTGCAGAAAAGGTGGTCCCATATCCACAAGCAGCTGGCCATCGTCCATCAGTTCAGGACGGATCAGCCCAGCAGGTGTCTCAATGGACCAACGAAAACCGGGCTCATTTCCATCACTATCCGCGAGAAAACGCGCCAGACAGCGGATGCCATTGCCACACATCTCCGCCTCACTGCCATCTGCATTGAAGATGCGCATGCGCAAATCACCTTCAGCCTGGGGCGGTAAGGCCAGGATCACCCCATCGCCTCCGATGCCAAAGCGACGGTCACAGACCTGACGAACCCAGGCTGGATCGGGGTCGGTGATGGCAGATGGCAGCTGCCCATGACGACCTTCAAGGATCAGAAAGTCATTACCAAGGCCGTGATATTTGCTGAACGGAAGCACTGCTAGAGAGGCTGGTCGTGGCCGGATTTTACAAGGGGTCTGAGTTGGCTGATATTGGGCTGCTGGTTACAGCTCTAGGGCACGTTTAAGAATCGCTAGAACGGCACAGCCATCACTTCAATGACCTCCCAATCAAGGTTCCAAAACAACACGATTTCACGCAAGCGAATACCCAAAATTGGCAACTGTTAGCGATGCACTGCATACAAATCAATACCTTCAAGAGAACTCACTCAGCTCGATCATATTCACCACACAGCAATACCTACAGACCGCTACTGAATACAGTTCCAAACCAACTACGCTGGGGCAACACCTGGCCAGCGGAGAGCATGGGGCACAAAGGCTTGAATATGTCCACCTGCAATTACGCAAGGGCTTCACATTGTTTGGACGAAATGGAATAGCTATATATTTTGAACCAATAAAATGACTGGGACGACAACGACTAATTGTCAGATTGCGCGTCATTCACCAAAAAACTTCCACCATTGCAAAGGTGCACTGCCTTGAATGATTTATCAATTACATAGCCGCTGTGAACCGTGTATTTTTCTTCAATTGATTCATTGACACACATATTAAAGTTATGTGCCTCGAGCGCAACTGGCAATAGCGGAATAATTGCAGCGATTGACACCGCTGTTGCCAATACCTTGTAATACATAGAGCAGGCATGAAATCTTCTTAGATATTAGTCCAAGACATCAGTCTGTAAAGCCACTCCGCTTGCCCAGCACGGCTCTGCATTGAGGCTTAATAGTTGCCAATTCTACTTTGATCTGAATGCTTTTAGCTTTTCGCAAAGCTTTACACTTGAGTTTTTTCCGTCAAAACATAATCACTCCGTTCTTGCGACCTGCTGAAGCACTTGAGCGCAAGAGCTGGCTGAAATAAAAGATCAATTCAACGACACTGCTTAAGATTTTCGGAGCAACCACAAATCAGGATGAAATTTCAAAATTGAGCCAAATCCGGTATCAATAAAAATAAAGCAGATAAAGAAAAAACAATTGGCTAATTTTTAAACATTCAAGACTAAGCGAGTTTATTTACAAGGGGAGCGAAGATGGCAAAGGCAAATATTCAATTAAAAAACAAATTAGCAGTGAGAGAAAATAATCCAGCCGCCCAGTTCGATCGCGATTATCTATGAGCCAAACATCAATGAAGCCGCTTTAATTGGTACTAATTAAGACTTTTCAACAATGCAGTCTTAATCAAAGGGAACTGCAGTCAGCGGCGCACACCAACCTCAGCCAATCACCAACGCAAAGGAAGTTACACATGAAAGTCGTAATATGCTGAATGAAGAAATCAAATGAGGCAAGGATCGTCGGCAAGGCTCTCTACGAATCTTCGTCTTAGTTCATAAAGTTATATAATGGAAAAGCTACGAGCAATTAGCGATGATCAAATCAATTCCAAATAAGACAGAAAAAGGCGGAAATATTTTCAATTTTATTAGAATGGCGAATCAAGTTACTGTAAAACGAGAGCAAGGCACGAACCAAGATGTTAGCTCTTTGGATTACATGAATAAAGTACCAAGACTAAACAGAACTATAAAAACAAATGATGAAACTCTCGAGTAGTTGAAACTAGTAATTAAAAGTCACCTTAAGGAATTAGGGCAAGATCACACACCCTGTCAGCAATGGTGAGGTTACAGTGAATTACTTGCTACAAACAAGTTGATGGTTTGAGCATTTCAGCAGAAAATCTCCCTATGAAAACCATAGAAATCAAAGCATTTGTACCGTCTAAAGACTACGAGCTATCAAAACGATTCTACCAAGACTTAGGCTTTGAACTGGCTTCTGACACCAATGGCATTGCATACTTCAAGTCATGCAATTCAAGCTTTTTACTTCAAGACTTTTATGAAGAGAAGCATGCCAAAAACTTTGTGATGCATCTATTGGTAGAAAACATTGAACAGTTCCACTCAAAGCTTAAAAATAGCACTATAGAAGAAAATTATAAAATACAAATCTCAGATATAGAAACACAACCATGGGGTATGTATGACTTTATTGTTATTGACCCATCTGGAGTTCTATGGCGTATTGCTCAAAATATTGACTAATCAATAGCGGGATAACTAGTTGAGGGATGTGAAGCCCTGAATAAATCCCCCAAAAGGGGGAGGTATTCTCCTTCTGGAACGGCGATGGTGTGTTTACGAGGCGAGATTACTCATTCATTCAATTCTCAGCCAACTCTTACTTGTTTTGAGTTATGTTTTGCAATCCAAAAGGTGATTGTGTATTCACGCCACGAACGTTCCACCCATGAAATCAATGAACAATAAACTAAACGGCCAAATATGCCGGGTCAAGTTTTAACCCGGTCTCGGATTAGCACCAATCATCAACAGGCAAATGGCTGATTTCGACATGTGTGAAGAGTAGAGCAAGTTGACTGTCGCTATTTATCTCCTGACAAGATCTCACATACACCACCCCGTCAGCAACGGCGGGGTTTTTTATTGCCCTTAGACGTACTGGACAAGAGGAGCTCTAAGGAAACTATCAGGCAACACTTGGGAATCATGAATGGTAGCAGGAGCGATCGTGGGCGATGGTGTATTCACAGGGAGACAGACTCCCACATCGCATTAATCAAATGATCCCTTTTGTACTCGTGTTCGCGTGGGTTTTCTCATTTATTGTGATCACCCATGAGAAGCCCTTTGACTTTTAATGTCTCACATAGCTACGCATAAATATAGATGAATTAAACCAAAATCTATCTCACTCTTTCCCCGTCGCAAGGCGGGGGTTTTTATTGCAAGCTCAAGGGGATAGCACTTCAGACAGTCACATCTGAACCACGACCCGCAACACAGAGAGATATATCTGTTCTTGCTGTGAGAGCTTTTTATCGCAACGCAAACCAATGACCTTGGACCATCCAAAGGGTTGGGTGCTGGTGGCTTCGAGATAACCACTTCTGACGATGGAAAAGGTAGACAGACTTGTGGCTTGGGACCTCTAGGCAGCCTTTAACCAGTTGAGGGAGAAGACACAGCAAAACAATCACTCAGATAGGTGATGCAACGACTTCAACAACGAATGAGAATGAAGAGAGATGGAACCAATTTTGATGGACTACACACAAGTGATGAAATGGATCAACAAAACTCATAACCACACTGATCATCCATTGGAGATTATTGAAGATCGACTTTGGATTGGCTGTCTGGCTTGGCAAGGAGGTCTTGAGCAAACACAAAGAGAATTGAAGTCAATGGGAGTTTATCTTTTTGATTCTGAACTATTTATGTGCCAAAGGGAATATGAGCAATGGTTACAGCTAGCAGAGGATAAGCCTCTGGAAGAGCTTGAAATCAGCTTCTTAGTGTCTGACGAACAAGAGAAGATCAATAATCTTAGAGATCTTAATCAATACAGCACAGAGCCAACCAATACAAATAGCAATGGAGTGCTAAAACCCCTCTCCATGAAAGACATCCAGATGTTGTTTATCCGGCAGCATCAGGAGCTTGAAAATCGGCTGATGACGACAGAAATCATGTCCGAACGCGTAGCCGTTGATAACGAACTAACCCAGCTTGAGAATGCTATCGCTGAAATGGAGGTGAACTGATGACTTCAACAAAAAACACTGAAGCCAATATGATCGTCGATATTAGTTTTGCTTTGATTCTGGCACTACCAATCGCGATTGCAGGTGGCAATATCATGACCACAAGTACCAATGCCTTGGAAGCTGCAGGAAAGTGTGGCGCAGATGTCAATCAAAATCAGCATCAAGAATGTGTCGTTGACGAGAAACGCAAACGAGTTGAACGCATCGACACAAGTGCAGACGTTATTATAGAAACCTACAGATATACGAATGCATAACATCACAAAGGCATGACGCAGTGACTGGCAACAGCCCATCACTATTGGATATATTGTTGCCTGCATATTGACATTCAATGTACAGAATTCCAGGGATTATTTTCCCGAAAAACATTGAGAAGCCTGGGAAGCGTCCGTTCCTCCCGTCGACTCCATGGATCAAACAATTCGTCGCTGCAATCAAAGGCGAACTCGATGGAAAAACATAAAAAGTCTTACCAGAAACGGGCTTAATGGCTTTCTTTGCTGAACTGGAGCATGGTGACGCGCTCGCTTGATCGACTCCTATGGATACACCTCCCCTCGATCCGAGTCTCCCGGGTGTGCGCCTGCTTCAGACATGGATCAGGGAGCAAAGCCCAATCAGTGTTGAAGTGATTGGAGCGGAGCGTGTCGAAGGCCGGCTGATCTGGCAGGACTCCGAATTTCTGGCGATTGAACGAAGTGCCGGCAGCAGACCGACCCTGGTCAGCCGTCGCCAGGTTTGCGTGATCCGTTCACTCGGCTGAAACCTGCGGATGTGACACGATCTCTGCCTTACTGCCGTTCGGTCCAACCGTGAACAGCCGTTACGCCCCTGCCGAGATCGAAAAGCGCTGGCAGGCGTGCTGGAAAATTGACGGTCTGGATTCGACTCCGGAAACGGTCGATGACAACGGCTTCTACGCCCTGTCGATGTTTCCGTATCCCTCGGGGACACTGCACATGGGCCATGTGCGCAATTACGTGATCACGGATGTGATCGCCCGGGTTCAGCGGATGCGCGGCCGACCTGTGCTTCATCCGATGGGATGGGATGCCTTCGGACTTCCAGCGGAAAACGCCGCGATCGAGCGCAACATCGATCCAGGCGACTGGACCGACCGCAATATCGAGCAGATGCGGGGTCAGCTGGAGAAGCTGGGTCTGTCCATCGACTGGGATCGGGAACAGGCGACCTGCCACAGCGATTACTACCGCTGGACCCAGTGGTTGTTCCTCGAGTTGTTCGATGGCGGCTTGGCCTACCGAAAGAACGCCACGGTGAACTGGGATCCGATGGATCAGACCGTGCTGGCCAATGAACAGGTGGACTCCGAAGGGCGTTCCTGGCGCTCCGGGGCGCTGGTGGAGCAACGACAGCTGAACCAGTGGTTTCTTCGCATAACGGACTACGCCGAGCGGCTTCTGCAGGACCTGGATGAGCTGGAGGGATGGCCGGAGCGTGTTCGGACCATGCAGGCCAACTGGATCGGTCGTTCCGAAGGTGCTGAGATCACCTTCCAGGTGGTCGGACATGACGCGACACCCGTCACTGTTTTCACCACGCGCCCCGACACACTCGCCGGGGCCTCCTACGTGGTGCTGGCACCTGAACATGCCCTTGTTGAACAGCTCACCAGCGGGGAATGCCTCGAAGCCGTCACAACCTTCCAGGCCGAAGTCGCCCGGCTCAGTGCACTGGAACGAACCAGTGACGACGGTCCGAAACGAGGCGTCGCCATAGGTGCCAGCGTGATCAATCCACTGACGGACCAGGTCTTGCCCGTCTGGATCGCCGATTACGTGCTGGCGGAATACGGCACGGGAGCCGTGATGGGGGTTCCGGCCCACGATCAAAGGGATACCCGCTTTGCAGGCAGCAACAACCTGCCGATTCAGCAGGTGATCGAAGCGGAGGGAGCGGCTGCTGCGATCTCCAGTGGCGAAGCCTGGACTGATGCCGGTGTGTTGATCAATTCCGGTGATCTGGATGGAATGGAGTCCACAGCGGCCAAAGCCGAAGTCACACGGAGGGGGGACGCCGCAGGCTGGGCGTCCGCGAAGGTGACCTATCGCCTTCGGGACTGGTTGATCTCACGCCAGCGCTACTGGGGTTGTCCGATCCCGATCATCCATTGCCCCGATTGCGGTGCAGTGCCTGTACCCCGCGAAGACCTGCCGGTGGAGCTGCCGCGGGGAATCGATCTCTCCGGCAAGGGTGGCTCACCGCTCTCACAGCAGGAGTCGTGGGTCAATGCGCCATGCCCCAACTGCGGAAAACCCGGTCGCAGGGAAACCGACACCATGGACACCTTCATGTGTTCCTCCTGGTATTTCCTGCGGTTCGCCGATCCGCACAACACGGATGCACCATTCAGCCGAGAGGCAGCAAACCGCTGGTTGCCGGTGCAGCAGTACGTGGGTGGGATCGAGCACGCCATTCTTCACCTGCTCTATTCCCGTTTTTTCACCAAGGCCCTCAAGGATCGGGGCCTGCTGGATGTGAATGAACCATTCGATCGTCTTCTCACCCAGGGAATGGTCCAGGGGACGACCTACCGCAATCCGAGCACTGGTCGCTATGTGGCCCCGGCCGATGTTGCAGACCCTGATCAACCGAAGGATCCAGAGACGGGAGACCCACTGGAGGTGTTGTTCGAGAAGATGTCGAAGTCGAAGTACAACGGCGTTGATCCAGCTGCGGTGATCGACCGTTACGGAGCCGACACGGCCCGGATGTTCATCCTGTTCAAGGCCCCTCCCGAAAAAGATCTCGAATGGGATGACGCCGATGTGGAAGGGCAGTTCCGATTTCTGCAACGCATCTGGCGGCTGGTCGAATCCGCTGCCGGACAACTCGACTCCCTTGAGCCAAGACCACAACCCGACCCACTCACCCAGACAGAGGCAGACATCCGTCGTGCGGTACACACCGCCATTGCCGCTGTCAGCGAAGACCTTCAGGACGACATTCAGCTGAACACAGCCATCTCGGAACTGATGAAGCTCACCAATGCCATCAATGCCGCTGATCTGGGAAATCTGCGTGCACCGCTGCAGGCTGAGGCTATATCTACCTTGATCCGCTTGCTGGCACCTTTTTCACCACATCTGGCTGAGGAGCTATGGCACCAGCTGGGGGGAACAGAGAGCGTCCATCGCCAGAGCTGGCCGGTGCTCGATCCTGAGGCACTGGTTCAGGACACCGTTGACCTTGTGATCCAGGTGAAAGGCAAGGTGAGGGGAACCATCAAGGTTCCCAGCGATGCCGATAAAGCAATGCTGGAACAACTGGCGCTTGCCAGCGAGGTGGCCTCTAAATGGCTGGATGGACAACCTCCACGCCGCGTCATCGTTGTGCCGGGAAAACTGGTCAACCTTGTTCCCTGAACCAAAGGGCTTCAGATTTTTCTGAAGCGCAGCGTGATCGGCTCGGCCCAGTCGCCATCTGCCGCATAGCCGCGATTGTTGCCGACAAGGTGGCGCAAGGTCATGAACATCGACTCCTCGGAATTTTCACCGAGTGTTTGAGCAAGATCATCAATGCTTCTGGCCACACCATCGGAAAGCAGTTCCTCGACCCTTGTCTGGAGCTCGAGAACTGCTGCAGCTGCTTTCTTCCCAGCCTCAACACCGGGCTGGTGGTAGGCGTTCACATTGACCACTTCGCCGTAGAGCCCAACAGCGCGCTCAAACAGGGCGATCAGGGCGCCGAGTCGACGTTCATCAAAACAACGCATGCTGATGGTCATCGATTGGCGGCCGCCTTCGGTGAGGGCTGAGCGGGTGCCTTGAAGGAAACCACCAAGGAAGTCGCCGGAGCACTCCCCCTTGATCGGCGGAATATCTGCCACATCGGCAAGCACCTCGATGAATGTCGCAAAAAAGTTGTCGACACCATCTCGGAGCTGCTGCACATAGGCGTGTTGATCGGTGGAGCCCTTGTTGCCATACACCGCAATCCCCTGATTCACGACAGCGCCATCGCGGTCCAGGCGCTTGCCGAGTGACTCCATCACCAGTTGCTGGAGGTAACGACTGAAAACCTCGAGGCGATCGCGATAGGGCAACACGACCATGTCGCGCCGGCCACAACCATCTCCAGCCACATGCCAGGCAGCCGCCATCAGAGCCGCAGGGTTGCGGCGCAGGTCCGGAACACGCGTGGCCACATCCATCTCGGCAGCACCCGCGAGGAAGGAACGGATGTCTGAACCGATCAGAACCGCAGGCAGAAGACCAACCGCACTGGTGATGCTGGTGCGACCACCCACCCAGTCGAACATGTCGAACCGCTTCAGCCAGCCCTGCTCAGAGGCCTGCTGATCCAGCTTGCTGTCGGCCATCGTGATCGCCACAGCTTGTTCCGGCCAGGAACCGCCGACTGCATCGAGGCGAAGACGGGCCTGCTCCATTCCAATGTGAGGTTCAGGCGTCCCGCCGGACTTGCTCACAGTGACCACCAATGTGGTCTTGAGCCTGTCGCCGAGGCCCGCCAGGACCGTGCTCATGCCATCGGGATCGACATTGTCGAAGAAGTGGAATGGCATACCTGCATTGGGACGTTGCAGGGCGCGCACCATCAGCATCGGACCGAGACCGCTCCCACCGATGCCGATCCAGAGCACATCGGTGAAGGGCTTGCCGCAGGGGGCCTTGATGGCACCGCTCAGAACATCCTTGCCGAATTGTTCGATCTGATCGATTTCCGTGGCGACGTGATTGCCCACAGTTTCACTGGGAGCGAGTTCGGGTGCTCGCAGCCAGTAATGACCCACCTGGCGCTGCTCATCGGGATTGGCGATGGCACCAGCTTCCAGCTGCTGCATGGCCTCGAATGCCGTTTTAAAGCCGGGTTCAAGCCGCTCGAAATCCGCTGCATTGACACGCATCCGACTGACATCAAGCCAGACGCCCAGCCCATCGTGAAACCAGAGCAGATCGCAGAGACGCTTCCACTGTGTCTTCGCGTCGTCGACGCTGAAATCCGGGAAGCTCATCAGGTGCTGCGGCAGCAGTTAGTTCGAAGGTATCGACGATCGACACGTTTTCCCGTCAGATGGGACAGCACAGCTAGTTTCAGTCGGATTTCCCATCGGACAGCAACACAGCTCCATGTCAGACCTCCTGCGCCGCAGCGCAGTACTGGGCATCGCCATCGCCGCGTTGTGCTCCCCGATCCGGTCTCCGGAGCATCAAAAGCTGTCAGCGTTGCCTGACAATCCCACCGCCGGTGGGATTGATCTCGCCAGTGCAGCTGACTCCACCACGGATCCGCTGCAGTTCTCTCCAGATGAACTGGAGCTGCTCGAGCGTCGTTTTGGCGTCCACGGTCCCCAGCACCGTTTCGCCCAACTGGTGACCCGAGGAGTGGATCGGATTGAGCCGGTCCGGAGCAACACCCTGGCCCAGTTGCGCCAACTCAAGCCTGTGATCCTTCGCCAGTCCAGGCTGCAACGGGTGAATCCGATGCTGGTGACAGCGATTCTTTTTGATGAGATCCAGCACTCCAAACCCGGCGAAGGTCTGCCGTTCATTGCCCATTCCGGTCTAGTCCGAACCCTGGGCCCCGCTCAGCTGGGGATTACGGAATTGATTCACCAGCAGCGCCTGCCGGAACGACCCAGCGCCCTTCAAGTGAGATGGGCCCGCAACCAGCTGCTGAATCCGGCCTTCAACGTGGAGGTACTGGTTGGCAAAATTCACCGTCTCAAGGGCGAACTCGGACTTCGCACGGATCAGCCGCTCAATGCCAGTCGGTCGATTGACGATGCCAAGGCCATCGCAACGCTGACCTATCTCCACAACGGCAAACTCGACTACCCCACGCGCGTGCTGAGCTACATGCAGGATCCTGCTCTGCATGGATTGATCTACAGCAGTCGACGCAGTCGGCAGACAACGCTGATCTGAACGGACTCAGCTCAGGCAGAGATCTCCCAAGGCTGCAAGACGAAGTTGCAGCTCTGACCAGTCGAAACTCCTGGGATCGGAACGTTCACCACCCAGATCCACGTGGCGGTGGGTGGTGATCGACGCTGCTGGGAGGTCGAAGCTGTTCAGCCAGCCGGACAGGACCAACGCCAGGCTGTCGTACTGACGAACGGTGTAGCCGGAATGGCGCGACTGCATGTTCTCTCCATCAAAAGGTGTCTCGAGACTGAGATGCAGCGCAAAGTTGTTCACGCTTCCTTTCAACGCACCGTTGGTGACGGCCCATTCCCCGAGAAAAGCAGAAAAGCCTGCTCCATAAGCCCGTTTCAGCGGATTAACCAGATCGACCACCTGGCCGTCCAGGCCGATCAGCGTGTGATAGCTGACTTGATCCTCATCTCTGGGATGGGGCGTCTGGAAGGTGTTGATCGCCGAGGTCATGCCATAAACGGTTTCGTGCAGAACCACCACCCGAGGCGATGCATCCAGTGATCGACCATTGGCATCGCGCAGGACGCGTTCACCGAAATTGGTGGGATGAATCTCAACCGAACGGCGCCAGGTTGATGAACGGCTCTGCAATCCCTCAAGACGCTGGAGAACCGTTGGATTGATCCCTTCACACTGATGCGCCAGGGGAGAGGTCCAGGAACGAGAACGCGGGGCACGGGTTCCCGGTGCTGAGGGTGAACCCTTCAGCCCATCGCGAGACCTCTTACCAACACTGTCCAGGAGATCAAGCAGGGATGGTTGATCTCCAGCGCCGGAATCCAGACGTCGATCCGCAAAGGTCCAACCGGCAATCACCAGAAGACATGAACTGCTGAGTACAGCAACAACGACAAAGGACCGTCGCTGTCTCCAGCAACGGGTCGCGTCAGCGAAACGCTGGATCAGAGGAAGCGAAACCATCGCTCTCTCAGGTCCTGTTGCTCAGGGCTGGCCCCTGACTCCAAGCCCAGGGTCCAACGATCAACCCCCTGAGTTGCGATCAACTGGGTCTCGGCGAGGCAACGACGACGGGCATAGGTGATTGTTGCGGGACAGTCGACACTCAACAGGAGAGAAAGATCTTCGGAGCTGTGCAGTCGGCGGCTGTCGACAGCGATCAATTCATCGCCGGGAACCAGCCCTGATGCGCGAGCTGGACTGTCTGCGGCGGCCCGACGAACCACCACACGACCGTTGCTGTCGGCGAGGGTGAGTCCATGGTGGGGATGTCGCAGTGGTACGGGATCAAGACGGGCACCGATCATGGCGAGGCAGTTGTGCAGAGGCAACGAATCGGTTTGATCCAGCCAGAGATCCAGATCGATGGCCAGCTGTGGTTCCAATGGATTGAGCCATGCAGCCAGATCACGGCGGTGGAAGCCGCGATGGTTTTTGCCGTGGGTCTGCCAGAGGCTGCGAAGCAAATCAGCAAGCGAGCTGCCAACAGCACGAAGGCGAACATCGAGACAAAATGCCGTGGCTGCTCCCAGGCGGTAGTAGCTGACCTGACTGTCAGGCGAAACCACCGATGACTTGTAGAGCTTGATCCAGGCTTCCTGAGCGCTGTCCGAAAGGGACTGAAGCCGTCGACCGGGGGTCATCAACACCCGTGACAACTCCTCCCCGAGATCGTTGAGCAGCATCGAGCGGTCGCTGCAACCGGCGATCAGCGGCAAAGCCAGATCGAAATAGCTTGTGATTCCCTCTGCGAACCAGAGCCCTTCACTGACGATGGAACGGCCGTAGTCATAAGGGCGATATTCGATGGGTCGCAGTCGCCGAACATTCCACTGGTGGAGATATTCATGGCCCACCAGCTGAAGCAGTTGTCGGTAGCCATCCTTCTTGGCAAGACCGGCCCAGTTGAACTGCAGAACCGAACTGTGATCGTGCTCCAGACCGCCGTAGCCGCTGTCGAGCATCTGAATCACAAGCTGATAGCGATCTCCCGCTGGCGGTGGAGTGTCCATCAGCAGGCAGGTGGCTTCGCACACCCGTTCAACATCAGCTTGGAAGGTTGCCGGCCAACCGTGGGGTGGTTCACCGATGAGCAGAAGCTCATGGCGATGCCCTTGCACTTCAAAGCAACGGGCCATGAAAGGCCCTGCGTGGATCGGGCTGTCGATCAACGCATCGAAATCGGACGCGACCCAGCCGCTGTCGGTTGATGGCAGAGGACAGTGACCATTCCAGTGATCCGGAATGGTCAGGGAAAGGATGTGTTGCTCCCAGCGAAACCCCTCAACTTCCATCACCACTGCAGCTGGGCTGAGGGACGCGAAATCGGAATCCAGATAAGCGGTCCGCACGGTGAGATCCCTGGCCTCCAGCTGGTACGTGAGGCGCAGCGGCGAAAGATCAGGGAGCTCAGCCAGCCAGCGGTTGGGGGCGAGCCGCTGCAGCGGCTGCACACCGGAGGCGGATCGAAGCTCAAGACTGTTGAGGTGCTGCGCCGGGTCACGCACCGTGTATGAACCAGGGGTCCACAGCGGGAACTGCAGAACCTGACGCGTCACGAGAGGTGTCCACTCGAGGCTGACCGAAATCGACTGGTCCTGAGCCCGGCGCAGGTCCAGATTGATGTTCACAGGAACCGACGCATCAGGACGGCTCCAGCATCACCTGAATTCCGGGTGTGAACTGTTCAGCAGCATCGAGTGCCGAACGCAGGGCATAACGCCGGGCAACCCGTTGCAGTCTTCCCTCCAGACCATGGTGCCGTGCGATCCGCTGCAGATCTCCCACCATGGTTAAAACCCCGTCGCTGCCGACGATCCATCCAAGGGAAGGGGAATCTTCTAGCCCAGCCAACAGATCCACCAACAAAGGATCGCTGCCGAAACGAGACATTAATCCGCCAACGACAACGTTGAAGCCTTCATCACGCAGCGAAGCCTCGAGCAGATCCGCACGGGTGTAAACGGTGGGCAGGATGGATAGATGGGACATGAGCCGGATGCCCGCTTTTTCAGACCCTAGCCAGCAGAATCAATCCGACCAGACCCCTCTGCGCATCGGCGTGATGGCGTCTGGAAACGGAAGCAATTTCGAGGCGCTGGCTCAGGCGATTGACGCCGGAACTCTGGCTGCGGAGATCAGGCTGCTGGTGGTGAACAACCCAGGCTGCGGAGCCCAGCAGCGGGCCCAACGACTTGGTATTCCATGCACGGTGCTGGATCACAGGGTCCTGAAGGAGCGCGAGCGTCTCGATCAGGCCTTGGTGGACTGCTTCCGATCCGCTGCCGTTGAGGTGATTGTGATGGCGGGCTGGATGCGAATCGTCACCCCTGTGCTGATCAACGGCTTTGCCGATCGACTGGTGAACATTCACCCATCCTTGTTGCCGAGCTTCAAGGGTCTCGATGGAATCGGCCAGGCACTGGCTGCCGGAGTGAAGATCACCGGTTGCAGCGTGCATTTGGTGACCGCTGAGCTCGATGGTGGTCCGATCCTTGCCCAGGCCGCTGTACCTGTGGAGGAGAGGGACACTCACACCAGCCTCGCGGAGAGGGTTCATCAAGCGGAGCATCGCCTTCTGCCGGAGGCGATCAACGCGATGATTCCGGTCTGGCGTCAGGGATAGAAACCCTGTTGGGGTAGTCCGGTTTCCGATGGCAGTCCCGCCATCAAGTTGAGGCACTGAAGCCCTTGCCCGGCCTGACCCTTGATCAGATTGTCGATGGCACTCATCAAGATGAGCCGGCCGGTGCGGGTGTCCACCTGAACAGACAGCAAAGCCCGGTTGCTGTTTCGAGCCCATTTGGTGGCGGGATACGTTCCCACCGGAAGCACCGAAACACAGGAATGATGCCGATACACGGCCTCAAGAACCGTGGTGCAATCCTCCGCCGTCAGACCTGGGTCGCGTAGCCGGGCATAAACGGTCGACAACAGACCCCGCACCATCGGCACCAGATGCGGTGTGAATTGAAGCTGAATCTCCTGACCGGCCACGTCCTGGGCCATCTGTTCAATCTCGGACGTGTGGCGATGGCCGATCACGCCGTAGGGAGCGATTGACTCCGAGGCCTCTGCCAGCAACATCGCCTCCTTCGGAACCCTCCCGCCGCCGGAGGTGCCTGTCTTGGCGTCGATGACAATTCCATCGGTATCGATCAGCCCCTGTTTCAGGAACGGAAGCAACGGCAGCAGGCTGGCTGTGGGAAAACAGCCCGGAGCAGCCACCAGGGATGCCTCAGCGATGGCGGGACCGTGCCATTCAGGAAGGCCGTAGACGGCACTGCGACAGAGGTCTGCATCGTTGCGCTGAAGGCCCTTGGCCTCCTGGGCATAGACCTGTTTCCACTGGTCTAAGGAGCGATAACGGAAGTCAGCTGACAGATCGACAACCCGCACCCCGCGCTCAATGAGCTGGGGAGCCATCTGACAGGCCAGACCATTGGGGAGGCTGAGAACAGCGAAATCAGCCGCCTCTGCGATGCGGTCAGGATCGGCGGATTCGATGCGCGGATCATCTGGAAGCGGCAGAAAGGAGCACACCGAACTCCATCGTTGCCCGGCGCTGCGCTCACCACCCAGAAATGAGACGGAGAGAGAGGGATGTCCTTGGAGCAGACGAATGGTCTGGAGCCCCCCGTAGCCGGAGGCACCGATGACGGCAACCCGGGAAGCAGTAGCAGCTGCCATGCCCTCCACCGCAGACCATTTGCTACCCGCCATCGATACCAACTACCAACGCTCGATCGTACAGATGGCGATCATGAATAATGAAGATAATCCTTAAGAATCGGGACTCTGGACTCCATCGCTGCGCCCCGATCGGAACAGCCGATCCGCTTCGATTCCATCGCTGATGCTTTGGCGGACATTCGCAATGGTGCCTGCATCGTTGTGGTGGATGACGAACAACGGGAAAATGAAGGAGATCTGATCTGCGCGGCCCAGTTCGCTACGCCTGAAGCCATCAACTTCATGGCCACCGAAGCGCGTGGATTGATTTGTCTGGCGATGGAGGGCCAGCGGCTTGATGAACTCGATCTTCCCTTGATGGTCGATCGCAACACCGATGCCAATGAAACCGCCTTCACGGTGAGCATCGACGCTGGCATTGAACACGGTGTAACCACCGGCATTTCCGCTGAAGACCGTGCCGCCACCATTCAGGTCGCCCTCAATCCAGCCACCCGCCCCGCGGAGCTGCGTCGACCTGGGCATATCTTTCCGCTGCGGGCAAAGCCAGGCGGCGTTCTGAAACGCGCTGGTCATACCGAGGCAGCCGTGGACCTGTCCCAGTTGGCAGGTCTCACCCCCTCCGGCGTGATTTGCGAAATCCAGAACCAGGATGGGTCCATGGCCCGCCTGCCGGAACTGCGGACCTACGCCGATCGCTGGGGTCTCAAGCTGATCAGCATTGCGGATTTGATCAGCTACAGGCTGGACAATGAGCGGTTCGTGAAACGAAAGGCTCAGGCGGATCTACCCAGCCAGTTCGGCACCTTCAAAATGGTGGGCTACCAGAACGAGCTCGATGGCAGCGAGCATCTCGCGATCATCAAAGGTGATCCCAATGCGTTGACCGAGCCAGTCCTGGTGCGGATGCATTCCGAATGCCTCACCGGTGATGCTTTCGGATCCCTGCGATGCGACTGTCGCCCTCAGCTGGAAGGCGCACTGCGTCAGATCGAAACAGAGGGGGAAGGCGTTGTGGTTTACCTGCGCCAGGAGGGCCGCGGGATCGGACTCATCAACAAAATGAAGGCCTACAGCCTCCAGGAGGCGGGGCTGGACACGGTTGAAGCCAATGAACGGCTTGGCTTTCCTGCCGATCTACGCAATTACGGCGTTGGCGCACAAATCCTGTCGGATCTCGGCATTCACCGCCTCAGGCTCTTGACCAATAACCCACGCAAAATCGCAGGTCTTGGCGGTTATGGACTGAACGTGGAGGAACGGGTCCCACTGGTCATGGACCCTGGCGCCCACAACGCGAGTTATCTGGAAACAAAGCGGGAAAAACTCGGTCACTTGTTTGAGTCCGAAAACCCATGCATGGTTCTGGCACTCGCAGTGAACGTTGGCCCTGAGAACTGGTCCACCGTTCGGATCGAGGTTGAAGCCATCGCCCAGGCCTGTGGTTTCAGTCTTGAAGCTCTGCATGAACCACGGCTTCTGGCGCTGTGGGATCGGCCTCAGTTCGTCTGGAAGCTCTCCCCTGACGCCAGGGACGCTTCAGGCATGATTCGCAAGATCGCTGCCATGGCAGCAACAGAACGGGTTGGATTGATGCGAGTCCCGACCGAACGCATGGCACTGCATCCGCCCCAGACCCTGGAGAGGGTCGAACGTCAGCTCAAGGATCTGCTGAACAGCAGCAGTGACGGGTTGTTGGAAAACGGCCCCTCACTGCTGCACTGGAAACGGAGCTGATCAGCCCTCCTGAACCGTCACCTTGTTGATGCGGGAACCATTGGTCAGCTTCAGCACGACATCCATATTTCCGGTGAGCCCGAAAACGGTGTGCACGCCATCGAGGTGGGGCTGAGCCTCGTAGCAGATGTAGAACTGCGATCCGCCGGTGTTGCGGCCGGCATGCGCCATCGCAAGCGTTCCAGCCTGGTGCTTCTGGGTATTGATCTCACAATTGATCTCATAGCCCGGTCCTCCGGTACCAGCCATTCCGCGGGCACCCTCACGACTGTTGGGGCAACCGCCCTGAGCCATGAAGCCAGGAATCACACGGTGAAAGGCAAGACCGTCATAGAAGCCATCCTTCGCAAGCTTCACAAAATTGGCGACCGTCTTGGGTGCATCGGTCTCGAACAGCTCGAGCTCGATCAGGCCTGCTTCGGTATCCATCAAGGCCTTGGTCATGGTGGCGCGAGCAAAATTGGAGTGTAAAGAGACGCCGCGTATGCCCGACCTCTCCCAAGCCCGCGTCGGTGTGATTGGCGGCAGCGGTTTGTATGGAATGCCAGGCCTCAAGCAGGCCAAGGAAATCAGGCTCGAAACACCCTTCGGCAGTCCATCGGATGCTTTGCGGGTCGGAACGCTTGAAGGTGTTGAAACCGTTTTTCTGGCCCGGCACGGATGCCACCATCACCTGCTCCCCAGTGAGGTCCCCTACCGAGCCAATATCTGGGCCATGCGGAAGCTGGGAGTTCGCTGGCTGATCTCGGTCTCGGCCGTGGGATCTCTCCAGGAGCATCTGCGACCGAGGGACATGGTGGTTCCTTCCCAGTTCATCGATCGCACCCATCAGCGGCCGCAGTCATTTTTCGGCGAAGGGTGTGTTGCCCACGTCAGCCTGGCGGATCCCTTCTGCCCAAAACTGAGTGCCCTGCTGGCGAATGCGGCGGAGGCGGAGATTCCAAGCGGCCATCGGCTCCACCGTGGTGGAACCTACCTCTGCATGGAGGGACCTGCCTTCTCCACCCGTGCAGAGAGCGAGCTTTACAGAAGCTGGGGATGCTCGGTGATCGGGATGACCAACCACACCGAAGCTCGGCTGGCGCGTGAGGCGGAACTGGCCTATGCCTCGCTGAGCATGGTCACCGACTTCGACTGCTGGCACACCGAGCATGAGGCGGTGAGCGTTGAGATGGTGATCGGCAATCTGCAGGCCAATGCCAAAGCCACCGAACCAATCCTGAATGAACTGATGCGTCAGATCGCTTTGGATCGGCCGGCCTCCGAGGCCCATCAGGCTCTGGCACAGGCGCTGATCACACCCCCGGACCAGGTGCCGATGGAAACCCGCCAACGTCTGGATCTGTTCGTCCAGCCCTATTGGGCACCAGCTCCAGCGAATCAGGGCTGAGAAAGACTGGCACCACAGGATTGAAGTGCAGGACGCAGCTGCTGATCATGCTGCTGAAGAAGGCTCTTGGCCTGATCCACGGACAGACCGGCAGCAGCCATCACCAGAGCGGTCTTGACCGAACCCTCGGCATCGTTCAACAGCTGCAATCCATGGCCGCGATCAACGGCGGCAAGATCCTGAAGGATGCGCAGGGAGCGGTCGACCAGTTTGCTGTTGCTGGCCGACACATCGACCATCCGATTGCCATACACCTTTCCGAGACGCACCATCACTCCTGTGGAGAGGATGTTGAGGGCCATTTTGGTGGCGGTCCCGGCCTTCAATCGGGTCGACCCAGTCAGAAGTTCCGGCCCCGTCAACAGACGGATGTCGAGGTCACAGGGCAGGGGAGCTTGCTCGGCGGGAACACAGGCCATGGCAATCGCCAAAGCTCCGAGCGTCTTGGCATAGCGAAGTCCGCCGCGGACGTAGGGCGTCGTGCCACCGGCGGCGATCCCAACAAGGCAATCATCGGAGCAGAAACCACGTTCCTCCAGATCCGCCCGACCGGCGTCCTCCAGATCCTCAAGGCCCTCCGAGCTGCGCAACAGAGCGGGGGCGCCACCCGCCAGCACGCCCTGCACCAGCTGCGGATCGCTGCAGAAGGTCGGGGGGCATTCCGCAGCATCGAGAACACCCAGTCGACCTGAGGTGCCAGCCCCGAGATAGAACAGCCTCCCGCCTCTGCGCAGACGATCGACAATGCCGTCCACCGCGTTGACAAGAACAGGCGATGCAGCGGAAACGGCCTCCTGAGGCCGTCGGTCCTCCTCCACAAAAAGGTTCACCAGCGCGGTCGTATCGAGCTGATCCAGCTCTGAGCTGCGCTCGTTGCTCTGCTCGGTCAGCAGATGACCGCGGGAGTCCGAAGGTTGAAGGGATGGATCGAAACCAGCCATGGATTCAGAGCAGCCCCTCCAGTCGGCGCCGGAGTGCATCGAGTTCCGGGTTATCCCCTGGTTCAGGCGGAGAGGAATCGGAGACTTCCGTCGACTCTGCGGTCTCATCCTCAGATTCCTTCCAGTTGCTCACATCACGATTGGCCTCTGGAGGAGCCATGAACATGCGCTCTTCATCGGATTCGGGCACGAAACCGGATTCGATGAAACGAGCCTCATAACCGGCTTCACGACAGAAAAACTCCACATCTTCTTTTTCAAGTGATTCCACCGTGGGAACGGGAAAATCCTGAGCTTCGAGAAGCCCTGCATAACGCTCAGCGTCTTCACTGTTCTCGAACAACAGCACCACAGTTCGTCCGGAGATCTCCAGGGAATGGATGCCTTCGCTGTCGGTACCGGCATCGAACAGCAACACGTTGACGCGCATCGGCAGTGGTCCGGAACAATCCGGAGTCTCTCATCGATCCAATTCAAAGCTGATCGGCTTCGGCGGCAAGCTCCTGCAGTCGCCTGTACAGCGCACATTCCGCATCACCGAGATCGGCTGGGATCACCACAACGATCTCAACCAGTTGATCGCCACAGCGTTCATCGGTCTCATCCTGCAGTCCACGACCGCGGAGACGCAGCAGGCGTCCACTGGAAGAGCCCGGTGGAACCTGAAGCGTGACCGTTCCATCCAACGTTGGAACATCGACCGCACACCCAAGGGCCGCATCCGGTGGAAACAGCTCCAGGCGGTAGTGAACTCTCAGACCATCAATACGGAGACCCTCCGGCGTCACCACCCGCAGCTGGAGAAAGTGGTCGCGCCCCCCAGCAGCAACACCTTCCAGTCGTAAACGCCATCCATCACCAGCCTGAGGAGGGGTCTGAAGCTCAATCACCGTTCCATCGGCAAGGCTCAGTTCCACCGTGGTGCCATGAAGAGCCTGCTCGGGAGTGAGATCAACCACTGATTCGACATCCTCATCAGCGCGCACCGGCGGCGGTGGCGGCGGAGAGGCTACGGGTGGTTCCACCGTCCGGTCGGGCGGGTCCTGGGGCCACGGCTTGGGATCCACCGGCAGACCAAGAACAGCATCGAGATACTCTTCAAATGACGGAAATCCCGTGGCAAAAGGGTCTGCAGCCACGGAGCCAGCACCATCAACACCCTGCTCCCAGGCGCGGCGACGTCTCGGATCACTCAGGACGGCATAGGCCTCATTAACGAGCTTGAACCGTTCCTCGGCGACAGGGTCATTGCCGTTGAGATCGGGATGCCAGCGCCGTGCCTCACGCCTGAACGCCCGCTTCATCTGGTCGGCGCCGGCGTCAGCCCGAAGCCCCAGAAGCGACCAGTAATCAGGATCAGCGGTAGAAGTCATCGTCCCAGGGATCGGAATCCCGTCGACTCATGCCCCGATCGCGGGGGCCGCGACTGGGGGCAGCCCACGGGTCATCCTCCCAGTCGTCAGCAAACAGCTCGTCCTTGAGGGATCCGAGGGTGCTGCGAATTCCCTGTAAGGGATTGCCATCCACCTGTCGCTCCGCCGACAGACGACGGTTCAGACCAAACAGAGCTTCTTCCAGTCCGCTCACACAGAGATCGAGTTCCTGAAGGTCGTCCTGGGCGAGACAGTCCTGCACATCGCGCATCGCCATTTCCACCGCGCGCTGTTGCCTCTCCGCTCCATAGGGACCCAACTCAAGGGCAGCATCGCGTAAACGACGTTCCGCCTGAGCGACAAGCGTCTGAGCGCGGTTGCTGCGTTCGATCTGGTTGCGTTTGCGGCGGTCTTCATCGGCCCGGGCTTCCGCCTCCGCCAGCAGAGCTGTCACCTCCTCTTCATTGAGATTGGATCCGCCCTGGATGGATACCGATTGCTTGCGGCCCGTGGTGCGGTCCGTCGCACTGACCTGCAGCAGACCGTTGGCATCGATATCGAAGGCCACCTGCACCTGAGGAACGCCGCGCGGGGCGGGAGGAATCCCGGAAAGGCGGAACCGTCCCAGGGATTTGTTATCAGCCGCCATCTGACGCTCCCCTTGCCACACGTGAATTTCAACGGAGGACTGATTGGTCTCTGAGGTGCTGAAAACATCCGACTGACGCACCGGGATGGGAGTGTTCCTGGGAATCAAAACCTTCATCAACCCACCAACTGTCTCCAGCCCAAGGGAGAGAGGTGTGACGTCATTCAGAAGCAGATCCCGAAGTTCGCCCGTGAGAATCCCTGCCTGGACCGCGGCACCAATCGCCACCACCTCATCAGGATTGACCGATTGACAGGGATCCAGCGGAACCAGCGTTCGCACCAGCTGCTGCACCATCGGCATGCGTGTTGCCCCGCCCACAAGAACGACATCATCGATGTCATCAGCGGCCCAGCCTGAGTCCCGCAGTGCCGCCTGCACCGGAGTGAGCAGACGATCGAGCAAATCCGGGCAGAGGCCCTCAAAGGTGCTGCGATCAAGGCTGGTTTCAACATGAAGAGGCCCGTCGTTACCGGTAGCGATGAACGGCAATGAGATGGGTGTACTCATCACGCCCGACAACTCCTGCTTCGCCTTCTCAGCCGCTTCGGTTAGGCGCTGAAGGGCCTGACGATCACGCCGAAGGTCCACGCCATGCTCTTTTTCAAAAGCATCAGCCAGCCAATCAACGATGCGTTGATCGAAATCATTTCCCCCCAGCTGGGTGTCACCGTTGGTGGCTTTTACATCGAAAACGCCGTTGGCAATTCGCAGCAGAGAGACATCGAAGGTTCCACCACCCAGGTCAAACACCAACGCTCGACGAACCGCACTTCTGTCGAAGCCGTAGGCAAGGGCCGCTGCTGTGGGTTCATTGAGGATCCGCTCAACTGAAATACCAGCGAGACGGCCGGCATCCCTGGTGGCCTGTCGCTGGGCATCATTGAAGTACGCAGGAACGGTGACCACCGCCGCTTCGACAGGTTCACCCAAATAGGTGCTCGCGTCATCGACCAGTTTGCGGATGATGCTGGCCACAAGTTCCTCGGGTGCGTACTCCCGTTCCGTGACTGGGCAGGGCACCCGGACCTGGCCTCGATCGTTGGCACGAACGGTGTATGGAACCGACAGACTGCTGTCTTCGAGTTCGTCCCAGTCCCGTCCAACAAAGCGTTTGAGATTGGAGAACGTGTTGCGTGGGCTGAGCACCAGCTGGCGTCGGGCGAGCTGACCGACAACGAGCTCCTGATCCTTGCTGTACCCCACCACTGAAGGTGTTGTACGGCCGCCTTCAGCATTGGCGATCACATGGGGACGGCCAGCCTCGAGAACTGCCACAACCGAGTTGGTCGTTCCCAGGTCGATTCCAACGATCCGGCCCATACCGACAGCCTTTGAACATCCAAGTTAACGGCCGGTTCCAGAGCGACCAGACCAGTGCACTCAAAGTGGATTGCGGCCTTAAACCAGCCTTAGTGAGATTGGACGGATAAGTCGATAACTTGAAGGGGTCATGACATCGCGGGAATGGCTCCGGATCAGGACCACCTGTATCGACTTCGAAACCGACCTTTTGCAGAAAAGTTGGTCGACCTTGGTTTCAAAAACATCACCATTGCCCTGGCTTCTGTCGTCGCAGTTGTTCTTTTTGCAATTTTGATCGTTGTCTTCCAGGGCAGTCTGGAATCAATGGGTCGATATGGGTTGGAGTTTCTGGTGACCTCCAACTGGAATCCGGTTGATGATGAATACGGTGCCGGCGCTGCCATTTACGGCACGTTGCTCACCTCACTGTTGTCTCTCATCATCGCGGTGCCGCTGGGGGTGGGAACGGCCATTTTCATCACCGAAAACATCATTCCCCAAAGCATCCGCAACCTGCTAGGTCTGATGGTTGAGCTGCTTGCAGCGATCCCCTCAGTGGTGCTGGGACTGTGGGCCATCTTTGTGATGGAGCCGTTCATCAGGCCAGCTCTCGAGTTCCTGCACACGGCTTTCCATTGGTTGCCGATGTTCAGCACCCCGCCGATGGGACCCGGAACGATCCCTGCAGTATTGATTCTGGTCGTGATGATCCTTCCGATCATCACTGCCATTTCCAGAGACTCTCTCAATCAGGTTCCAGGGAAACTGCGCCAGGCCGCGTATGGCGTTGGAACCACCCGTTGGGGGGCCATCATCAACGTGATTCTTCCGGCAGCTGTCTCAGGCATCGTCGGCGGTGTGATGCTTGCCCTCGGTCGAGCCATGGGCGAAACCATGGCCGTCACGATGATCATCGGCAATTCCAACAATTTCAGCTTTTCACTGCTGGCTCCCGGCAACACCATTGCCGCAATGCTTGCCAATCAGTTCGGCGAAGCGGATGGTTCACAGGTGTCATCGCTCATGTATGCAGCATTCGTGTTGATTGTCCTGACCCTTGGGGTCAATGTGATGGCTCGGTGGTTGGTGAAACGTCTCAGCCTCAAGTACTGATATGTCCTTCACATCCTCTCGACGCACAACAGACGGTCTGCCAGATCTCTCCTACCAACCAAGGGCGGCACGCAATGTCGGCAGTCGTGTCCTCACGGTTGTAGCCGCCATTTTTTCAGGCATTGCTGTTCTGCCGCTGGTCCTTGTTCTTGGTTACGTGTTGATCAAGGGGGGCAGCACCATCAGCCTTAACTTGTTTACCGAACTTCCCCCACCGCCTGGTTTGGAGGGTGGTGGGATTGCCAATGCAATTGTCGGCACACTGGTTGTAACCCTCGTCGCCGCATTGATTGCAATTCCGGTTGGCGTGGGTGGTGGAATTTATCTAGCTGAATATTCACGCAGTGGGTGGTTCGCACAGTTCATACGCTTTGGCACCAATGTGTTATCGGGAGTGCCATCAATCATCGCGGGTGTATTCATTTACGGCACAATCGTGACGAGCCGGGTGCTCTTCGGAAATGCATACAGCGCCCTGGCAGGAGGAATGGCTCTGGCGATCTTGATGTTGCCAACCGTGATCAAAACCACCGACGAAGGGCTCAAACTTGTACCCGATGATCTACGCCGCGCTGCACTTGGGATTGGTGCATCCCGTTTTGTGATGATCGCACGGATTACATTGCCGACAGCTTTTACCCCCATTGCAACCGGCGTGGTGCTCTCCATCGCAAGGGCTGCTGGAGAAACTGCACCTCTTATTTTTACAGCTTTATTTTCTCCCTATTGGTCGGACTTAATCAGCGGAGATGGATTACTTGCACCGATTGCATCCCTCTCGGTTCTTATTTACAACTTCGCGATCATGCCCTATGAATTTCACAACCAGCTCGCATGGTCAGCATCCTTTGTACTCGTGGCAATGATTCTATTCCTCAATTTATTGTCCCGCTGGCTGGGCCGATTCGCATCAAGATGATCAATAATCATCAACACCATTCAGCTTGCAATCTTCTCACCAGTAACTGTTCTCAGCCATGACACTTTCCACCAACCAAACAGAGGAGATCGAGCTGGTCGACGAGCCCGTACTTTCGCTGCAGAACGCGACCATCAGCTATGGATCCAACGAAGCCGTCAAGAGCGTGTTCTGCGATATTCCAAAAGGGAAAGTAACGGCTTTCATCGGGCCATCAGGCTGTGGCAAGTCAACGGTTTTGCGGGCGCTGAACCGGATGAACGACTTGATTGAAGGGTGCACGCTCAAAGGCCGTGTTTTGTTTGACGGGGTTGATCTCTACGGACCCAATGTTGATCCGGTAGAGGTCCGTCGTCGCATCGGAATGGTGTTTCAACAACCCAATCCATTCCCTAAAAGTATTTATGAAAACATCGCATTCGGCGCCAGGATCAATGGCTACACCGGAGAGATGGATGAATTAGTGGAGCGATCTCTACGCCAGGCAGCTGTATGGGATGAGTGCAAAGACAAATTGAATGAAAGTGGATATTCCCTATCGGGTGGGCAACAGCAGCGCCTCTGCATTGCAAGAACGATCGCCATCCAGCCGGAAGTCATTCTCATGGATGAACCATGCTCTGCCCTGGATCCGATCTCGACCCTGAAGATTGAGGAAACGATGCACGAACTCAAAAAAAGCTTCACGATTGTGATTGTTACTCACAACATGCAGCAAGCAGTCAGAGTCAGTGATATGACCGCCTTTTTCAATGCTGAGTCAGTGGAAGGGGGTACCGGAAAAGTGGGTTACCTGGTCGAATTTAATGAGACTGAAAAGATCTTCAATGCCCCGCAGCAACAAGTAACGCAAGATTATGTGTCTGGTCGATTCGGTTGAACCGGGTCTGAATGAATCAGATCAACTGTTAACGCGAAAACATTTAATCGCACATTATTTCTAGCCAAGACAAATCGGACATCGACAAAAAAAATCCGATCCCTAAGGATCGGAGAAGCGGAGAGCGAGGGATTCGAACCCTCGATAGAGTTGCCCCTATACAGCATTTCCAGTGCTGCGCCTTCGACCACTCGGCCAGCTCTCCACCGGCATGAATGGGGCAAGTGTCAATGTAGCAGGGTGTTCCCAGCGGCACTGCATGCGCCCCAGACACCGAATCACCATTCATTGGCGCCAGGAGAACCGCACCATCAGCCACCTTGTCGAGGAGGGTGAATACATCCTCCAGAGCTTTGAGCGTCAGGGTGATCCCTTGCCGTTTTCATGTCGAAACGGCTGTTGCACCAGCTGCGCCGTGCGGGTGCAAAGCGGTGAACTCGATCAACATGAAGCCATGGGCCTTTCGAGGGAACTTCGGGCCCGTGGCTACGGCCTTCTCTGTGTGGCAAGGGCGATCGCTCCGCTGGAAGCGGAAACACAGGATGAAGACGAGGTGTATGACCTGCAGTTCGGTCGTCATTTCGGCCGCGGTTCAGTCACTCGGGACATTCCCCTCGAAGAACTGGAGACCTGGAGAGACTGAAGCCATGCCGTCGATGAACTGTGCAGCTGCAGCGCAGGCTGCCCAACTATCAGCCGAGCAGCTCGACCATCTGGTTCAAGTCGCTCGCACAGCCGCCGAGAGAGGTGGAGCTGAACTGATGCGCCACTACGGCCAACTCTCATCGATTGAAAGCAAGGGACGACAAGGTGATCTGGTCACCAATGCAGACCTCGCCGCCGAACGCATCGTTCTGGACGTTCTGGCTGAACAGACTCCAACCATCGCGGTACTGGCGGAAGAGAGCGGTGCCGAGGGCTCCCAGGACGGTCTGCGTTGGTGCGTCGATCCGCTCGACGGCACCACGAACTTCGCCCATGGCTACCCGTTCTTTGCCACTTCAATCGGTCTGACCTATCAACAGCAGCCCGTGTTGGGGGCCATCGCTGTGCCCTTTCTCCGGGAGACCTACTGGGGAGCACCCGGTTTAGGAGCTCACTGCAACGATCAACCCATTCGGGTGACGGATTGCTCGCGGTTGGACGATGCCCTGCTGGTAACGGGCTTCGCCTACGACCGGCATGAGCGATTGGACAACAACTATGCCGAGTTCTGCTGGTTCACCCATCGCACCAGGGGCGTCCGCCGCGGAGGGGCCGCTGCCGTTGATCTGGCTTTCGTAGCCGCTGGCCGTCAGGACGGTTACTGGGAGCGCGGTCTTTCCCCTTGGGACCTGGCTGCCGGAGTGGCACTTGTGGAACTCGCTGGAGGAACGATCAGCGATTACAAAGGCCAGACGTTTTCCCTGCAGGAAGGACGTGTGGTGGCTTCAGGTCCGAAGCTTCACAACGCCATCGTTGAGCTTCTTGGCCAGGTGAAACCTCTTTCCGGAATGGATTTCGGTGCACCGGAAGTCACGGCCATGGGATCCTGAAACGTCGACGAATCATCCGACCATGGCGCTGCAACCCGCTGCCGGCGCAAGAGACCTGAATCCACGTCAAGTGGATGCCAATCGGCAACTCAGCGAAAAACTTGCCGGCGTGTTTCGGATGTGGGGATACGACGAGGTCTCCCCTCCAAGGGTCGAGCGTCTCGACACACTGATGGCGGGTGGTGCCATTGCCAGTTCGGACATTGTGCGACTGGTGGCGGATGAACCACTGGGTCTGAGACCGGAGATGACGGCTTCGATTGCGCGGGCAGCCTGCACCCGGCTGGCGACCCGTCCCCGGCCGCTTCGGCTCTGGGCATCCGGGACTGTGTTCCAGTCGCGCGCTGCTGATGAAGGCGGTCATTGCATCGAGGAAAACCTGCAGACCAGCGTTGAACTGTTCGGAGTGGAGCCGATCGAAGCGGAGATGGAACTGCTGAGCCTGTTGATGGCATCGGTGCAGACCCTGGGCCTGGTTCAAGCGCACCGCCCCCGGCTGCTGGTTGGGCACACCGGTCTGATGGATCTCCTTCTCAGCCTGGTTCCAGACCACTTGAGCGAGGCCGTGCGAACGGCCCTGATCCAGTTCGACCGCCTGGCCCTGGTCGAGTTGGGGCTTTCAGACGATCTGCGAACGACACTGCTGAACCTGTTGAGCTGCCGCGGAACTCCGCAACAGGTTCTCTCAGAGCTGCGCCAGATTTTTGGCGCAACCGACTTGTTCGACGATCTCGAGCGCCTCTGCAAACAGCTGGATGCATTCGCTGTTGAACAGGGCATCGCGATCCAGCTGGACCCAACCTTCCAACCCCACTTCGAGCTCTACACCGGCCTGGTGTTTCAACTGGTTTGTGAGGGCAGTGCAGCGCCTGTTGTGATCGCCCGCGGAGGCCGATACGACGATTTGGTAAGCCGCTGCGGTGCTCCTGCCCAACTCGCTTTTGGGGCAGGGTTCAGCTTTGCTATCGATCCGATCCGGGAATTGCTGAGCGGAGAGGGCACCGTCTCGCCCCTACCCACAGTTCTTGTGGCGTTCTCCCCCAGCTCAAAGCTCGAAGATGGCCTGGCGCGGCAACGCCACTGGCATCAGCAGGGACGAAGTGCCGTGCTGGAACTGCATCCATGCAGCACCCGTGCTGAAGCCGAAACCACAGCACAGAATCAAAATCTCCAACTGGATTGGCTCGATTCCTAAACTCTGCAGTTCTTCCCGGACGATTGATGGCTCACAGCATCGTGACCGATGTGTGCGAAGGGATCGCGGATTGCATGGATGCCTGCCCGGTTGCCTGCATCGATCAGGGCCAGGGCAAGAACAGGAAGGGAACGGATTACTACTGGATCAATTTCGACACCTGCATCGACTGCGGCATCTGCTTTCAGGTTTGTCCGGTGGAAGGAGCCATCCTTCCCGAGGAACGCCCGGATCTGCAGAAGGTGAGTTGAGCAAGCGCTGCACAGCTGAAGTACGGAGACCTCCACTCCCCAGAGGGTTGAGGAGGTCAGCAGC
Source organism: Synechococcus sp. AG-679-D13 (assembly GCA_003210735.1). GTDB lineage: Bacteria > Cyanobacteriota > Cyanobacteriia > PCC-6307 > Cyanobiaceae > Parasynechococcus. The sequence goes on from QCUM01000006.1 coordinate 79,895, forward strand.
ACGTTCTTATGGTCTGTTTTTAACGCGCAAGCCATGGCGGTGATGGACGAACAGGGTCAGATCCAGATCCACACCGAGAACATCTTTCCAATCATCAAAAAGGCCGTTTATTCCGGCCATGAGGTTTTCCTTCGGGAACTGGTGAGCAACGGTGTGGATGCCATCAGCAAACGCCGCATGGCGGCCATGGCTGGCGATTGCAGTGAGGGGGAGGAAGGCTGCATTGGCATCAGGGTTGATCGTGAGGCCAAGACCCTGACCATCAGCGACAACGGCATCGGCATGACAGCCGATGAGGTGAAGCGCTACATCAATCAGGTGGCGTTTTCCAGCGCTGAGGATTTTCTCGAGAAATACAAACAGGAGGACGACGCAATCATTGGCCACTTCGGCCTGGGTTTCTATTCGAGCTTCATGGTTGCCAAACGCGTCGACCTGCTTACACGCTCAGCTCGCCCGGATGGAGATGCCGTGCTCTGGAGCTGTGATGGCTCTCCCAATTTCAGCATCAGCGCTGCTGAACGGGAGCAACCGGGCACAGACGTGATTCTTCATTTGATGGATGAAGAGCTGGAATATCTCGAACCAGCACGAATCCGAACCCTGATCAACACCTACTGCGACTTCATGGCAGTGCCGGTGCAACTGGAAGGGGAAACAATCAACAAGATGGTTGCACCGTGGCGCAAGAGCGCTCGCGAGCTCACCGATCAGGACTACATCGACCTGTACAACTATCTGTACCCATTCCAGGGTGATCCGCTGCTCTGGGTGCATCTCAATACGGATTATCCCTACAACCTGCAGGGAATTCTGTTCTTCCCGAAGCAGACAGGTCGTGCGGACTGGGAGAAAGGCGAGATCA
>QCUM01000007.1 GCA_003210735.1 Synechococcus sp. AG-679-D13
GGGGTTCCACAGCCTCAACGATGTCGCCACTCTGCGGGAACGGATTCAGCTCTTGCGTCAGCAGCGTCAATCCGATGCCGCTCTTGTGATCGTCGGAGCCGGCCCGACCGGTGTCGAGCTGGCTTGCAAACTGGCGGACCTGCTGGAGGGCAGTGCTCTGGTTCACCTGATTGAGATTGGTGATGAGATCCTGCCCAGCAGCCGTTCCTTCAATCGCTCCAGAGCTCAGGCCGCCTTGGAGCGACGCCAGGTCAGGCTCCATCTCAATACAAAGGTGACCTCTGTCACAGAGACCCAGGTTCAGCTCGCTGGCGGCACGACCCTGCGGCACGACGGGCTGATCTGGAGTGGCGGCAGCCGACCATCGCTTCCACCACTGAAACCGGAATCCGTGGTCGAACGCAGTGGCATCAGCATCAATGCAGACCTGCGGGTCAGCGGACAAGCCAACGTGTTTGCCATTGGAGATGGTTCCCACCACGCTGAAACCCCTTGGCCTCGTACCGCTCAGGTCGCCATGCAGCAGGGAGAAGCCATTGCAGCCGCATTGGCGGCCATGGCAGCCGGACAGGAACCCGAGCCGTTTCAGTTCCAGGATCGCGGCGAAATGCTCAGCCTTGGGATCGGCGACGCGACCTTGACCGGTCTTGGAATCACCCTGGCGGGTCCTCTTGCCTTCAAGTTGCGCCGTGCCACTTACCTCACCCGTCTGCCAGGGATGTCCTTGGGCCTGCGCTCGGCTGGGGCCTGGCTGCTGAATCGTTGAGACAAGCTCACCTCGGCGGACGAACCAAAGGCCTGCGCCCCGGGCAACTGCGACAACTTGATCGGCTGAGCCAACGCCGCCATCCGGAAGACAGTGGTGCTGACCTGCTCACTCTTGAACGGTTGGCCGCTTTGGTGAATGAGCTGGAGTTATCGATGCACCTCGTGCTCGACGGCCGCGGCCTCTGTCGCTTGCTCTGGCTGGGTCCCCTGGCTGGATCAGACAACCTTCGAGAACAGCTGCCAGTATCTCCGCGGCGCAGCAGTGGAGGCTGGCGACTGGTGAGCTGTCCTTTCCAGCGGCAAGGGCTTCATGCGGCAGGCGCCGATGCCGTGCTCGCGCTCGATTTCGTCTCCCACAGCTGGTTGCGCTTCGCACCAAATCCAGGCTCCGATGGTCTGCGGCAAGCAGAACTGCTGCAACCCGATCGCGAGGCGGCCGAAGGCTGGCACCCACTCGAGCGCGGCGATCTGCGCGACCTCTGCCAGTTGGACTTCACCGCCAAAGCAGGACAGCAGGAGGCACTGGCAAGCCGCTCAAGCCAAAGCGCTGAGGAAACGGTGCTGCTGCTGACCCTGACGGACAGCGACCGATTGCGCGGGGAAAGAGAGCTGGCGGAACTGGAAGGTCTGGTCCGCAGCGCAGGAGCCCGGCCGGTGGCGGTGATCAACCAACGCTCCGGTAGCGCCAATCCCCAAACGCTCTGGGGAACAGGAAAACTGCAGGAAGCTGCGCTGGAGGTGCGCCGCAGCGGTGCATCCCTGGTGGTGACCGATCGGGAATTGACGCCGGTGCAGGCTCGCAATCTGGAGCGGTTGCTCGAATGCCCCGTATCCGATCGCAGCGAACTGATCCTCGACATTTTTGCCCAGCGGGCTGGCAGTGCCGCCGGCCGGTTGCAGGTGGAACTGGCGCAGTTGCGCTATCGCCTGCCTCGGCTTCTGGGCCGGGGGAGCAGCCTGTCCCGGCAAGGCGGCGGCATCGGCACCCGAGGGCCGGGGGAAACACAATTGGAAAAAGATCGCCGCGCCATCAGCCGCCGGATCGAGCGACTGATGCGGGACCAGCAACAGCTGCAGCGACATCGCAGTCGCCTGAGGGATCAACGCCGAAACATGCCCCGCGTTGCCCTTGTCGGTTACACCAATGCCGGCAAGTCCAGCCTGTTGAATGCCCTCTGTGGGCGTCGGGAGTCCGACCGGGTCCTGGCGGAGAACAAGCTTTTTGCCACGCTCGATCCGACCACACGACGGCTGGAGCTGCCCTGTCCCGGGCAACGGCCCGATCGGGTGCTGCTCACAGACACCGTTGGATTCATCAGGGATCTTCCTGCCCCCCTGGTGGAAGCGTTCCGCGCCACCCTTGAAGAAGCACTTGATGCCGACCTACTGCTTCTGGTGGTGGATCTGGCTGATACCGACTGGCCTGGGCAGCTTGCCACCGTGCACCGTTTGCTGGATTCCCTCGGCAGCGAGGCCCTGCGAAGGGTGGTGGCCAATCAGATTGATCGCTGCCCGCTCGAGGCGATTGAAACCATCCGCCGGGAAGAACCTCAAACCTTGTTTCTGTCGGCCAAACGGGGGGATGGATTGAAAGGACTCCAGGACTGGCTGCGTGACCAGTTTTTCGATCCCAGGGCAGAATCAACGCCAGAGACAGAAGGGCCGCCGCACGAATGGCCGAGCTGATTGGTGCGTTACATGATCCCGAGGCACTGATCACCCTGGCCGTCCTGTTGCTGGCGGTCGGGCTGTTCATCAGCGGGGCCCTGGCACCCGAGCTCACCGGCCTGCTCAGCTTGGGATTGCTCATCGCCACCGGGGTGCTGACGCCGCCGGAGGCACTGGCCGGCTTCGGCAGTCCGGCCCTGATCACCCTGATGGGTCTGTTTCCCGTTTCCGCGGCACTGTTCAAGAGCGGTGCTCTGGATCGTCTGCGGGCTTTGATTGCATCGGATCGCATCCGATCGCCGCGGCGGCTGATCGCCCTGATGGCCTTCGTGATCGCACCGGTTTCCGGAATCGTTCCCAACACGCCGGTGGTGGCATCCCTGTTGCCTGTGATGGAGAACTGGTGCCATCGCCGCGGAATCTCACCATCCCGGGTGCTGTTGCCACTCTCCTTTTCCACGGTGCTGGGGGGCACGCTCACCCTGCTGGGCAGCTCAGTGAATCTGCTGGTGAGCGACATCAGCCAGCAGCTGGGCTATGGCTCGCTGGAGCTGTTCAGTTTCACCCTGATCAGCGTGCCCATCTGGCTAGCCGGTGCCGCCTATCTGGTGCTGGCTCCCCGGATGTTGCTGCCCGACCGGGGACGCGACGGCGACGAACTTGGCTTATCGCCACGCAGCAGCGGTTACTGCACGGAAGTGACCATCCCATTGAATTCCGAACTGGTGGGAGTCTCCCTGCACAACAGTCGGCTGCAGCGCCGGTTCGACGTGGATGTGCTGGAGCTTCAGCGGGGGGACGAACGCCTGTTGCCACCCCTTGCGGACCGCAAGCTTCGGGCCGGTGATCACCTACTGCTGCGGGTGACCCGCGAGGACCTGCTGAGGCTGCAGCAGGATCACACCATTCAGCTCACCACCCAGGGCCGCAACGCTGGGTTCAACTTCGATCAAGGCGAAACCAGCGGCCAGAGAACCGTGGAGGTTCTGCTTCCGGCAGGCTCAACCCTGGCCGGCGCAAGCCTGCGTGAACTCCGCTTCCGCCAACGCCACAACGCCACGGTTTTGGCCCTTCGCCGCGGTCAGGAGACTGTGCAGGAGCGCCTGGGTCAGGCGGTGCTGCGCGAGGGAGACGTGCTGCTGCTCCAGGCACCCCTCGATTCCATCCGAGGCCTTCAGGCCAGCAATGATCTGCTGGTGCTCGACCGACTCGAAGATGACTTGCCGACGGTGCGACGCAAGCCGTTGGTGATCAGCATCGCCGTGCTGATGCTCCTGCTTCCCACCCTGACGCCAGTACCGCTGGTGGGCTCGGTTTTACTGGCCACCGTCGCTGTTGTCGCAAGCGGCTGTCTCCGCCCTGGAGAACTGCAGCGCGCTATCCGCCTTGACGTGATTCTGCTGTTGGGATCTCTGTCCAGCTTCAGCGCTGCTCTGAAGAGCACCGGCCTGGCCGATGGTCTCGCCGGGGGACTGGAACGACTGCTGGAAGGCTGGTCCACCTATGGATCCCTGATGCTGATCTTTGTAGGCACAACACTGCTGACTCAGGTCATGAGCAACGCTGCATCGGTGGCCCTGCTGGCCCCCGTCGCCGTTCAGTTGGCCCCCACTCTTGCGCTGCCGCCAACGGCCCTGCTGATCACTGTGCTGTTCGGCGCCAGCCAATCGTTCCTGACGCCTGTGGGCTACCAGACCAATTTGATGGTGTTTGGTCCAGGCCGCTACCGCTTCCTCGATGTCACCCGCTACGGCCTAGGGCTGACCCTGATCATGACCGTGCTTGTTCCGGCCCTGATCCTGTGGCGCTATGGCGCATCGTGATCAACAGTGGCTTCACAACCGCCCTCACCGAACTCAGTGCCCCTTCGCAATGCGTTGAAACGCAGCCAGGGTTGGCAACGGCGCCTGACGGTGCCGCAATTCACGGTGGTGACCGGATTACTGGTGATCGTGATCGGCACCATTCTTCTGTCCACACCGTTGTGCTCAGGCAGCAATGTGGGGCTCTGGGAAGCGCTGTTCACGGCGACTTCCGCCATCACCGTGACCGGTCTTTCGATCATTGACATCGGCACGGATCTCACCGGCTTCGGCCAGGCGGTTCTTGCTCTGATGATCCTCTCGGGAGGTCTCGGGCTGATGGCCATCACAACGTTCCTGCAGGGCTTCGTGGTGCAGGGAACTGGCCTACGACGACGGCTGGACCGTGGTCAGGCCCTGGATGAATTTGGTATCGGGGGGGTGGGCCGCACCTTTCGAGGCATCGCTCTCACTGCCGCTCTCGTGATTCTGCTGGGAGCGATGGTGCTGTACAGCTTCGGATTCAGCGACATCCCAGACCGAGGCGAGCGACTCTGGGCTGCGCTGTTTCACAGCATCTCGGCGTACAACAACGCCGGATTCGGTCTCTGGTCCGACAGCCTTCAGCGTTACCACAACAATGTGGTGGTCAATGGCGTGGTGATGATGTTGATCGTGATGGGAGGCCTGGGTTGGAGGGTCACCAGCGATCTCGCCAACCGGGGGTTCCGCCTCCGCAGCGGCGGCCGTCGCCGCCGTCTGAGTCTTCATACACGCCTAGTGCTTCGGACCACTGCACTGCTCGTGCTGTTCGGGACAGTGGGACTGGCACTGACGGAATGGCTCAACCGCGGCGAGGTGTTCATCGGCATGGACTGGCCGGAACGATGGATGACAGCCCTGTTCGAATCCGTGACGGCCCGAACAGCGGGCTTCACCACGGTTCCCTTCTCCCTCGAGAACATCACCGATTCGGGAACACTGCTTTTGATTACGTTGATGTTCATTGGTGCAAGCCCAGGCGGCACCGGTGGAGGCATCAAGACAACAACTGTTGCAGCGCTTATGGCCGCTACCCGCTCAACGTTGCGGGGGCGGGAGACCGTGGTGATTCGCAATCGCCAGATTTCGGACAAGGTGGTTTTGAGGGCCCTCAGCATCACCAGTGCTTCGCTGCTTTTCGTGCTCGCGATGGCCCTTCTTCTGAGCATTGCAAGCAACCTCAACGGAGAGGAGCCATTCACCTTTCTTGAAATGCTGTTCACCTGCATCTCCGCTTTTGCCACCGTGGGGCTTGATCTGGGCGTCACCGAGCAACTGGGGCGTTTCGGTCAGGCGGTGCTGATGCTGGGCATGTTCGTGGGACGGCTGGGGATCCTGCTGCTCCTCAGTGCAATCTGGGAAGCGATGACCCAGGAGCAGATCCATATGCATCGTCAGAATCGGATCGGATACCCGCGCGAAGATCTCTATGTCTGATCGTCGTGACCAGGGGTGCAGCGCATGAGGGAATGGTGGCAGTGGAGCCCTCTTCAGGAGTCGGAGCGACTCAGCTTCGCGATCATTGGTGTCGGCCGTTTCGGCATTGCCGTATGTCGGGAGCTGCTCAACAGCGGTGCTGAAGTTCTGGCGGTGGACCGCTCCGAACGGGCGATCGATGAGCTTCGTCAGCTGGAGCCCAGTGTTGAGGCCCGCGTTGTGGATTGCACAGAAGAGGAGGCCCTGCGCGAAGCGGGGGTTCTGGATATGGACACGGTGGTTGTTGCCATCAGCGAGCCGATCGAAGCAAGCATCACGGCCACGCTGATCGTGAAAGATGGCGATGGCAGCCAGGTGAAGCAGGTCATCGCTCGAGCAACCAGCGATCTGCACGAGAAAATGCTGAAGAGGGTGGGCGCCGATCGTGTGATCTTCCCCTCGCGGATGCAGGGGGAACGCCTGGGACTTGAGCTGGTCCGCCCCAACCTGATGGAACGACTGGCTCTCGACAAAACCCACTGCATTGACGAGATCAAGGTTCCGGAACCATTTGTGGGGCGGTCTCTTAGGGATCTGAATCTGCGCAAAAACTTCCGCGTGACTGTGCTGGCTGCCGGTCCACAACAAAGTCTGGTGGTGAATCCACCGGCATCTCACGTCCTGGAAGAAGGCCATCTGCTTGTGGTGATGGGGGTGGTCGACGACCTGCAACTCCTGCCCAAAACCTGAGCCCCACGCCATGCTCTGCCTCGGCCTGATGAGCGGCACCAGCGCAGATGGTGTCGATGCCGTACTGGCCCGCTTCAACGGAGCTCCGCATCGACCCCGCTGGGAGCTGCTTCGCCATCGACACACCCCTTACCCGGTGGAGCTGAAGTCCCAACTGATTGCAGCTGGGCAGGGGGCTCCGCTTTCGGCCGCGGATTGGCTCGCTCTGGCTGAAGCGACCACGGAGCTGCAGGCCACTGCGGCTGAAGCGGCGGATCCCGACCAAAAGGCTGCCCTGGTGGGCTGCCACGGACAAACCGTTTGGCATCGACCGCCCAGCACCAGGCGCCGAGGGGCGAGCTGGCAGTTGCTGCAGGCACCTTTGTTGGCACAGCTGCTGGAGAGACCTGTGGTGCATGACTTCCGTGCCGCGGATCTCGCCCTAGGGGGCCAGGGCGCGCCGCTTGTTCCACGCGCTGATGCCGCGCTGCTCGGGAGGGTGGGTGGCTGGCGCGCCCTGCTGAATCTGGGGGGGGTTGCCAACCTGACGCTCATTCCTCCGCGCTGCGGACCGGACATCGGAGCGGCGGTGCTTGGGTGGGATTGCGGACCTGCCAACAGCCTGATTGATCTGGCCGTGGAGCACTTCAGCGCAGGGGCCCGGTCGATGGATCGCGATGGAGAAATGGCAGCGGCAGGGTCGTGCCAGGAACAACTGGTCAATCGTTGGCTTAAAGAGCACTACTTCCAGGCTGCGCCGCCGAAGTCCACCGGTCGTGAATCCTTTGGAAGAAACGACCTGAATCGGAGGCTGAAGGAGATGGAAGCGATCTCCCCCGCAGATGCCGTCGCCACGCTCACGGGCTTCACCGCAGCTGTCGTCGCTCAAGACCTCGACCACTTGTTTGCCAGAGAGGGATTCCGGCCGCTTGAGCTTCTGGTGGCTGGCGGCGGAAACCACAATCCCGTGCTGATGGCTGAGCTGCAGCGCCGCTGCAGCGGCTGCGCTGTTGATTCAAGCGACGGGCAGGGAATTCCTGCAGAGGCAAGGGAAGCACTGGTGTTCGCCCTTCTCGCTTGGTGGCATGAACGCGATCACCATGGAAATGCCCCTGCCGTCACCGGTGCTGCCAGAGCGGTTCGACTGGGTGTGCGGGTGGAGCCTGGCTGACATCCGCCGCCCTCTCTCAGGGGCGATAAAGACGGAGTCGGCGTGGTGCCCCGCGCAAACGACGCGGTTGCTGAGCTTCGAGGGCCGAACGAAAACGCTCCTCGCGGGATGGGGCTCTCAGGGATGGGGAATGGCCAGAGGCAGAGGCACCGGAATTCCCCTGCTCATGCTGCTGAACACCCTGCTGAATCAACACACGGGCCATGTTGCTGACCGTGCGCGACTCCTGTTCTGCAAGGGCTGACAGCCGTGCACAGAGATCCTCGGGCAGGACCACCTGGATCCTTGGGGACTTGGGCTTCCCGCTGGACGATGTCTGACGCGTAGGCACGACCGGGTCCCCAGAGGGAGTCTCAGGTACCAAAAAGTGTACAGAGTTCCGCAAGGGTAGTATCCATAACTATGGTGAGGGCATTGGTCCTCCTCGGAGAACCCCCATGACTGAAACCAAGGCGACTCCCGCTTCACAAACTCGGCGCACGCAAAGTCGACGCTCATCCCGGCCGAGCCCCAGCGGCAACCGGCGCAGGAGCACCCGCCGCAGCGATGAAAACAGTGACGTGCTCGTGTCTGCAGTGATCAGCACGTATCTGCTCACCCACCTGCACCACGTGCTGCAGCGGGCCGAATACGGCGCAGCCCAGGAGGGGCGCAATTCCCAGGCCGCCAACTACGCCCAGCTGCGCAAGGTTCTGTGCATGGACGCGCGCAGCATGGAAGACGCATCCGCCCTCGGTCTTCGCGACGAACCCCTCGACCAGGCTGCTTGATGAACGGGCTGCTTGATGAACGGGCCGCCTGACGAAATGGGCCGGAGTTCATAACGTTCGGTGAGCCGTCTTGAAGCTGATGTCCGGCAATGCCGCCGCGCTCTATGAGCGCATCCGCAGCAATCCCGAGCAGACCCAGGCTCTGTTTCGTCAGGCCCTCCAGGACCCAAGCGGTGCCATGGAGTCCATTTGCGCCTTTGGCCGTGAAGAGGGCCTACCCGTCGATCCGGAGGAAGTTCGCGCACACCTGGCAAGCCTGGACGATGAAGCCAGTCAGCGCTGGGTGGTCAAGGCGAGGGGCGGTCTTTGAAACGGATTAGCGCAGCCTGATCGCTGGTCGGATCACGACGGTCGATTCCTCCGCCACCTGCCCAGCTGAAAAAAAGCATGTAGCTGACGATCGCCAAACCCGCCGCCACCACGACGGCTGCGAGCTGTTCCAGCTTCAGCATGAACTGAATTCCCTGGCACTGCGCGCAATTCTGCCGGCAGGGATGATGGAGAATCCACGACCGCTACAGGTGCTGCGACTCGAGAACGTCAGCAAGATCTATCCGACCGGTGAAGTGCTGCGCAATGTCACATGGGAGGTGAAACCCGGTGACCGAATCGGCCTGGTGGGCGTGAATGGAGCCGGCAAATCAACCCAGATGCGGCTGATTGCCGGGCACGAAGAACCCAGCAGCGGTCAGGTGGTGCGGCAGGGAGAACCTCGGATCGCCTTTTTGCAGCAGGAATTCGACGTCAATCCGGATCGCACCGTTCGGCAGGAGTTGTTCCAGGCCTTTGGTGAAGCGGCAACCGTGCTGAACCGCCAGCAGCAGGTGGAGGAGGCCATGGGCTCTGAGAAGGCTTCCGAAGATCCAGATCATCTGGATGAACTCATCCAGGAGCTCGGCAAGCTTCAGAGCCGGTTCGAAGCCCTGCACGGCTACGAGCTCGATGCCCGTATCGACAAACTGCTGCCAACCATCGGCTTCAGCCCCGAGGGAGCCGAGCGAAAGGTGCGGGATTACTCCGGTGGCTGGCAGATGCGCATCGCCCTGGGCAAGATTCTTCTCCAGGAACCCGATCTACTCCTCCTCGACGAACCCACCAACCACCTGGATGTCGAGACCATTCAGTGGCTGGAGGGATACCTGCGTGAGCAGACCGCAGCGCTTGTGGTGATCAGTCACGACCGCACGTTCCTCGATCGCGTCTGCAATCAGATCGTGTCCACCGAGCGTGGTCTGTCCAGAAGCTATCTGGGTAACTATTCCGACCATCTCGAGCAGAAACTGCTGGAACAGGAGGCCACCCAGGCAGCCTTTGACCGCCAGCAAAAAGAGATCGCCTCGCAGCAGGCCTACATCGACCGCTTCCGTGCCAGTGCCACCCGCAGCACCCAGGCGAAAAGCCGGGAGAAACAACTCGGCAAAGTGGAGCGCGTGGAGGCACCGATCGAATCCGTGGCGGGCCCGAGCTTCCGGTTCCCACCGGCACCTCGCTCGGGTGCCCAGGTGGCTGTGATCGACAACCTCACCCACAGCTACGGAGACAAGATCCTGTTTCTTGGCGCTGAGCTGGAGGTGGAACGGGGCGACCGCATCGCCTTTGTGGGCCCCAACGGTGCGGGCAAATCCACCCTGCTTCGCCTGGTGATGGGAACGGAACAACCGGATGAAGGATCCGCACGCCTCGGCGAACACAACGTGGTGGCGCGCTATTTCGAGCAGAACCAGGCGGAAGCTCTTGACCTGAGCAAGACGGTGATTGACACCATGTTCGAAGCGGTTCCCGACTGGACTCAGACCCAGGTTCGCTCCCTGCTGGGCAGTTTCTGCTTCAGCAATGACAGCGTTTTCAAAGAGGTGGGGAAGCTCAGCGGCGGCGAAAAAGCACGGCTGGCACTAGCCCTGATGCTGTTGAGCCCCTGCAACTTATTGGTGCTGGACGAGCCAACCAATCACCTCGACATCCCAGCAAAACAGATGCTGGAAGACGCTCTGATCGATTACGAAGGAGCCTTGTTAGTGGTATCTCACGACCGCTATTTCATCTCTCGCGTCGCCAATCGGATCGTGGAACTTCGCGATGGCGAACTGATTGTTTATCGCGGTGATTACGCCTACTACCTTGAGAAGAAAGAAGAAGAAAGAGCGCTGAAACAGGAGAAAGAACTGGCCACAGAGTTGGAAGCTAAGCGCAAAGCCAACAGAGAAAAACAAAAGGCCCGCCAGGAACGACGCAAAAAGACTGCCTGACTACTGTTTTGCCGTTTCGCCCAAAAACTTCACAGACATCTAGGCAGGAAAACTTATTTTCCTTTACCGGTGGATTGCGTGTGCATAGGCTGACAAAACCAACCGCGCAATCGATGACTATGGTTCCCCGCCCAGGCTTGGATGGTTCGATGGCCCAAGGTCCCCATGACCAAACCTGGGATGCGGTGGAAACTTATTTCGAATGCATCACCACGTGCTCCCTTGATGACGGGGACTGCATCACGCGTTGTGTCGAACAGCTGAAGGACACCGACAGCTGAGCCTTACCGGCTCAGGATTTCAACCGGGCCAGATCCATCGGCTTCAGGCTGATCTCCAAACGGGCCTCGCCGCGAACAATGCTCAGGGTCAGAAGACGACCGACACCCTTGCGATCGATAGCGGCGACAACATCAGCGGCGCCTTTCATGGGCTGACCATCGATGGCCACGATTTGATCCTCAGGCCGCAGACCAGCCTTTGAAGCCGGAGCTCCAGGCTGAACGGAGCGAATCACAGGGCCGTTCGGGCCGTTGGCCAAACCGATACCGATCACGGGATGGCTCGCACGCCCGGTGGCCACCAGCTGTCGCGCAATGGTCTGAGCCCGATTGATCGGAATGGCGAATCCCAGTCCTGCCCCAGGACCGGATCGCACCAACGTGTTGATCCCGACCACTTCACCGTCGGCATTGAGCAGCGGCCCTCCGGAATTGCCCGGATTGATGGCTGCATCGGTCTGAATCAAATCAAGGCGTTTCCCAGAGATACCCAACTGCGACACATTGCGATTGAGATTGCTGATGATGCCCATCGTCACGGTGTTCTCCAATCCGAAGGGGTTCCCCACCGCAATGGCCCAGTCGCCCACACGCACCCGATCGGAATCGCCCAGCACTGCCGTCGGCCAGGGCCCCTTCCCCTCAAGACGCACCACTGCCAGATCGGTGAGGGGATCCGTTCCCACCACTGCCCCCTCTGCGCGACGACCGTCGGTGAGCTCCACCGAGAGCGTGTCTGCCCCCTCCACCACGTGAGCATTGGTGAGCAGCAGCCCTTTGGCATCAAAAATCACCCCACTGCCCTGACCGCGCTGCACCCGCTGTTGCGGTGGTCGTGCTCCAGGAGCCTGAAAGAACCGACGAAAAAAGGGATCCATCAGCAACCCCCGCGGGATTCCAGAGATCGCAGACCGTTGAACGGTGCGTGCTGTTTCGAGGGTGACAACCGCAGGTCCACTGCGAGCGACCGCATCGGCAACGAACGACTGACGGGAGAGGTTCGACGGAACCGCTTGGGCCGGATCAGACCTCAAGACCAAAGGAGCGGCGGTTCCCATCGCCATACAGCTCGCCAGCAGCAGCGGATGGAGCAAAAAGCGATTCATCAATGCAAAGGCGGAGTCACCGCAACTGGAGCTGAACCCGACCGTAAGCAGCCTGAAACGCGATGCCCAGATGTTTGAACGTCCGAGCTGTGACGATGTACGACCGATCGGGGCCATCGCCCGTCAGGATGGGAGTGCTGGAAGCTCCGGCCTTCGATGCTCAACGCTTTGTTCCCCCTTCTCTACGGCGCCATCTTTGTGGGCCTGCTGTGGCAGGCCTTTCAGGTGATGAGCAAAGGGTTTCGCGCCGCCAGCGGTCCCGTCAGCGAACCAAAGGACCGCACCGGACGGGTCACCGTGCATCCCGAACTGCTGGACAACGAGGGGAAGATCACCGAGGAAGCCCTACTCACGGTTCGGTTCAGTGGCGAAGATGAACCTCCGCCAACGGAATCCGGGACCGGTGCTGAATAAGTTGGGTAAGGGATGTTCCCTTCGGGCATCTGTATGGATTTGATCAGGGTTTTCTGAGTGGATCAGCGCACACGCATCGTCGCCGCAGTCATCAAGGGGGTGAAATTGCCCCCACGCTTCAGGTTGCGCCTGATCAAGGAAGATCCTGTCCGCCTGGAATTGAGCCTGACCCCCGCTTACGGGAAGGATCCGGTCACGGTGGGACTGGTGGAATCCCTTGATCTGGTGGCCCGTCGGGACAGGGAAGGGCGGATTCCTCGCGATCTTCAGGGCACCTGGGACTGGACTGTTCGACACGGCAAAGTCAGCACCGGCGGATGGAATCCCTATCTGAAGGAAGCACTGCAAACCATGTTTGAAACGGGCCTGCCCGCCATCGTTTTTGAAGAGCTGACCGGCGAGGAATACCACCCCGTGGATGGCACACGCCATGTGCGTTGAACGACTGGTCTGTAAAACCGTGCAAAGCAAAACCTTTCAGCCTGGCGTTCAGGCCTAAAACTGTCTCAATTCAGTTTTTAAGGTTTTCTTCGTGAACAGCCTTAGTCTCTCTTTGGGGCCACTGATTCGGCTGCTGGCGGCCCTTGCCTCCATCACCACGCTTCTGCTCCTGGGCCTCATCAACCTGATCCACTGACATCGTCACCGGATTGACGGCCTTCCCGATCGATGCCCTGCTGCAGACGCTTTGCGAGCAATTGCAGCCGGGAACAACCGTTCTGCTGCAGGCTCCACCCGGAGCTGGCAAAACCACCCGGGTCCCGCTGGCTCTGATGGGAGAGCTTGGCGACTGCGCTGCGCGAACTGGTCGAATCTGGATGATCGAACCGCGCCGGCTCGCCGCCCGTGCCGCAGCTGAACGCCTGGCCGCAAGCCTGGGAGAAGCGGTGGGTCAACGCGTCGGCTTTGCCGTACGCGGCGAGCAGCGCCGCTCCACCCACACGCAGCTGGAGGTGATCACCGACGGGCTCTTCCTGCGACGCCTGCAAGCCGACCCATCACTGGAAGGCGTGAACTGCGTTCTGTTCGATGAATTCCACGAGCGGCGCCGTGACAGCGATCTGGCTTTCACACTGCTGCGAGAGGCGGCGCCGGTGCTGCATCCGGATTTAGCGGTGATGGTGATGTCCGCCACCCTGGATCTCACCGATTTGCGAAAACGCCTGCCGGAGGCTGTGGTTCTGTCCAGTGAGGGCCGCGCATTCCCGGTCACCACCATTCACCAGCCTCCACGACGGAACGAGAGGCTGCCGCAGCAGGTCTTGCGGGCTCTCGAGGCTCATGCCCTGTCACTCCCCAGGGGCAGTGGTGTTCTCGTGTTTCTGCCGGGACTCATGGAGATCAGCCATTGCAAGGAGCTGCTGGAGCAGACATCGACTCTGCGGCATTGGCAGGTGACTCCTCTGCACGGCCAACTGCCTCTTCATCAACAGAGCGCGGCATTAATGCGCTGCCCGGATTCCTGCGATGGAACCGTGGTGCTGGCCAGTGCTATTGCTGAAAGCTCCGTCACAATCGACGGCGTACAGCTGGTGATCGACAGCGGGCTCAGTCGCCAGCTGCGCTTCGACCCCAACACCGGCATGGAGGGACTGGAAACGGTTCCCTCGAGCCGTGCCAGTGCTGATCAGCGCCGGGGCAGAGCCGGGCGTCAGAGACCAGGTCAATGCATCAGGTTGTGGTCGCCCGCGGAGCAGCAACGACGGCCAGGCTTCAGCCCACCGGAACTGCAGCTGGCGGATCCTCAACCCGTGTTGATGGAGCTGGCGCAATGGGGAGCTGGTCTCGGCGAGACCTTGCCCTGGCTGGACCCGCCACCAAAAGCTGCCATGCAGGAAGGTCGCCAGCACCTGACAGGACTGGGAATTCTCGACACCACCGGCAAGCTCAGCGCAATCGGCCGCCAACTCACAGGATTAGGAGTGCATCCACGGCTGGGCCTGCTGATGCTGGCGGCCAAACGGCACGGCCGTGCCCGCCTGGGGTGTGATCTGGCCGCGATCCTGAGCGAGCGGGATCCATTGCCTAGCTCCCACGCCGGCTGTGATCTGCAGCTGCGCCTGCAGGCCATGGAACAGGACAAGCGCCTTGGTTCTCTGCGTGAACGCAGTCGCCAGCTGATGCGGCAACTGAAGCGAGTGATGCTTGAGCCATCCGATGGTCAGGCCAACATCGATGCAGCCGAACTGGTGCTGTGCGCATTCCCCCAGTGGCTGGCACTTGCGCGCCCTGGGCAACCAGGGCGTTTTTTACTGCGTCAGGGGCGGGGCGCGATGCTGAGAGATGAAGACCCCCTCATCTCAGCGGAAGCCCTTGCTGTTGCAAGGGTTGATACAGGCCAGCGGGACACACGCATTCAATTGGCCTTGCCCCTGAGCAATCAATGGGTCGTGGAACTGGCTCTCCAGGAGGGGAGCTGGGTTGATCACGTTGCCTGGGACGAAGCTTTGGGACGGATCCGAGCCACACGCCGCCTGCAGCTGGGGGAACTCGTGGTCCAAGAGAAAGCCCGATCTTCAGTCGCACCCGAACGATGCCAGCAGCTGTTGCTTGAACGTTTTCAACAGGGCGGCACACTGGATCAACTGCCATGGTCGGACAGTTGCGAACAGCTGCGCCGGCGCTTGGTGCTGGCCCATCGCCACCTGGGATCACCTTGGCCCGATCGAGATCGCGAGCTGATGGTGGAGCAGGCGGGCGAGTGGTTAATCCCCTGCCTGATGGGCTGTCTCAGCTTGAACGACATCAATCCAGACACGCTTGAAGAGGCCCTCTGGGGCCATTTGGATTGGTCGCAACGCAAACGGCTCGAAACACTCCTACCCCTGCGCATGGCCATCCCGTCAGGCCGCAGCGCCAACCTGCATTACGACGAGGACGACGTGGTGTTGGCTGTAAAGCTGCAGGAGATGTTTGGAACTCAGACCGGTCCACGGGTCCTAGAGGGGCACATGCCTGTGACCCTGGAACTGCTTTCACCAGCAGGCCGGCCGCTGCAACGCACCCAAGATCTGGCGAGCTTCTGGTCCGGTAGCTACGCGCAGGTGCGCAGCGAGATGCGTGGCCGCTATCCCAAGCATCCCTGGCCCGATGACCCTGTCGCCGCAAAGCCCACAGCATGGACAAAGCGACGTCATGCTGAGCTAGAGCGGTAACGGTGAATACCTCTTTCCGCCCGGCGCCGAAAACGCAGGCAACAAATCTCCAACCTTTGTTACAATTATTGAAATCTTCGCTGATTCCTTCAATGTCCGACAACGCTCGCTTCGGCTTCGTCAACTTCGCTGAAACCTGGAACGGCCGCCTCGCCATGATGGGTTTCGTAATCGGTCTGGGTACTGAACTCCTGACCGGCCAAGGCATCCTTGCTCAGATTGGTATGGGCTGATTCCGAAAGGAATCAAATGGCAGCCTCCTCGAAGATTCGAGGGGGCTTTTTTGTGTTTTGGACAGACAACGCCATGGTTCACAGTGGTGTGAAGTCACAGGCAGCTCTTGGCACCGCTATACGTGCGCAACCGTCGCGACGGAGCAAGGCTGTTAAGCAGTGTCATGGTGATTTTCACCATCGCAGTCACCCAGATCCCCCAACCGTGGGCCGTGATTGTCGTCTCTGTGAGTTCCGTGATCTGTGTTTACTGGGGTTTTGCATACCGCCGCCTTGAGCGCTGATCGCATCCCAACCTTCTCGGTTGCTGAACTGAACAGTGCCATTGGGAATCTTTTGGAGCGTGGTTTTGCGCCAAGGTTTCTTGTGGAAGCCACCGTTTCAAGACCACAACTTAAAAAGGGGCATCTCTGGATGTCCTTGGGAGACGGAGACGCCAGTATTTCAGCCGTGGTGTGGGCTTCGCAGCTGCGGCAAATCCGCTACCGCCCAGAAGACGGCGACGGCGTCACCGTGGTGGGCAAACTCAACTTCTGGGCAGCACGGGCAAACCTGACGGTGCAGGTGCTGGACATCCGTCCAAGCCTCACCACGGTGATGCGGGAATTTGAACGGGTGCGCCGTTTACTGGAAGACGAGCAGGTGATCGATCCGGCACTGGCCAGGCCATTGCCTCAAAGGCCCCGTACGGTTGCTGTTCTGACCAGCGTTCCAAGCTCTGCTCTGGCCGACATGTTGCGCACGGCACGCGAACGCTGGCCTCTGACTCGATTGCTTGTGGTGCCCATTCCTGTGCAGGGAGCTGTGAATGAACGCATTGAAACCGTTCTGAATCACCTTGCAGAACAAGCCGGCACGCTTGCGTTGGACGCACTGGTGCTGGCTCGCGGTGGAGGAAGCCGAGAGGATCTCGCCGTTTTCGACAGCGAGAATTTATGCCGCGGTTTAGCTCGTTTTCCCGTGCCTGTGGTGACAGGGCTCGGCCATGAAGACGATCTCACCGTGGCTGATTTGGTGGCCGATCATCGAGCGGCAACACCAACAGCAGCGATCGTCGCCCTACTGCCGGATCGTCACACCGAATTGCAATGCCTCAGGCAACGGCAAAAACGTCTTCAGGACTGGGTTCAGACCCGCCTCATCCGAGAGCGACAGAGACTGGTTGAACGGCGCTACGCATTCGCTCAACAATCTCCTTTACTGCGGCTTGAAAACCTGAGAAAAAGCTTGCATCAGCGGCGCACGCTGCTATCTGCCTTATCCCCAGACCGCTGGTTGCAGAGAGGATTGGCTTTCGTGCGAAACCAGGCCACCGGTGAAGCCATCGTCAGCTCACACCAGGCAAAGAGCGGTGACAAGCTGGATGTTCAATTAAAAGATGGCGTGCTTCAAACCCGCGTCGACTGGGTGGAGCCCAAGCCCCCATCACCAAAGTCATGACATCTCCGCCTGAGTGGACCACACGCATCGAAGAATGGCGAAGCGACGCTGAAGCGCTCAGCTACGAAGAAGCCCTTCAGGCCGTTGATCTGCTGTTGGCTGACCTCCAGAGCGATACCGTCCCTTTGGCCGACCTGCAGAAACAGGTGGTTCATGGCGAGATCTATCTGAATCATTGCGATGCACTGTTGAAAGCAGTGGAAGCGAACGTGGTCACCCTCGATCCCGACAGCCTCCAGCCCGTCCCCGAATCAACGCCTGACGATGCGTAAAGCACTGCCCTGGATCTACCTCGGCCTCTCCGTGCTTGGAGCCATCCTGCCCTGGAAAGCCAACCTGGAGTTCATTGCTGAAAGTGGAGGCCAGGCCTTTGATTTGGCACGATTTGTGGAAGATGCATCCAGCACCGCAGCAGCACGTTCTCTCAGCGCTGATCTTCTGATCGGGGCGACCGCCGTCACGATCTGGATTTGTGTGGAAGGACCACGACAAAAAATCAAAGGCTGGTGGTTGGCGATTCCCCTGAGCTTCGGCGTGGCCTTTGCCTGCGCAGCGCCCTTTTTTCTGTTTCTACGTGAACGTCAGCTGCAGGCTCAGGAATCGGAATCAACGTCCTGAGCCGTCACGTCAATCGTCACTTCGCTTGCCGGCACAGCTGTTTCCGTACGGGACCCCATCTGCGAACTCACCGTTGAATTCGAAGTCCTCTCCGCCTGAGCCTGCATCAGTTTCCAGCCAATCCATCCAATCCCCGTGAGTATCAACGGGACGGCCACCAACACAAGAGCCACTCCGCCGACGACATCAATGAGGATTCGTCCCGCTGCCGTTGGAAGCAGCAGCAAAAGAAGGATCAGCCAAACGATGGCTGGAGGACGATTCATCGCTCAGACCATCCGAACAAACATTCGCAATACCTTCGCAAATTTGCCCGTGATTTCAAACCAGTACGGGGTTCGGATCTCCCGGTTGACGCGGTCGAACGCGCAGGGCCAATTCCACACTTAAGCATTGTCCGTAATAAAGAATCACACCAATCAGCCACACCCAAAGCGTCAAGACAAGAACACCTCCAATCACGCCATAGGCCTGAAAACGATTGCCCAAGGAAATCAGGCTCAGGCTGAGAATGCTATTGAGGATCGTGAGCGCGAATCCAATCAAAATTGAACCAGGTATTAGGGGCTTCACAGGTACCCGCCTGCTGGGGAGAACCCGCTGAAGCATCAGAGCAAATAACGACAACACCGTTGTCGGCAAGATGAACTGACCAAACTGAGAAATCTGCCCAGCTTGAGTGAAATCAACCAACCCAGGAACCCACAACCGCAGTCCATCCAACAGTTCAACAGGTAATTGGCGAAAGCCCACAACAAGCTGTTGCACGGCGATCAGTAATGCCACGATCAAAACAATCAAAAAAGCTTCCAATCTGCTGCGAATAAATTGAACAGCTTGCAACGAGAAAGGAGCAGGTTGCCTAGGCAACGGAGACCAGTCCTCCCATAAACGATCAGACCCACGTTGCAATGTCAGAAATGCATTACTCGCCGTCAGCAAAAGAACAACAACACCAAACAAACCCGCGCCAAACCCTTGAGCAACTAAGCCACGAAATGTGGAATCAACCAAACCAACAGCCGAGGGAGGAAGCAAAGAATTAACAGCCGAGAGCACCGTTTCCAGGCTCTCATTGCGCCCAAAAACCTTGGCAACGACGGCCAATGAAATCAACAACAAAGGAAAGATTGACTGGAGCGTGAAATAAGCGAATGCGGCACTCAGATCAACACATTCATGCTTACACCAACGGTTGCCAGCCTTCCAAAGACTGTGGGCAAACCATGCGAGGCGAGCACGACGTCGCACCAAATCACAATTGCGTTCTTGAACGCTACTACGCGGAAGGTGCCAAAGGGAAGCCACAAAAAAACCACCTCTCGGGGAGGTGGTTTCTTCGGGGAAGGATGGTGACGGCCAACCGTCAGCGCATCACTTCTTTTTTGAGAATGTTTTACCTGGCATCGAGCTATTTTCTCAGGGGGCTACCCCCCAAATATCGTCGCCGCTGATGCGTTTCACAACCGAGTTCGAGATGGATCGAAGTGGTTCCACACCGCTATGGACACCAGGATAGTAAAAACATTCCCAAGGAGGTGAACCCTGAGAACTGCATAGGATCTGCAACCTAAGTTGCGCGCCTGAATCAAACAAAGAACATATGTCTAAAGGCAAGAACCAAAATGTTGGTCAAGCCCTCGGTCTATTAGTACTCCTCCGCTGCATCCATTACTGGACTTCCACGTAGAGCCTATCAACGGGTGTTCTCCCCGTGACCTTACTGGGTTACCCCATGGGAACACTCATCTTGAGGTGGGCTTCCCACTTAGATGCTTTCAGCGGTTATCCACTCCGCACATGGCTACCCAGCGTTTACCGTTGGCACGATAACTGGTACACCAGAGGTGCGTTCCTCCCGGTCCTCTCGTACTAGGGAGAAATCCTCTCAATGTTCCTACGCGTACACCGGATATGGACCGAACTGTCTCACGACGTTCTGAACCCAGCTCGCGTACCGCTTTAATGGGCGAACAGCCCAACCCTTGGGACCGACTTCAGCCCCAGGTTGCGATGAGCCGACATCGAGGTGCCAAACCTCCCCGTCGATGTGAACTCTTGGGGGAGATCAGCCTGTTATCCCTAGAGTAACTTTTATCCGTTGAGCGACGGCCCTTCCACTCAGAACCGTCGGATCACTAAAGCCGACTTTCGTCCCTGTTCGACTTGTAGGTCTCACAGTCAAGCTTCCTTCTGCTTTTGCACTCATCAGCTGATTTCCAACCAGCCTGAGGAAACCTTTGCGCGCCTCCGTTACCTTTTAGGAGGCGACCGCCCCAGTCAAACTGCCCACCTGATACTGTCCGCTCCCCGGATAACGGGTGAACGTTAGAATTCTAGCTCTGAAAGAGTGGTATCTCACCATTGACTCCCTAATACCCACGAGCATTAGATCAACATCTCCCACCTATCCTGCGCATTCAGAGCCCGAACACAATACCAAGCTACAGTAAAGCTTCATAGGGTCTTTCTGTCCAGGTGTACGTAGTCCGCATCTTCACAGACAATTCTATTTCGCCGAGCCTCTCTCCGAGACAGCGCCCTGATCGTTACGCCTTTCGTGCGGGTCGGAACTTACCCGACAAGGAATTTCGCTACCTTAGGACCGTTATAGTTACGGCCGCCGTTCACCGGGGCTTCAGTCGCCAGCTTCGCTTACGCTGACCGGCTTCCTTAACCTTCCGGCACTGGGCAGGCGTCAGCCCCCATACATCGTCTTGCGACTTAGCGGAGACCTGTGTTTTTGGTAAACAGTCGCCAGGGCCTTTTCACTGCGACCACCTTGCGGTGGCACCCCTTCTCCCGAAGTTACGGGGCTAATTTGCCGAGTTCCTTAGAGAGAGTTACCTCGCGCACCTCGGTATTCTCTACCACCCCACCTGTGTCGGTTTCGGGTACTGGCAGTTATGCATTAACGGGTATAGAGCTTTTCTTGGAAGCATGACATCACCAACTTCGCTGCCGTAGCAGCTCGTACTCACCCCTCAGCTCGGAACGTTTTCGCCGCTCCTCAACGCCTCGGAAGCTTGAACCAGTAACCAACGTCTGGCTTGGCTAGCCGTCTCCGTCCCTCTTCCCAATACATAACCGGTACAGGAATGTTGACCTGTTGTCCATCGACTACGCCTTTCGGCCTCACCTTAGGTCCAGACTAACCCTCCGCGGACGAGCCTGCCGGAGGAACCCTTAGGGTTTCGGTGCATGGGATTCTCACCCATGTTTTCGCTACTCAAGCCGACATTCTCACTTCTATGCAGTCCACGCCCGCTCACGCTAACGCTTCGCCCCACATAGAACGCTCCCCTACCATAAAATCCGCAGCTTCGGTACAACACTTAGCCCCGTTCATTTTCGGCGCAAAATCCCTCGACCAGTGAGCTATTACGCACTCCTTTGAGGATGGCTGCTTCTAAGCAAACCTCCTGGTTGTCTGTGGAATTCCACCTCCTTTATCACTTAGTGTTGATTTGGGGACCTTAGCTGGCGGTCTGGGCTGTTTCCCTCTTGACCATGGAGCTTATCCCCCACAGTCTGACTGCCTGACTACACACAGGGTATTCAGAGTTCATCTCGATTTGGTACCGCTCTCGCAGCCCGCACCGAAATGGTGGCTTTACCCCCCTGCTGGAGCATCAGACGCTACGCCTCAACGTATTTCGGGGAGAACCAGCTAGCTCCGGGTTCGATTGGCATTTCACCGCTAACCACAGCTCATCCAGTGACTTTTCAACGTCAGTTGGTTGGGACCTCCACTTGGTATCACCCAAGCTTCATCCTGGCCATGGTTAGATCACCCGGGTTCGGGTCTATAAACACTGACAAACGCCCTATTCAGACTCGCTTTCGCTATGGCTCCACCATTTCCGGTTTAACCCGCCAGTGCCTATAAGTCGCCGGCTCATTCTTCAACAGGCACACGGTCACCCTATTTAGTAGGGCTCCCATTGCTTGTAGGCTCACGGTTTCATGTTCTATTTCACTCCCCTCCCGGGGTTCTTTTCACCTTTCCCTCGCGGTACTGTTTCGCTATCGGTCACACAGTAGTACTTAGCCTTACGAGGTGGTCCTCGCGGATTCACACGGAATTTCACGTGCTCCGTGCTACTCGGGATACAGCTAGTTCAGTTCAGTTTTCGGTTACGGGGCTTTCACCCTCTGTGGCGTGTCATTCAAACACTTCTCCTAACATTCCTGATACACGTTGCTGTCCCACAACCCCGATACTCGAAAGTATCGGTTTAGGCTCTTCCCCGTTCGCTCGCCGCTACTTAGGGAGTCGTTTTTACTTTCCTTTCCTCCAGCTACTAAGATGTTTCAGTTCGCTGGGTTGGCTCGTGCCAGCCTATGGATTCAGCTGGCCGTATTAAGGGTTGCCCCATTCGGAAATTCCCGGATCAAAGCGTGCTTCCAGCTCCCCGAGACTTATCGCAGGTAACCACGTCCTTCATCGCCTCTGTGTGCCAAGGTATCCGCCGTGAGCCCTTTGTAGCTTGACCAATTAATCTCTCGAACGCTTGCTGCCGTTGAAAGCAGATTCTTAAACTTTATTGATTAGTTTTCACTAAAAAATAAAATAAAATCAAACTCAGATTCGCTCGACACGAATCCAAGAACGCTCAAGAGTCTCGGCTCTTGCTCAAAAGAATTGTTCATTGCTCTGGATTCAATCTTCCTTTCGAAAGATCAAACTCAAAACAATGCATCTGTAAGATGCTTTGTTTTTTCCAGACTTTCCTATGCAGTTGTCAAGGTTCTGCTAGAAATCAAACTGATTGCTCAGTTCGAGCCCAGCATCTTATCAACCAAATTCTGAGTGAATACTCATTCTTTGGAATGACAGGAAGCTGGGGTCTTCCAGCGGACATATCTAAATCACAAACCACACTCGAGTTCATCCTCCAATTACGGACAATGGAGATTGAGTTCGGTCAGTGGAGGTTAGGAGACTCGAACTCCTGACATCCTGCTTGCAAAGCAGGCGCTCTACCAACTGAGCTAAACCCCCAACACCGAATGGGCCATCCTGGACTTGAACCAGGGACCTCACCCTTATCAGGGGTGCGCTCTAACCACCTGAGCTAATGGCCCAGGAGACTCAACCCTTGTGGGGTGTGACCTAGACAAAGTTTAGGAACTGAAAATTTCCATCAAGCAAACCACATTGCTGCAGTTTCTTAACTTCAAAGCTGAGGTACCGATCGACCATAAGGTGACAGGATTTCGGCCTAAGAATAAAAACACTCAGGCATCAAAATCATTGTTTGTCTCCCTGTTAGGAGGTGATCCATCCGCACCTTCCGGTACGGATACCTTGTTACGACTTCACCCCAGTCATCAGCCCCACCTTCGACGTCCTCCTCCACAAGGGTTGGAGTAACGGCTTCGGGCGTGGCCAACTTCCATGGTGTGACGGGCGGTGTGTACAAGGCCCGGGAACGTATTCACCGCAGTATGCTGACCTGCGATTACTAGCGATTCCTACTTCACGTAGGCGAGTTGCAGCCTACGATCTGAACTGAGCCACGGTTTATGGGATTTGCTTGTCCTCGCGAACTTGCTGCCCTTTGTCCGTAGCATTGTAGTACGTGTGTAGCCCAGGATGTAAGGGGCATGATGACTTGACGTCATCCACACCTTCCTCCGGTTTATCACCGGCGGTCTCTCTAGAGTGCCCAACTAAATGCTGGCAACTAAAGACGTGGGTTGCGCTCGTTGCGGGACTTAACCCAACATCTCACGACACGAGCTGACGACAGCCATGCACCACCTGTCACTGCGCTCCCGAAGGCACTTTCCGGTTTCCCAGAAATTCGCAGGATGTCAAACCCTGGTAAGGTTCTTCGCGTTGCATCGAATTAAACCACATACTCCACCGCTTGTGCGGGCCCCCGTCAATTCCTTTGAGTTTCACACTTGCGTGCGTACTCCCCAGGCGGAACACTTAACGCGTTGGCTACGACACCGAGGGGGTCGATTCCCCCGACACCTAGTGTTCATCGTTTACGGCCAGGACTACAGGGGTATCTAATCCCTTTCGCTCCCCTGGCTTTCGTCCATGAGCGTCAGTGATGGCCCAGCAGAGCGCCTTCGCCACTGGTGTTCTTCCCGATATCTACGCATTTCACCGCTACACCGGGAATTCCCTCTGCCCCTACCACACTCAAGCCCAACAGTTTCCACTGCCATGATGGAGTTAAGCTCCACGTTTTAACAGCAGACTTGAAGGGCCGCCTGCGGACGCTTTACGCCCAATAATTCCGGATAACGCTTGCCACTCCCGTATTACCGCGGCTGCTGGCACGGAATTAGCCGTGGCTTATTCATCAAGTACCGTCAGATCTTCTTCCTTGATAAAAGAGGTTTACAGCCCAGAGGCCTTCATCCCTCACGCGGCGTTGCTCCGTCAGGCTTTCGCCCATTGCGGAAAATTCCCCACTGCTGCCTCCCGTAGGAGTCTGGGCCGTGTCTCAGTCCCAGTGTGGCTGATCATCCTCTCAGACCAGCTACTGATCGATGCCTTGGTGAGCCATTACCTACACCAACTAGCTAATCAGACGCGAGCTCATCCTCAGGCGAAATTCATTTCACCTCGCGGCATATGGGGTATTAGCGGCCGTTTCCAGCCGTTATCCCCCTCCTGAGGGCAGATTCTCACGCGTTACTCACCCGTCCGCCACTAACCCGAAGGTTCGTTCGACTTGCATGTGTTAAGCACGCCGCCAGCGTTCATCCTGAGCCAGGATCAAACTCTCCGTTGTAGATCAAGTCCTCTTGATAACTTTCGCTATCTCAACTCGATTTGCTTCACCCATTCCTCAACAGCCGTTGGAAACAGTTGTCGCCTCCTTTAAGCTGACACATAAAGGGTTCTTAAGAGTGCATCTCTAGATCTCTCTATTAATGACTTTCCAGGATCTCAGATCCGGTTGTTGCTCCATCATTCGCACACCGACAACAAAGAAGTTCGTGAAAACTTCCCCGTTGCAGCGAATAACTTCGACGCAACGAATTTTTTGACGGGACCTCACACCTTTATCGCAATTTCATCCGAGTCCTCTCCTCACCTCGCGGCTCAGTTCAAACTCGAACGCGATAAAAGCGTCAGTTCCTAAACTTTTCAATTGTCCAGGTGCGACCATCCTTGAACCGTCCTTCCCTTTCAGGAAGTGGTGGCTGGTCAGTGCGGTCGTATCGACCGCTTGAGAAACCTACAACACCGTCGGATCGCTCCGTCTCGGCCTCGCAGGCAACCGCAGACACTTCAAGGCTCTCGCCCCTCAGGCTCCAGTTCTGCAACACAACCTCGCGGTCCCGTGCAGTCCATAAACATAACCCATCGATGTCGCATCGGCAACAGACAGTCAGCCCTGAACCAGAACCTCGCCCCAGGGCAGCAGCTTGGCCAACCGAGCCCAGGACGCCGCCGCCAGCATGGGAAACCCCTCCTGGCTGACGTCCTGGCCTGGCTGCAGCTGGGCTGGATCGGCATCCAACCAACGGATCGGGCATCCCAGTTCATCAAGAACCAACCAGGCCGCTGCCAGATCCCAGATCTTGGGTGTGGCTTCCAGAGCTGCCACGGTTTGCCCCAAAGCCACACTCACCAGATTGAGACTGGCCACCCCAAACAGACGAATCTTTCCAGGGAAAGGTTGATCCGGTTTGCTTTGCAACACCCGGATTGAACGACTGCACAAGGACACACAGCCGCTGTTCGCGGACGAACGCGTCTCAGGAGTGAGAGGTTCATCGTTCCGCGTGGCACCGCGCCCCCGCAGGGCGACAAAGCGCTGATTCAGTGCAGGCACATCGAGAAACACCTCACTGGGTCGTCCATCGACAAAGCGGGCAATGGAAATGGCCCAGAACGGAATGCCTGCTGCAAAGTTCGTGGTGCCGTCTAAGGGATCCACAACCCAGTAGGCGCGAGATGAGGGCACGGTGGTTTTGCCTTCCTCACTCAACACACCCTCACCGGGAGCAATGGATGCAATCCCAGACACGATTTGCTGATCACTCCACCGATCGCACTCCGTGATCAGAGTTCCATCGGGCTTCACATCGGAAGCAATGCGACCAAAATCCTGAAGCTGCCGTTCCCGGACGCGATCAATCAACTCGTGCGTAGCGCTCAGCTGATCTGGACTGAGCGCCGAAGTCACCACAGGGGCTGAACAGGTTGTGAGTTGGATCCAGTCTGACCTTTCGCGGCGACCGCTGTGCACGCGGACTTGAGCGGGGTTGGCTCAATCGGCATCTCAATTCCAGCGGCCTCAGGTTTCTGAGACGGCAACACGTTGGTAGGGCAGGCAATCAACGCATCAAGGCCTGTGCGACGTCGCAATTCAGCCAGGTTGGTGTTGTACTGACGAATCGCCTGGGCGTAGCCAATTTCAGCGCTGGTGAGATCCCTCTGGTTATCAACCACCTCCCGCTGGGCGCTCACCCCGGCTTGGACGCGCAATTGGGATAACCGCAGCGACTCGCGGGACGAGATCACTTCGCTGGAGGTTGTTTCGATGCTTTGGATCGCAGCACGCAAGCCAACAAAACTCTCTTCCACCTCGAAGCGGATCAGGTCGCGGGTTGCGGCGAAATTTTGCTCACTTTCCTCAGCGGCCTGCTTGAAGCGACGGTATTCAGCTCGGGCTCTGCCACCGTCAAACAGTCTCCAGGTTGCCGTTAGCGCTGTTGAGTTATCCACTCCCCATCGATAGTCGCCCATATCGATGTCTCCAATGGAGGTTCGATTGGATTGACCTTCAACGCGAAAGGTATTGCTGCTGTTGACAAAGCTGAGAACAGGCTGCACTGCAGCCAGCGACGCATTCGCCTGACTATTCGCAATGGAGACATCCAGGATCAACTGATCCAGCTCTTCCCGAAATTGATAGGCCGCGGTGATGCTCTCTTGCAATGACGATTCCCAGAGTCCAAGGGGTTTTGCCGGTGTTGCCGCAGTAGGGGTCACATCCTGGGGAAGATCCATCAACCGAGCAAGATTGCGGCGATTGAGTTCCTGAGTTGTCAGACGATCAGTAAGCAGTCTCCTGTCTCGAGCTAACTGGGTTTCGGCTTCCAAAACCTCCAGCTTTGTGTTGACACCTGCGTTGTAGCGGGCCCGTGCATCGCGCAGGCTGATCAGAGAAGCACGGACTGAATCCTGACCAATGCGCACCCCTTCATCAGACTCCTGAAGGCGGAAATAGGACGTAGCAGCCTGAAGGCGCAAGTCTCTTAACGCGATTCTGTAGGCATCACGAACCCGCTCATAGCTGTCTCGAGCAGCGGCGATCTGAGGAACACGGGCTGGGTTGATCAGATCCCATGAGACACGCAGATTTGCACCAACCCGCCACTCACGGCCATAGGTCTCCCTGGAGGGATCGGGCTGAAGAATCGACGAAGTGACGAACTTTGGATTGCGGTAGGTGTACGACTTGAAATATTCCGGCAAACCGTTGGCCGACAAATCAACGGTGGGATACCAGGAGGAAATGGCAGAACGAAGAGAAGCTTTGGCTTGCTCTTCCTGATTGGCCACAGCTTTGAGCGTTGGGCTGTTGACTTCAGCGATTTGAAGTGCTTCTTCCAGGGTGAGGGGCCTGAGCTCTTTGATCCGCACCTGTTCCGGCTGATCCGGAAGCGACATCGTGGGGGGGGGCTGCAAGATCACCCACTGAATCTGAAAGGTCGGTCCCGGCCGGTGTCAGGGTTGCCGGATCAACTCTGGGACGACCACCTTTGAGATCAACAGCACTCGGGAGCGTGGTCTGGTCGGTCCGTGACTCAGGAAGAACAACATTCGCGGGATCTGCGTCCTGCCCACTGACTGGAACTCCTGATGCGGCGACAACGCCAGTAGCCAGAACAACGGTGGCAGCGATCCGGCGCACAACACTTCAACGATTTGCCGGAGCTTAGGGACTTTTTCCTAGTCGGAACCCAACGCTGCGGCCACGATGTCAGCCGCCCCATGCACGATGCGCACCGGCACAGGGAGCGATTCCTGAAGTTGCTCCAGGGTGACGTCGTCAAGAAAGACGGGTTGTCCTTGCCGAAGCATCACGGAAGGCAGCAACAACTCATCACCGAGGTCCAGCCCATCAAGCCCTTTGAGCAGGTCTTCCCCTGTGAGCAGGCCTGTCACAACCTGATCCTGTCCCCAGTAAGGGCTGGGGAGGCCCAGCAACTGAACCTCCAAACCATGAATGGCGCATAAACGGTCCGTGACCGGACGAAGAGCTGAGGCGACAATCCGACCCACAACCCAGCTGCAACGCCGTGGCTGATCAACTCGTTCGGGCAGGGTCCGGGTGGCGTCATCCAACGCCTCAAGGAAGGCGCGGATCGTTCCAACCCCATTCTCCTGCTGCGGCAGATCTTCGTAATCAAGACGTGGCGGCAATGGCAAGCCTGCGATCAGATACCACTCATCCGACAACCAGGCGAAACGCGTGCCCAGGGACTGTTGAAACTCCTGTTGCAGGATCTCCACCTGATCGATCACGGTTCGAGCACAGGCAGGACTCACAGGAACCAAGCCATCGTCGGGGGGACGAAAACGAGTCAGCCCCACCGGCACCACCGCCGCTGAAAGCACTGCGGGCCAATCTCCTCTCCCATGGGATGCCAGATCCCGCAGGCTCCGCTCCAGAGCTGCCCCATCATTGAGACCGGGGCAAACCACCACTTGGGCGTGAACCTGAAGGTCTCGTTCTCCAAACCAGGACAGTTGCTGCATCAGCAGACCAGCCCTGGGGTTCACCAAAAGGCGCTCTCGCAATTTCGGCTCAGTGGCATGCACCGAGACATAGAGAGGAGACAGCCGCTGTTGATCGATGCGCTGCCAATCGGCCTCCGTCAGGTTGGTGAGGGTGAGATAGGAGCCGTAAAGGAAGCTGAGCCGATAGTCGTCGTCCTTTAAATAAAGGCTGTGCCGGTGGCCGGGAGGCTGCTGATCGATGAAGCAAAAAGGACAGTGGTTGTTGCACTGCCTCAAGCCATCAAAGAGGGCCTCCGTGAAGCCAAGACCCAGACCATCATCGGCATCCTTCTCCAGATCCACCTGATGCAACTCGCCTGAGGCGTCGCGCACCTCCAGGTGAAGCTCCTCGCTAACACAGAGATATCGGTAATCAATGAGATCACGCGGGCGAACGCCGTTGATGCTCATCAGCTGATCGCCGGGTTCGAACCCGAGCTCCTCTCCGATCGACCCCTGCTCAACCTGATCCACAACCGCAGGCTGCGGCTGACGGGTCACGGAACCGGATTCGATCGCCGACACCGAGATGCCTGCGGAGGGCTCATTCCACACAGCGGGAAGGTATTTCCTTCAGTTTGAGACGTCGAGCAACCACCAGACCAGCAGCACAGCTCCAAACAGCAATCGATAGGCCACAAAAATCCAAGTGCTGTGGCGTTGCAGAAACTTGAGCAGCCAGTCGATGGCCAGCCATGACACGACTGCCGCGGAAACGATGCCGGTAAGAAGAGGCCAAGGCCCCGTCTCTGCGCTGACCGCAAAGGCCTGATTGAGCTCAACGATGCCGGCAATGCTGATTGCCGGCACACCTAATAAAAAAGAAAACCGAGCCGCATCGGCCCGTTGCCAGCCATCAAAGAGCGATGCCGTCAGGGTGCTTCCTGAACGAGACACCCCGGGGATCAGGGCCAGCATCTGAGCCAGGCCCACGATCAGGCCGTCCCGCCCGGAGACATCCGCCAGCTTCTTTTGACGCGTGCCAAGACGTTCGGCAAGAGCCAGCAGCAAGGCCATCACGATTGAGACCATGGCAATGAAAGGGACGCTGCGCAGTGGAGATGTTTCATATCCCTCAGACCAAAACAATTTGATCAGTAACCCCACGAGCAGAATGGGAATCGTGCCAACGACCATGGCGACTCCCAGACGTGCTTCCGGTTCCCGCCACTGCCCATGGCGAAAGGCTTTGCCGATCCCCTTCAGCACCTGTAGGAGATCGGATCTAAAATATGCGATCACCGCTGCAATGCTGCCGAGTTGAATCGCGGCGGTCACGGATACACCGGGATCACCCCAGCCGAGAAGCACCGGAACGACCTTGAGATGGGCTGTGCTGCTGATGGGCAGAAACTCTGTCAGTCCCTGCACGATTCCCAGGACAAGATTTCGCCAACAAGCCTCCATGAGACTGAGCGAGGCGGCCGGATCTGGCATCAATGAGGCACCCATCACGGCAAACCTTATTCCTGGCAAAACGTTCCATCCGGTGATTGGGAGCACAAGGATCGGAAAGGTCTTCTAAGGTTTCGGCACTTTCTTCACATTCGCGGCGTTGATCGGAGGCACCTGGCAATCAACAGCCCCCGATCGCTCCTGGAGTTGGTCGGTTCCACGCATTGCGGCCGCAATGGTGGTGTTGCCGGTGTTTCTGCAGGCTCCATGGGTGCGTCTGCATCCATTTAGTGCCGCCGTCTTCACCACTGTTCTCGTTGCCGTCGGAGTTGTTCTCGGCAGCAGCACAGATGAGCAGCGCAATGCTCTTGGGCAGCTACTCGTGGGATTCAGCGGCAGCTGGCTGGCGGGTTGCGTGTTCTGGGGCTGGCTCAGAGCCCATCCTGTGTTGCACCTCCCAGTTGAAGCCTTTGCACTGCCGCTGGCAATGACTGGCTTGAACGGTCGCTGGCGCCTGGCCTGCAGCTTCTATCTCTCCTCCCTGATCGGGACTGCATGCACCGATCTGATGATGGCCCTCACCGGTGTGATGAAGTTCTGGCCTTCGGTGGTGACGGCGCCATTCGATGAAGCACCCGAGCTGCTGCACAACGCTGGAATGCAGCTTCTTCACCCCTTCCAACTCGTGGGCCTCGCCCTCGCCGCGGCAGTGATCATCGGATTGGGACAGCGACTCAGAATGACTGGAGAAAATTGGGAAATGGCTGGAGCTGTTCTTGTGACCACGGTTTGGGTGGATGGATTGTTTCTGTTAACAGCCCTGCTGCAACCGGGCTTGAGCGGGCTCATCGAATAACAGCCAACGATCAAGTGAAACGAACTGCAACCGCTGGCAGAAAGGGCCAAGACCCAAGGCACTTCACTTGTAATCTGCCCAGTGTTCCGATCCGATCCCTGACGGAGAGCTGAGATGAAGCGGCTGCTGAGCTGGCTGACCGGTGTTCTTGTGATGGCAGGCCTTATGGCGTGCCTTGCTGTTCCTGCGAGCGTTCAAGCCGACCAGGACCTGGTGGGCAAGTACTCCGGAAATGAGATCCGCAACGTTGCGGACGACAAAATTGCCGAACGCGACGGCAAAGTGGACCTGAACAATTCGTCAGTGCGCCGCTTCCAGCAATTCCCAGGGATGTATCCGACCATGGCTGGGAAAATCGTTCTGGGTGGTCCCTACAACAGTGTGGATGAAGTGCTCAAGATCGATCTGAGCGACCGGCAGCGTGAGCTTTTTGAGAAGTATCGGGAGAATTTCACGGTGACTCCTCCCTCCGTCGCCCTTAATGAAGGTGACGACCGTATCAATGACGGTCAGTACCGCTGAGCGATCAGCGACCTAACCGCTGTCCTTCCGAAGCCGCCGGACACTCCGGCGGCTTTTTTTGACAGAACGCATGACGACCAACCCCAGCCATCAACCCATTGATCCCTGTGCATGGGATGTGGTGGTGATTGGTGCAGGGGCTGCAGGCCTGATGACCTGTCTTGAACTGCCGGCGGGCCTCAACGTGTTGCTGCTGAATCGCAACACCGGTCGCCGCTCATCAAGCCGATGGGCCCAGGGTGGAATCGCTGCGGTGACGCGTCCAGACGACAGCATCGCCAGCCATGCCGACGACACACGGCGGGCTGGCAACGGACTGTGCGACGAGGATGCTGTTTCGCTTCTCGTGGAGGAAGCTCCACGGGCGGTGGAACGGCTTCAAAAACTGGGAATGGCCTTCGACCGCGATGGCGATCGCCTGGCCACAACCCTGGAGGCAGCCCACAGCCATCGAAGGGTGCTGCATGTGCAAGACCGCACGGGTCTGGCACTGGTGGACGTCTTGCGTGAACGGGTTGAACATCGGCCAGGTTTGCTGCACCGGCGAGGAGTTCGGGTGACCCGGCTGCTGGTGCAGCAAGGGCGCTGCTGTGGCGTTCAAGTGCTGGATGGTCCGCATTTACAGGAAATCCCTGCCCGTGCAGTGGTCCTCGCCAGCGGTGGGGGAGGCCATCTGTTTGCCAACACCACCAACCCTGCTCAGGCCTGCGGCGAGGGCATTGCCCTCGCCTGGGACGCCGGGGCTTCCGTGGAAGATCTCGAATTCGTGCAGTTCCACCCCACGGCGCTGCGACTGGATGATGCACCGTGCTTCCTGATCTCGGAGGCGGTGAGGGGCGAAGGGGGCGTGCTGGTTGATGCCCGGGGGGGAAGTCCGGTGGACCATCTGCCCCAGCGCGATCTGGCACCACGCGATCAGGTGAGTCGCGCTCTGCTGCGAAGCATGCAGGAACAGGGTATGGACCAGATGTGGCTCGACTTCTCTGCCATCCCTAGGGACAAGGTGGAAGCACGCTTCCCCACGATCCTGGATCGATGCGATGAATTCGGCCTGAACCCGCTGGAACACCCCATCCCCGTTGCCCCAGCGGCTCACTACTGGATGGGTGGTGTCGCCACAAACCTGCAGTCCGCCACGGACTTACCCGGGCTGTACGCCGTCGGCGAAACGGCCTGCACCGGCGTTCATGGCGCCAACCGCCTAGCCAGCAACTCCCTGATGGAATGCCTGGTGTTCGCCCATCGACTGGCCGAGATCGACCTGGGGCCTCCCCCCGCTGCAGCTCGCGTTCCTGCCAAAACAAGCTCCTGCAGTGACGGGCTGGTGAGCGGCGTCACCAGCGGTGAACTCATGGAGCGGATTGAACATTTGCGGCTGCTCTGCTGGCAGCGTGCCGGTGTGGACCGCTCTGTTCACGGCATGAGCACTGCCCTCCGCGAGATCAGTGCTCAACAGCAATGGCTTGAAGGCCAGCCCCTGCTCAACGCCCTGAAGCAGGGACCATCGCTACTCGCTGACGGGACTCGCCGAGACCTGAACCTGTTACTCGACTACCGCCATCGCTTGCTGACCAGCTGCTTGATGCTGAAGGCCTGCCTGTTCCGTCAGGAAAGCCGTGGCGGGCATTTCCGCAGCGATGCTCCCGTCTCTTTGCCGCAGTGGCAGTGTCACTCCCGGCAGAACCGAGCCCAGGGGCCGCACACCCGGGCCGTGCGGCGCTGATCAGAACTTTCGATCGCCCTTGTAGCCACTAAGGTCCGCCAGTTCGGAGAGGGGCTTCACTCCTGAATCAATCTGACCGTTGATCTCCCAACTGGGAAAGCCCGTAAGACCCTTGCTCTTGCAGAGATCAGCCTGGTTGTTGCGGCCATCAGGAGCACACTCCACCACCTGCAACTGATCGCTTGCCTGCTTGCCAAACAGCTCTTTCTGTTCATGGCAGTGGGGGCACCAATAGGCTGAATACATCACAGCTCCGCCCGCGGTGAGGTGATCGGCAAGTTCCACAGCCGCTGGAGTGCTGACACCGGTCACCGTGGGGGAAACCCCCTGACCGGTCACGGAAGCCTCGGGCCGTTCTGGATCGACAACGGAAGCCCAGATCAAGCCGCCCATCAACACCGCCAGAGCCAGAAGGATGCCCCGGAACAACAACGGGCCGGGATCATCCCAGCCACCACCGATCACGGAGAGAACGAACATCAGCAGCGACAAGGCTGCTGAGAGAACGCAAAAGAAGCAGAAGGCCTGAATTTTCAGCACCATCAGCCCCAGCAGCACTCCGCTGAACACGGCCATGCCGAGCGACAGGCTGAACAGACCCCACCAGGTGCGGCGCGACAGATCGGCTTTATTCTCCTGCAGGCCCGGCAACAGGGGCAGCAGAGCCAGGAGCAGCACCGCCCCATAGGCCAGCAAGCCCAGCAGCGACAGAGGGATACTGCCGAACAAGGTTCCCCAGGCGCTATTGAGCACCTTGTCGCATCCATCCGCGCCCATCGGGCAGCTGAGGTTGCCCAGCAAACCCCAGCGTTTGAGGGTGATTGAGCCAGTGTCGATCACACCCACGGTGGCCAGCACAGCCATGGCAATCCGGGCCCACTTGGCACCGGGATCCTGACGACGACGACTGACGAGACGGCTAGTGCCCATCTGGACCGTTCAAGTGGACCGAATTCTGTCAGTTCTGATGGGTTTGCACCTCTCCGTAGGGTGAGTACGGCCTGCCGGCACAGTGATGACGAGCACATCAACGCGACCGACTGTCGCGTTCGCCCATCTGGGCTGCGAAAAAAACCGTGTGGACACCGAGCACATGGTGGGGCTGCTAGCTGAAGCCGGCTATGGCGTGAGCACTGATGAAAGCGATGCATCAGTGGTTGTGGTCAACACCTGCAGCTTCATCCAGGACGCCCGCGAGGAATCGGTGCGCACTCTGGTGGGCCTGGCAGAGCAGGGGAAAGAACTAATCATTGCCGGCTGCCTAGCCCAGCATTTCCAGGAGGAGCTGCTGGATTCAATCCCGGAGGCCAAGGCGATCGTCGGCACCGGCGACTATCAGCACATCGTGGATGTGCTGGCACGGGTTGAGGCCGGCGAACGCGTGAATCAGGTGAGCGCCATGCCCACCTTCGTGGGGGATGAACACCTGCCGCGGCAACGCACCACCGATGAGGCCGTGGCCTTCCTCAAGGTGGCCGAAGGCTGCGATTA
Source organism: Synechococcus sp. AG-679-D13 (assembly GCA_003210735.1). Lineage (GTDB taxonomy): Bacteria > Cyanobacteriota > Cyanobacteriia > PCC-6307 > Cyanobiaceae > Parasynechococcus. The sequence goes on from QCUM01000007.1 coordinate 34,612, forward strand.
CCGCTGCGCCTTCTGCATCATTCCCAAGCTGAGGGGAAAGCAGCGGAGCAGACCGATCGAATCGATCGTGGCGGAAGCCCATCAACTGGCAGAACAGGGCGTGCAGGAGCTCATCCTGATCAGCCAGATCACAACCAACTACGGACTCGACCTCTACGGCAAACCAAAACTGGCGGAACTGCTGAGAGCCCTTGGGGAGGTGGAGATTCCCTGGATTCGGGTGCATTACGCCTACCCCACCGGTCTCACCCCCGAAGTGCTCGCCGCTTACCGCGACGTGCCCAATGTGGTGCCCTATCTGGACCTGCCGCTGCAGCACAGCCACCCCGAGGTATTGCGAGGAATGAACCGCCCCTGGCAAGCGGACGTGAACGACCGTTTGCTCGATCAGATCCGCGAGCAACTCCCCGATGCGGTGCTGAGAACCACGCTGATCGTGGGATTCCCGGGGGAAACGGAGGAGCATTTCCAGCACCTGATGCGATTCCTGGAGCGCCAGCATTTCGATCATGTGGGGGTGTTCACCTTCTCCCCGGAGGACGGCACCACCGCAGCTGATCTGCCCAACCGTGTGGATCCGGAGGTGGCCCAGGCACGCAAGGATGCGCTGATGGCCCTGCAACAACCGATCTCAGAACAACGCAACCAAAGCTGGGTCGGTCGCACCGTGGACGTGCTGATCGAGCAGTACAACCCTCAAACAGGAGCAATGGTGGGGAGATGCGCCCGTTTCGCACCGGAGGTTGACGGCGAAGTACAGGTGCACCCCGGAGACGATGGGCAGCAGGCCGCTCCGGGAACGATGGTGCCGGTTGAGATCACCGGAGCTGATATCTACGACTTAAGCGGGCGGATCGTTGGTGCCCGCGCCATGGTGGCAGCAGCAAGAGCCGAGGGTTGACCGTTTTCCCACTTCGACCCGCCCAACAACGCCAGCTCTTTCTGATCGCATCCGGAGTCAGCACCGCAGGCTCCTTCGCCGGCATCACAGCCAAGGGCTGGATCCTGATGAAAGGGGGTGTTGATCCCTTTGTGCTGGCGCTGAATTTTGCGGCCCTGTCGCTCCCCACACTGCTGATCAGCGGTCCGGCCGGCGTGCGCACCGATCGTGTGGGGTGTGAGCGGGTGCTGGTGCAGGCGCAGTGGGCCCTGCTGGCTGCAGCAGGGCTGGGCGCCCTGGCCATACCGCTGCTGGATGGCACTGCGCAGGTGCTGCTGTTGCTGTTCAGCACGCTGCTGGTTGGAATCGCAGGCGCCTATGAACTCACCGCCCGCAACAAATACTGCTCGATTCTGGTGGAGCAGCCCGAGCGACTGGCGGGCTATCTCACCAGCTTTTCGGTGGTCTTCAACGTGGGGAAACTGGTGGGACCACCGATCGGTGGCTTGCTGGTGGCGGCGACAGGGCCGGCCTGGGCCTTGGGCATTGATGCAGCGAGCTACCTATTTCCCATCGCCAGCGTGATGTTCCTGCTGACGCCTGAACGCAGCAGGGAAGTCCGCAGCCAGGCCGGCAGCGACGCCAGCCTGCTCAGCGCCTGGCGGAACTGCGGCAGCACCCTGCGGGGAGTCCTCTGCCTGACGGCCGCTCTCTGTGTGATCGGCTTCTATCACCCGGGGTTGGCCCCCTTGATTGCCTTTGAACAATTAGGGGCGAAACCAACCGATCTGGGCTTGTTCACCAGCGTGCTGGCAGCGGGCAGCATCGTTGGCGGGGTCGTGCTGCAACGCAACAGCAGCAGGTTCTGTCAGCGGCCTTTTCTCACCCTTGGGGGATTTGCACTGGTGACCGCCATCGCCCAATTGGGAATGGCAAGAACCACTGGACCTGGCTTCAGCCTGGCGATGGCGTTTCTGATTGGCGCTGGTACTGCTGGTTTATTGAGCAGTTGCAATCTGATCACCCAGATCGGCTCTCCTCAGGAGATGCGTGGTCGCATGGCCGGTCTGAGTCAGATTGCCTTTCTCGGAGGTGGCGGGATCAGTGGACTGCTGGCAGCACTGCTGGTGAAGACCACGAGCCTGTCCACAGCATTTGGCTTGACAGGTGGTCTCAGTGTTGCTGTTGCCCTGATCTGGATGAGGCAACAGGGCGGCAAAACCCTGCAGCTCAGATCAGGTTGATGCCCTTGAGCACCTTGGTGAGCACGACTGCTGTGGCCAAGCCAGCGCCCACCAAACCGAGATAAATCGCGACGCCCATGCGCTTGTTCTTAGTAAGTAACCATTAGATCAAAATTGTCCGTTCCACTCACAATCCTGCCCTCATTTCGTCAACACCTGACATCTGTTTGATGTCAGGCCTCAGTCCTGCGTGTAGCGACGACCATCCTTGAGACACTGCTCCGCTTTCTGCAACTCACGACCCAGATAAAGCGCATGGTCGAGACGACTCAGCGGATGGGGGCCTTCGCCTTCGGTGAGCTGAATCCCCACCTGTTTCGCCGTGCGGCCGCGAAACACCGCTGATGGGCGTCGCGGTGAAGTTTCCCCCTTGCAACTCAAGACCTCGCCGGTGTCAGAGTCGCGCGCCAGCCCTTTTTCATCAATGGTGTTGCCGTAGTGCTCCAGCACCAGCTCGGCTGCATCACGATCCAGCTTGATCAGGAAATATCCGCTGGGATCCAGAGCAATAAAGCGCTTTGACAGGCGTTGATCCAGGGCATCAATCGAAGAGGCGATGGATGCCGGTGCTTCCTGGGTTGTGGTCATACCTTCAACCTACAAAGCCAGGGTTGGCGGTTCGGCTTTAAACGGCAGGTCCGCATTGATGGCCTCGATCTCCTGCTCCATCAGTTCATTCACCTTGGGCAACCAGGCCCGGATCAGGCCGCTCATGCGGGGTTGATACCAGCGGTGCAGGCTGGCATTGGGGAGGGCTACAAAACCCCGACGCCGTTTATGACTACCACCGGCGCCTGGATCAAAATGATCGAGGCCCTGCTCAATCGCCCATTGAATCGGGGCGTAGTAGCAGACCTCGAAATGGAGGCAATCGATCTCCTCCCTACTGCCCCAGTAGCGGCCCCATAGGTGGTGGTCATCCTTTACGCACATCGACATTGCCACCGGATCGCGTGGATCACCGCGATGAGCTGAAAACAACACCACCTGATCGCGATGAACAACAGCTAGAGCCTCAAAAAAGCTTTCCTCGAGATACTTACTACCCCAAGGCCCCCAGCGAGCGCAATGCTGTTGATAGAAGCGATGCATCGTCTGGAAGAGACCCAGATCCAGCTGCTCGCCGGTGAGCGGTGTAACGGTGAGTCCAGCCTTGGCAACCGCCTTGCGCTCGCGCTTGATGTTGCGGCGCTGGTTGGCATTGAACCGTTGCAGATAGTCATTGAAACTGCGATCTTCTCCGCGGCTCCAAAGGCTCTGCTGATTCAGCCAGGTGGCACATCCAGCCGCTTCCGCCAAGGGGCGCCAATCGGGATCTACATAGAGAAAGTTGCAGCTGAGAATGCTATTTTTCTCGCAGAATAAGTCGATGACCCGCAACATCTCGATGGTGAGAGCGGCTTCATCTTCACCGGAACGGACATGGAATCGGTAGCCCAGCACAGGGCTCACCGGACTCATACCAAGCAGCTTGGGGTAGTAGCGCAGGCCAAGATCACTGGCTAATCGCGCGAATGTCTGATCAAAAACAAACTCGCCATAGCTGTGGCCTTTCAGATAGAGCGGTGCAACCGCGATCGGACAATCACCTCGCCAAATGGCAAGATGCAGCGGCTGCCATCCCTGATCAGGGGCGATGCTGCCGGATCGCTCAAGGGCATCAAGCCAATCCCATCGATAGAAAGGAATCGCATCTCCCCCAACCAATTCCTGCCATTGCTGCTCAGGAATTTCACTGATCGAACGATGCCAGCGGACGGTTACGCCAGTCATATTGGCGGCGCTGCGGACAGACACCGCCGAATAATAACGAGGAGCAAGATGGGAATGCTCAGGCCAGGGGGTCAGCGGCGAAAGTGATTATTTTGTTCCCATAATCAATACTCAAGTCATCAACATCAACCCCCTTTACAACTGCTTTCACGTCGTCACCCTTGGTTAGCCAAACATTTTTACCTCGCTGTTCCAAAACTGCGGACGCGCAACCGCAAAACTCTATCTTGTCACCAACTTCAAAGTCCATGATTTTGACATAGCCTTCTTTTGGATTATTTACACTGCCGTTTTCAGTGACAAAAGTATCATTACCCTTGCCTCCCCAAGCCTTATCTTTTCCAGTCCCTGAGGTAATGATGTCATCACCACCTCCACCCTTGATTTTGTCATTGCCCTCAAAAGTGCTGATGACATCGTCACCACCCTTTCCGATCGCATAGTCTTTGCCAGAAGTTCCAATCAGCTCATCAGCACGCTTGGAACCTCTCACCTTGTTCTTTTTGTTCTTAGCCACTGTTAAAAGTCAATCAAGTAAAACTCATCGGATCATAAGAGAAAACAAGCGAACTCCATCCCCCAAATGGGGGAGAGCGGGCACTCTCATCAACCTCTCAGTCGCGCTGACGTCTGTATCGGACCAACACCTCCTCGCCCCCAAGACTCTCAGTCCCCTCAAAAACCCATGCACCTTGCCGGGCCAGGGCAGCTGGCATCACCCGTTGATCAGCAGGCACCCAACTGTGCTCGCCACCCAACAAGGCCGGTACAAGGGTGAGCTGCAACTCATCCACGACATCCGCTCGAAGCATGTCCGCCACCAAGCCTGCACCCCCCAACAGCACAAGCCTCTGAATGCCATGAGAGGCAAGGGCCTGAAGCCGTTCCGTCCAAGTCTGGGCCAATGGCACCCATTGTTCAAAACCCTGCAAAGGGGCTGAAGGTGCCAGCAGCCAGCGCCGCAAAGGTTGCTGAAAAAATCGCCAGTGCTGGGGGAAATCCGCTTGATGGCTGACCACAACAGCCGCAGGCTGGGGCGGACGCCCCTCAACAACACGACTCTGCTGAAGCTGAGGATCCCGGATCAAGCAGGTGCACTCATGGGCACGCAGGGTTCCAGCGCCAATCAGGCAGGCATCAGCCCACACCAGGGACTGCTCGAGAGCATGCCGATCACCATCTCCCCCCAACTGAGCTGCCCCGCCTTCGGGGGGTGCCAGTCGACCGTCGATGCTGACGGCCAGTACGAGGCGCACCCAGGGGACACCACAGGGGTCAGCCAGCTGCAACGGCTTCCAAACCGGCTGGAGTCATCTCCAGCTGAGGAACTTCGGCATACACCTCTGCCGCGTTATTGGGGCTTTCCTGCAAGCGCACTTTGTGCAAATTGGCGCCGATGGCCTTGATCGGAGCCGACAGTCGATCAGCAATGTGCAGCGCAATGTTCTCCGCCGTCGGCACACACTCGGAGAAGAACGGGACGTCCTTGTTGAGGAACGTGTGATCAAACGGCTCAAGCACCAGGTCGTCGACCAGGCGTTGAAGAGCTGACAAATCACACACCATGCCGCTGCGGGGATCGATGGCGCCGCGCACCGTCACATCCACAAGGTAGTTGTGACCATGACCGTGGGGCCGGGCACATTTGCCGTAAATGGCTTCGTTCTCCTCCTGGCTCAACTCGGGGCGAGCAAGACGATGGGCGGCGGCGAAGTGAGAGCGGATGGTGAGAAAGGCTTCCATCGGATGTCCGAGATAGTCGGCCCAGAGGCCCGGTTGTTCGTAAAGACGCAATGCCGTAATCGGCAGATGTGGGCTGAGTCGCTGCCAAATCACCCGAATCAGCGATTCGGTGGTGGGCAGGCAACCATCAGGAGTGGAGACGTCAAATTCCGGCCAGGCCTCGTTAAGGAAGCGGAAGTCCAACTGACCAGTGACCTCATGGCGGATGGCGTGCTTCACCTCCGAGAGATTGAGCACCATGCCGTCGGTATCGAGCTCGCCTCCCATGGAGACGATCAGTTCGTAATTGTGACCATGTCCTGGAGCAAGCGCACAGGGCCCGAAGCGAGCGGCGTTGTCGTCGGCAGACAACTCCGGCAACCAGTAACGGTGGCTGGCACTGAAACAGGCCCGCCTGGTGATCACACAGCCGCGGCCGAGGCCATGCCGTGCGTTCAACTTCGTTTCAGTCATGTGACGTTCCGGCCACGCGTCATCCTAATGAGCTACCGCCGAATTCGAGCATGGTGGATTCCACTCTTACCCTCAAACAACGCCTAGGGGGACGAAGCGTCTACCTGATTGGAATGATGGGTAGCGGCAAAACCAGCACCGGCCGTCCTTTGGCCGAAAGGCTTGGCTATGGCTTTGTGGACGCAGACGCTGTGATCGAACAGGCAGCCGGCTGCAGCATTGCCGAAATGTTCCAGCGCGACGGTGAACCTGAATTTCGGGCACTGGAAAAACAGGTGCTCAACTCAATCAGCCAGCGCCACTCCCTGGTGGTGGCGACCGGCGGCGGAGTGGTGACGCAGAGGGAGAACTGGGGGGTATTGCACAGCGGCATCGTGATCTGGCTGGATGTGGTTCAGGAGCAGCTGCTGAGGCGGCTTCAAGCCGACAGAACGGTGCGCCCCCTGCTGCAAACAGCCGATCCGGAAGCCGCGTTGAACAAGCTGCTTGCTGAACGAAAAGCGCTTTATGCGGAGGCGGATCTCACCGTTGTCATCGATGACGAGCCACCGGAAGCCATCGCTGATGGAATCGTTCAGTTACTACCAGGACTTCTGAAAGACCCGACCCAGCGCCCTGGCGACTGAAGACTGGCGACTGGCGACTGGCGACTGGCGACTGAGAACAGAATCAGCGGTTCGGCAGCTCCAGTCGCACGGCAAACCACTGCAATGTCACCCCGGGGCTGAGCTCGAGATCGCAGGCCGTATCTAGCAAGCGCTGGGCAGCGGCCGTCAGATCAGACTGACCAGCCAGATCCGCCGGGAGTTCATCCAGCTTGCGCAACCAATCGGTTAACCATGTCAGTGTGTCGGCGGCGCTGAGCAGCTGCTGCGGTTGGCCTGGCTCCAGCACCACATAGTCATCAAGTGCACGGATCAGGGGGTCGGACATGGGACGAAGCTTTTTGACATTGCTGATCGGCATCACCATCCTGATGAACTGCGGGCCTTGCTGGGCCAGCCAATCAAGCCCGTTGAGTCAACGACTTGAAGAATGGCCGGAGTGGCGCAAACCAGCTCAGCTCCCAAGGCCAAAAAACAACGATGACTTGGTGTATCCCACTTGGTTTGAAGGCCTGTGGCACATCGACAACCAAGACCTCGATGATATTGATGCTGAGCAAATTCAACATCAAGCACGTTTCCAGCCAGATGGCCAAGGCCGAATGGTGGGTGACCGGGCTTTCAATGCTCTCTCGATCGGTAAAGCCCTGCTCGGAGAACAACTGCTACGCGTGGAAGACGATCCAAACTCTGCCAATGATCAGATGGCTCAACTCAAGGGTGGTTTGAGATTGGAAACGAGAGTCATCAGTCGAGACCAATCAACACCTGACAACAATACTTTTCTCTCGGATGAAATCGTGCTCCAGATCCTGCACAGGCCAGGCCCTCCGAGACTCAGCCAAATTGAAACCCTGAGTCGGTATCAACGTAGTAGCAATCGGAACATCAACGGAGAGCAATGGCAGGCTGTCTACCCGCCACCTGGACAATCCACCTCTGAAAATTCCATTAAATTTCATCATTTCAAACTAATCATGCAGCGTGAAGAGAGCGAAAACTGACTGCCAGTCAAAATTTACTTCAAGAAAATTGAAATAACTTGCACACCCCAGAGAAAATTACTAAAAATAGTGATAACCAAAGAAAGTTTCTCAGGCAATGAAAAAGCCAGCGGTCTGGGCCCTTTGTTTCCTACTGTCGTTTGCTTTCGTTCACCTACCTCTCTATCCAACGCACGCTGAAACAAGCGACGAATCAATAGACCCAATAAATAGCAGTCAGGTCAGACTTGTTGAGCAACCTTTTTATCCTGAGCTGCAAAACATATCCAATCGCTGGGACAGGTCATACATGGGCCAAGCGCAGGGCAAAACGCCTAAATACACCCTGCTCAATTTCTATGGCGTGATGGCCAAAGTAGCGTCGAAAATAGAATCCGTCAGCGCGAAGGCGAAAACCGAGCCAGGGATTGGCTGGAGCAAAGAGTCAAAACAAAAAATCAAGGAAGCTGAGCTGCTTTTTGCTTCAGCCGTTGAATCCCTTGATGGCTCCTCCATCCCTGAAAGCACACGCCCTGACCGAAAAGCAGAAGCAGCACTAAAGCTGAAAGAAATCCTGGATTATGCCCTAGACAACTCCAGGCCCAACCTCGAGATCCCGAATCATTCAGAGTATCAAGACTGGAGGCTTCCCTCGACAGGAATTCACCTGGCCAAAGGAAAGAACAACCAAGAGTCATCCTTAGAAGATGAAGAATACTTTTTCACGCCGGAAACGATAAGGAATATTCCAAGAATGTATAACTTTGTCAAACAGCCCAGCAAAAAGCTGCGTCGAAATGAATTCACGACACCAAACCTTTACAACCAATACACATACACACCAGGTCAGCTTGTTCCACCCAAGTGGTACTTAAAGCTACCTCTAAAAATTCGTGCTCTTTTCGAGCATCCAATAGGAGAGCAAAGCCTTCTTCAGATCAGCCTTGCCTTGGTCGTGACAATCATCTACGTTCCAATTGTTTTCCTATTAACTAACAAGTTTCTATCCACTTTCAAGCATTCAAAAGGAGGACAGAAAACATCTATCTGGCTCGCCGACAATAAAGCATGGGGGCGCCTTGCCTATATTGCCCCGATACCACCGCTCTCGTCATTCTGCAACTATTTACTAGGCCAACAAATCAACATCACTAACTTTTGGCTAGAAAAATCGGCACTCGCATTAGATATTGTATTTTACGTTTCGCTTGGTCTATCAATATTGCTTCTGTTTGAAGCACTTGGCAGATCAAGTTCTGAATGGATTCTCAGCTTTAGAAATAGCAATTCTGAGGTTGAACTTAAAAGAATCAACAATATAATTCTCCCCTCTTGTCGATTCTGTGGAGCAATCTCAAGCATCGGCTTGATGTACGCCCTGTTGATTCGGATCGGACTTCCCCCGAGCACCGTCTTGGCATTTTCAGCAGTCCCCGGTTTGGCCATTGGCCTGGGAGCGCAACGAATACTTGGCAACCTTTTTTCTGGTATTTCCATCCAAACCGATCGCCCCGTCCGCATTGGCGATTTCTGCAAAGTCGACAACCAGGAAGGATTCGTCACCAGAATTGGTTTGCGTTCTATTGAACTTTCGACCTTTTCCGGTCGGGTCACAATTCCAAACAGCACGTTTGATTCAGCGACCATTCAAAGCTTCTCAAAACCGGTTTCATCAAATATTGAACAAATCGATTCAGACTCAATCGGGCAAAATATTGAGCTCCAATTAGAAATGCCGTCTGGACTTGGTATTGGCCATCTAAACTCTATTATTGACCGTATTAAAGACTATGCCGCAAGTCAAGATGGTATCAGCAAGATCAGCTGTAGTTTCTGTGAAGATAAAAATGGAGGCATCGTTCTTTCAATTACCGCTCTCTCCAAAACCAATCAAGAATGGGAGAAATATCTAAGCATTCGTCAAAAGCTGGTTTCCGAAATTCGCTTAATTGTCGCCCTAATCAAAAACACGAAGCAAACAATTTCTGTTGGACGGCAAACAAAGCCAGAGCTTATTAAGCAGATCCCAAGCATTATTGAAACCTTAATAAGCGAAGATCCAAGACTATCAATGAGTTATTGCCGTTTGAGCTCAATATCAGACTATAGCTTAGACTTTGTTTTTAATATGAACACAGAATACGAAGGCATTGGAGATTTTCTAGATGCCGTCGCAATACTCAAACAAAAAATTCTTCAATCTTTTGCTGGCTATGGAATTCATATTCCTTATCCAACATCAGTCGAGCTGGACAGAAATCCATTCGAAAAAAATGATCCTAAAAATGCTTTAGGAATGAACGAGCCAGACTACACAATTTAGAAACCCTCACAGAAGAACAGCCAATCCTTTCTCACTTGCTTGGCATATGATTGCGCAATTCTTGTGGTAAAAATAGCAAATTCCTCCTCTCTGTCCCGCGCAATTCGGTTGATTGTTGCCTCAAAAACATACTGATCAAGGGAGTGATTTAGCCTCCTGGCAGCACGTAGATGCTTAGTCGCCATTATTATTGCCCATTGACTTGCCATTTGATAATATGTTTTTGGCTTTTCTATTTTTTCAGTCGGGAAATCATTTTTGAAAGGAGAGCGTTCACGAACAGAGAAAAATTCACCATCAAGGCTCAACCAGCCAAGATTTTGATCAGGAAACTCGGCGAGCGCTTTATAAGCCTCCGAATGACGATGCGCGTGATTTTCAAAATTATATTCATATTCCCTGATTTCTTCATCACTCAAATATGAAAAAGCTGTCGGCTGACCTTGCTGTTTAACATCAAGAATGAGATCGTCATAAGCATTATCAGTATTTCCTGCAATTAAAATGTAGTAGCGCTTTAATCCCACAGAACCTGTTCCAGCTCCTCGACGCTCAGAGATATCAAGAATCTTGTTATGTGTATCACTGACGGCGGATAATTCTTTGGGAGTTGTTTTTAAATACTCTTCAAAAGCTTGCCTTAGCTTATCCTTAGTCTCAGCATCAGCCGTGAGTAGCTTGCCTTCAATATTCCGAAATTTTCTGACGTTGTCTTCGCTGACCTCAGTCCATTTATTCAACATCCGCTCTCTACTATATTTCTTTGAAGTCTTCGCTAAAAATTTAGCAAGCGGTTTGCACGTATTATGCTGATTAAACGAGGCCGAAAATAGATCGACTCTTTCGTAGGAAGAGATGGTTTTCAAATAAGTTTTAGCAAAAATGTGAAGAGCTTGATTGAGTTCTTGCTCTTTAATTCTCTTGTTTTGCCATGCATCCAGAACCATACTGGTTGCAAACCTCCAGATATCATATTGATAATCTGCAACCAGAGAATCATCGTAGTCGTCAAAACCAAAAGCAACATTGCCGGAATTATTTAAGTAAGCCCCCATGTTGTAAACGTGGGCATCTCCCTCCAGCCATGTCCGGGAAAAAGAACTCCCACCAAAGCGATTAATTTGCCAATCTCCAGCAAAATCGGACCAAAAAATATGGTTCGACCCCCTGAAAAATGCATAAGGATTATCCTTCATTTTGGCAAACTTTTCCTGCCTAAATGGCATTTTTACGTTAAGATTATGATGTTCAATTGCCTCATGGATTTTCCCTTTTCTATCGTAGCTCTTCGACGTAAATATGATGTTTTTCATTGATATTTGGCGAATTAACCCTTGTTAGCAATCAAATAAATTCTGGTTAAGAACTCAATATTTTTTTACAAGCATCTGCTGACAATCCTCAAACTTCTTCCAGCGTCCGCTCCATCAGTCGGAGCTCGAGTTGATCACGCCACTGGAACAGCGGTTGCAACTTGGGATGATCACTCAAGCCAGGTACCCCTCGTCCTGCAAGAGCCGCACCGGAGGACGCAGGGAAACGGAGCAGCGACAGCTGGGCCGCCACAGCCAGATCCGCCAGGCTCATCGCATCACCCACCAGCCAGGGAGCTGCCTGCACCGCCATCGATAGCTGCTCAAGACTTGCAAGCAGTTCAGCCCGCTCGTTCTGGTTCACAAGTTCCGTCACATTGCTGACCCAACCACCGGGGATCGCACCCATCACTCTGCGGACCGGATCGGGCAGATCATCCGGGAGCAAAGCCACCCTCAACTGCGGATCCAGAGCTGCCGCCTGCACCAAGGCCACGCGCACAGCTGCCGCAAGTGTTGTATCGGCCCAATCTTCAAGCAGCCGGACCTGCGCAGCCTGACGTGGGTCAGCTGGAACGAGGGACGGATCAACCCCCCGCTTCTCAAGGTGAAGAGCGATCGCGGTGGAGTCGGCCAACACCGTTTCGCCATCCACCAGGACGGGCACCTGCCGCTGTCCAGACAACCGGAACACCGCCACCTGACCGACGCCTGGGGTGATCTCAACGGTGCGGTAGCTCAGCCCTTTGGCCTGCAGAACCATCCGCACTTTCAGACAAAAGGCGGAATGGCGAAATTGATGCAGTTCCAACATGGCCAATCGATCCACGGGCCCGGCAGAGTAGCCAGCAGATTCCAGCGCTCGCCAGACCATGCGGGAGTTTTTCGTCAACGTCACCCGCTATCCCCGCTATCTGGTGGCTTTCACCCTTGGGGTGATGTCGTCGGTGGTGGAACCGCTGGCGGCCCGTCGCAGCAATCCGGTCACCGCCGTGGCTCTCATCGGAGCTGCCATCAGCGGAAGCATCAGCCTTACTCTGGTGTTGCGTGCCATGGTGAGCGGAGCACCGATGGCGTGATGGCACAGGGTCGTCGAGTAGAGCGGGTGGCGGCCCTGATCCGCAAGGAAACCAGTCAGCTGCTGATCAGCGGCATCCGAGACGAACGCGTTCACCAGGGCATGGTGAGCATCACTGATGTTGAGGTGTCAGGAGACCTGCAGCACTGCAAGATTTTTGTAAGCATCTTCGGTGACGCCAACGACCAACCCAAGGTGATGGAAGGTCTGCAGGCAGCCAGCGGTTACCTGCGTGGAGAACTGGGGCGGCGACTGCAGATGCGCCGGGCCCCCGAGGTGGTGTTTCAGCTGGATCGCGGCATCGAAAAGGGCACCTCGGTGCTGGGGCTGCTGAATCGCCTGGAGGACGAACGGCGAGATCGCGGTGAGATTCCGCCTGGAAGCGATGAACTGCAACCCGACTGACGCTTTACAGCGTCAGGTCGCCAGCCTGCTGGTGGTGCGGGCAAGCGGAAGCATGCACGACCGCCAGCGGCGCTACCCCCAGTGGGAACTGAACAACGCGCAACTGCAGAACTTGCTGCAGCGCGGCGTCGGAGGCGTGATCCTCCTCGGGGGAAGCGCCGTGGAGTTGCAGCAGCGCACCCGTCAGCTTCGGAGCTGGAGTGATCAACCCCTGCTGCTCTGCGCCGATGTGGAGGAAGGCGTCGGCCAACGCTTCGAGGGGGGCAGCTGGCTGGTGCCGCCCCTGGCCCTGGCACGCCTGCATGCCCGGGAGCCGCAACGCGCCCTGGCCCTGGCGCAGCGCTATGGGCAGTGCACAGGCGAACAGGCGAAGCGCTGCGGGCTCAATTGGGTGCTGGGACCTGTCTGCGATGTCAACAACAATCCGGACAATCCGGTGATCAATGTGCGCGCCTGGGGGGAAGAGCCCGCAACCGTCGCGGCCCTGGCGAGTGCATTCCAAAGGGGTCTCTCCAGCAGTGGAGTCCTGGGCTGCGCCAAGCACTTCCCCGGCCATGGCGACACCACCAGCGATTCCCATCTCGATCTGCCGGAGCTGCCCCACAACCGTGCGCGGCTGGATCAACTGGAGCTACCACCGTTCAAAGCGCTGATCGAAGCAGGGGTCGACAGTGTGATGACCGCCCATCTGCTGCTTCCACAGCTGGATCCACAGCGGCCTGCCACCCTCTCAAGAAAGGTGCTGACCGACCTGCTGCGCCGTGATCTGGAATTCAACGGTCTGGTGGTGACCGATGCCCTGGTGATGGAGGCGATCACCCGCCACACCGGTGCCGCCGAAGCGGCCGTGCTGGCCTTCGAAGCAGGGGCAGACCTGATCCTGATGCCGGCTGATGCAACAGCAGCCATCAGCGGCATCAGCCAGGCCCTGAGCGAGGGAAGAATTCCCCTGCAGCGGTTGCAAACAGCCCTGCAGCGACGTCGGGAGGCCCTGGAGCGTTGTGCAACAGCCGACGACAGCAACCCGAACATTGTTGACCAGGCTCACCAGGCACTCGAACAGGAACTGGTTCAAGCCAGCCTGCAGCTGCATCCCAGCGCCGGCATCCCCGCTGCCAAGGGCATCAATCTGATTCGCATTGACAGCGTCTGGCCCTGCCCGGCCCTGGGCGGTCAGGCCCCGGCCCTGAACCATCCACAAGTCCTGGGCTACCAACCCGTCTTGATTCACCCCCAGGGCCTGTCCCCCTGGCGACTCGACCCTGAAGCACCGCTGGCGCTCGAGCTTCTGGGAGACGGACCAATGCTGCTGCAGCTCTTCCTGCGAGGAAACCCCTTCCGCGGAGAACAGGACCGGCAGGAACCCTGGAGAGCCGCGGTGCGGCAACTACAGGATCAGCAACGACTGGCGGGGCTGGTGATCTATGGCAGCCCCTACATCTGGGACCAACTGAAATCTGAGCTGGATCCAGCGATTCCAGCCGCCTACAGCCCAGGGCAGATGCCGGAAGCTCAGCAGCAGGTGCTTCAAGCTCTGCTTCAGGGAGAGATCACATCAATCGAGACGGCTGATTTCACCGACTGAGCGGCTTAACCTCCCGCCCAGTTTCAGCCGCCACGATGCTCAGCCTGTCGATGATCGTGCGCAACGAAGAGGCGCGCCTGGCCGCCTGCCTGGACTCGGTGAAGACCATCGCCGACGAAATGGTGGTGGTGGATACGGGCTCCACCGACGCCACTGTCGCCGTGGCGACGGCCGCCGGTGCCCGCGTGGAACGGATGGAATGGCCCGGGGATTTCGCCCCCGCCCGCAACAGCGCCCTGACCTTTCTCAAGGGCGACTGGGTGTTGGTGCTGGATGCCGATGAACAGCTGCGGGCGGAGGTGATCCCCCAGCTGCAGCAGCTCATGGCGCAGCCAGACGTGCTGGTGATCAATCTGTTGCGCCATGAATTGGGAGCCGCCATGGCGCCCTACTCCAGGGTCAGCCGCCTGTTCCGTCGCCATGCCGCCATCCGCTGGAGCCGTCCGTATCACTCGATGATCGACGACAGTGTGAGGGAGCTGCTGACCAGCGAACCCCAGTGGCGCATTGTGGATTGCCAGGAACCAGCGATCCTTCACGATGGCTACCGCCCTGAGCTGCTGGCAAGCACAGACAAGGCGGAAAGGCTGCGCCTTGCCATGGAGAGCGAGTTGGCAGCCCACCCTGGCGATCCGTACGCCAGCGCCAAACTCGGAGGATTGCTGATCAGTGAAGGCCAACACGCGCGGGCGATCCCCCTGTTGCGAAGAGGGCTCGAGCAGGCGACGGGGCCAGGCAGCGAACGCTATGAACTGCTGCTTCATCTCGCACTGGCTCTGACTCCAACGGAACCCGCCAGCGCCGTGGACTGTTATCGGCAAGCCCTCGCCATCCCGTTGGATCCACGCGTCAGCCTGGGAGCTCGCATCAACCTGGCTGCACGGCTGATGGACCAAGGTCAGTTGGATGAAGCCCTTCAGCTCACCCAGGCCGCCACCCAGGCCGCTCCTGAAGTGGCGCTTGGCTGGGCCAACCTCGGGTTGATGCAGCGGCAGAAGGGCAACATCGCCGCAGCCCTTGAGGCCTACAGCCGAGCCATCAATCTCGACCCCCGCAACGCCACCTGCCATCAAAACCATGCCGTTGCACTGCTTCTGGGCGGTGACATTGAAGGGGCCCGCAACAGCTTCCGCAGGGCCATCAAGCTGTTCAGGGAACAGGGCCGTGACAGGGAAGCCCAGGCCCTGCGCGACAAGGCACAAGGCCTGGTGAAGCTGGATGTGGAGCCGATCATTTGAGCTCCCCATTGATCAACCGCACGGTGGTCGTGACCCGCGCTGCCAACCAACAGGGAGAAGCAAGAAGCCTGCTGGAAGCCGAGGGTGCCCGCGTGCTGGATCTTCCAGCCCTGGTGATCGGTCCCCCCGATGACTGGGGACCCCTCGACGATGCCCTCGATGAACTGGAGGATTTCCACTGGCTGGTGTTCTCCAGCGCCAACGGAGTCCAGGCGGTGGAACAACGGCTGCAACGACGCGGCAGCTGCCTGGCGCGCCGGCCGGACAGCCTGAAAATCGCGGCGGTGGGACGCAAAACCGCAGCATTGCTCGATGGCCTCGGCGCCCCGGCCGATTTCGTGCCTCCCCGCTTTGTGGCCGACAGCCTGATCGAGAACTTTCCAGTATCCGGCTTCGGGCTGCGCATGCTGCTGCCGCGGGTACAGAGCGGTGGACGCACCCTGCTGGCGGATGTCTTTGCTGAGGCGGGGGTGCGGGTGGTGGAGGTGGCGGCCTACGAATCCCGCTGTCCGGAGACCATGCCCGAACCCACGGCTGAAGCGATTGCCGCTGAGCACGTTGATGTGATCTGTTTCAGCAGCGGTAAGACCGCCAGCCATTCCGCCCAGCTATTGCTGCAACGCTTTGGTGAACGGTGGAGCGAATACATCTCCACCGTGAAATTGATCTCGATTGGGCCACAGACCAGTCAAAGCTGCTACGAGCACTTCGGTCGAGTCGATGCAGAAGCCGACCCCCATGACCTCGACGGGCTCGTTGCCGCCTGCAGGGACGCCTTCAGCTGAGACAGATCAGATCCTGGGCTTCACCCTCACGAGCGAGAGCAAGACAACCCTTCTCAACATCGATCGACAGCACAGACCAACCAGAAGGCAAGAGCCGATCACCGTCTGCGACGCAGCGACCATCGGCCCCTTCACAGAGTTCACCACTGCGTCCCTGGGTTTGAACCAATGCTCGCCGTTGCTGACCCACCCGCAGAACCCCAGACAAAGTGAGACCAGATGCAGGATCAAACACTGCATCTGCGACATCGGAATCGACCTCAACCTGCTCTGAAGACAGTGGCTGAAAGGGATCGACCCTGCCACCAGGGGCCGACTGCTGAACTTCCTCAACGGTCGGCAGAGGAATTAAGCCAAGGTCTGGCCGAGGTGGACTTGGCAGCTGTTGAGGTTCCGAGGGGAGAGGCTCCAGAGAGGGCATGCTCACCGGAGGGGGTTCGGGAGAACCACAGGCAAAGAGGGCCAGAGGACCCAGCGTCAATGCCGCAAGTCCGACGGCTCGATCAGCCGCCGCTTTCAACCAGATCGCGAAAACGGTCAAGGTTCGCCTGCAACTCCTTGGTGACGATGTTCCCCAGAATGCTGGGCTCCATCAATGGTGCCAAGACCCGAGGAAGCTCATAGGAGACGCTGAGCTTGACCACGGTGCGGTCTGGCGCCTCTGGATAAAAGCGCACAGCACCTTTGGTCGGCAATCCACCAACCGACTCCCAGTGGAGCTGTTGAGCCTCCACCCTCTGGGTGATCCGGGCCTTCCAATGGAAGCGAAACCCCTGCGCTGCCAGAGTCCAGTCGGTCAGATCCGGATCATCCAGAGTTTTCACGGACTCGATCCAGCGCATCCACTTGGGCATGGCCTCCAGATCACTCCAAACCTCCCAAACACGATCGGCTGACGCGCTGACCTCGCTGGTGACGGTGTGTTCGAGCAAACGTCCCATCAGGCAACCGCCGCATTAGTGGCCAGTTTCACCTGACGCTGCAGGATCTCTGCAGCAGCAAGGTGGCCGCTCATCGTGGCTCCCTCCATCGAGTCGATGTAGTCCTGGCGGGTGTAACTACCGGCGAGAAAGAAATTGTTGATAGGAGTGCGCTGCTCCGGGCGATAGGGCTCCATCCCAGGAGCTTCCCTGTAAAGCGACTGCGCAAGCTTCACAACATTGCTCCAGGTGAGCTTGAGGTTGCGGGCGGAGGGGAACAGTTCCCTCACCTGCTTGTCGGTGTGGGCAACGATCACATCCGCTTTCTTCGGAATCCAGGGGTCGCCAGGTGTCAGGACACACTGCAACAGGGATCCCTCACCCTCCTTGCGGTAATCCTCCGGACTGGCGAGGGCCAGATCCGCAAAGCAGCTGAAATCAGCGTCGGCGGTGTACAGCAGGTTGTTCAAGCCGGTGGGAGTGTTCACATCGCGTCGACTGGCTTCGTTCTCATCCCCCAGTTCAGTGACCCAGCCGTCATAACGAAGCTGGACGGTCGCTACAGGCACAGCCTGCAGGTTGTGGATCGCATCGAACTGCGGGAAGCGACGCCAGGCGTTTGGTATCAGCTTTTTAACGCCTGGTACATCGCAGGCTGCCAGGTAAGCATCTGCTTCAACGCGGATTGCACCATCGGGAGTTTGCAACTGAAGACCCGTGACTTCTGGATTCTCCCCTTCACTGAACTCCACCTGCTTCACCCTGTGGCGGAGGTGAAGCTTTCCGCCACGCTGCTGGATGTAATCAAGGATCGGCCCAGTCAGCCAGCGATGGGGAGAACCCTTGAGCAGATTGAGTTTGGATGCTTCGGTCTTGGACGCGAACATCATGAAGATCGTGAGCATGCAGCGGGCGGAGATTGCCTCGCAATCGATGAAACCGAGTGCGTAGGCAATGGGATTCCACATGCGGCGAATGCTTTCCATGCTCCCGCCATGGCCCACAAACCAATCCTGGAAACTGACTGAATCGAGGGCTCGGATGGTTCGCATCGCCCCCTCGTAATCCACAAGCCCTCGCACAATCGGACTGGTGCCAAGCGCCAGGGCATTGCGAAGTTTGTCGATCCACGAAAGCTGCGGGGTCGTGAAAAAAGCCTTCAGTCCATTGAATGGAGCACCGACAGGGAAGCGGAAATCGAGTTCACGAAGGTCCCCGCCCTTGTTGCAGAACAAGTGGGTGTGGTTCTTGGGGAGCAGATTTTCAAAAGCCCCCACCTTCTTCATCAGCGCAAAAAGATTGGCGTAATTGAAGAAGAAAACGTGCAACCCCATTTCGATGTGGTTGCCATCCGGGTCCTCCCAACTTCCGACCTTGCCGCCCATGAAGGTGCGTGCTTCATACAGGTTGACCTCGTGGCCGGCATCCACCAGATCCACTGCAGCGGAGAGGCCGGACAGACCGGAACCGACAATCGCGACCCGCACAATCAATGTGCAACTTGGGCGACTCTATGTATAGGGCTCCATAGACTGAGAGCAGCGCCGGCATCCACGATGACCACCACCCCAGATCAAGCGCCCGCCCATACCGCCAAAGATGGCAAGGGCATCCTGATCACTGAACCAGCGATGCAACAGCTGGCCAAACTCTGCGGCGAGCAGGGTGATCATCAGGTGCTGAGGGTTGGGGTGCGTTCCGGCGGCTGCAGCGGAATGAGCTACACGATGGATTTCGTACCCGCCTCCGACACCCTCGAAGACGACGAGACTTACGATTACGAATCAGCTGAAGGCAAAGGATTCCGGGTGATCTGTGATCCCAAGAGCCTTCTGTACATCTACGGGATGCAGTTGGACTTCAGCACCGCCCTGATCGGCGGTGGATTCAATTTCACCAATCCCAATGCCACCCAGACCTGCGGCTGCGGCAGCTCCTTCGCCGTCTGATCCCTGAGATACCGCATGGGAACCTGAAGGACCGTTTCACGCTCCCCCATGGATTCCAGCCAGGAGAGCCTGTTCGAGCAGGCAATGGATCGCTATCAGGCCGGTGCCAGCGCTTCCGAGATCCTCCCCGACTTCCTGCGGATCACCGAATCAGCCCCGCGGCAATCCGCCGGCTGGACATGCCTGGCTTGGCTTCAACTGCTTTGCGAGCAGCCGGAGGAGGCGCTGCGATCAGCCCGCTTCGCCGTGAAACTCAACCCGCAGGATCCCCAGGCCCGTATCAATCTCAGCCTGGCGCTGCTGGAAACCCAGTCGAAAGGAGTCCGCGACCACATCCAGGTGGTGCAGCAGGTGCTGGCCATGGCCCCCCAGGTTGCTGAGGATCTCAAGGGATCCCTCGATGACGGACAGCAGCGACGACCAGACTGGGCAGCGCTGGAAAAAGTCAGGGCCTGGCTGACGCTATGAGTCATCCCCGCCGATGAGCCCCAGCTGGATGTGGTGAATGGGAACGATCCTGCTGCTCAGCAACGGCCATGGGGAGGATCTCTCCGGTGCCCTCCTGGGCAAGGCCCTGATCGATTGCGGCCATACGGTGACGGCCCTGCCCCTAGCCGGCCTGGGCGGGCCTTATCAGCAAGCCGGAATCACCCTTCTGGGGAGCAGCCATGAATTCAGCACCGGCGGCTTGGGCTACACCAGCCTGCGAGGTCGTCTGACCGAGCTCGTTCAGGGACAGATCCTCTACCTCCTACGCCGACTTCTGCGGCTGCTGCTGTCACGAAAACGCTTTGACCTGATCCTGGTGGTGGGGGATGTGATCCCAGTGATCGCAGCCTGGTTAAGTCGTCGGCCCGTTGCCACCTATCTGGTTGCTTACTCCAGTCATTACGAAGGAACGCTGCGCCTGCCTTGGCCCTGCGCTGCTCTGCTCCGCAGCCATCGCTTTCTCAAGATCTTCAGCCGGGACCAGCTCACAGCGGATGACCTCAGCCAGCAACTCAAACGACCGGTGAACTTTCTGGGGAATCCATTCATGGATCCGGTGCTGACGGCGACACCAGCTCTACCGGCGGTAGCCCAGCGCATTGGTCTGCTGCCCGGCAGTCGCCGCCCCGAGCTAGACGCCAACCTGGGCCTGATGCTGCAGCTGGTGACTCGGCTGCCGCAGCGAAAGGACCTGAGCCTTGATCTGGCTCTGGTCGCCAGCCTCCGGAGTGAGGAACTCACTGTGCTGGCGAAGCGGGCGGGTTGGACATTGCACGCCGGAGTGTTGTTGCGCGAAGGAGCACCAGCAATCCATGTTCATCGCGATGGTTTCCAGGCCGTTCTTCAGAGCAGCGATCTGGTGATTGGAATGGCAGGTACGGCCGTGGAACAGGCCGTGGGCTTGTGCCGACCTGCCCTTCAGCTTCCTGGCGGTGGGCCCCAGTTCACAGCAGCGTTTGCCGAGGCTCAGCGCCGGCTGCTGGGACCGACGGTGTTCTGCGCCCCTGGGAAGACGGGCAGCATGGAGAATCTCAAGGCATCGGCAGCTCTTTGCCTGGATCTGCTGCATCGCAGCCGCTGGGATGAAGAGCTCAAGCGATGTTGCCAAAAGGAGGCACAACGGCGACTCGGTAATCGAGGCGGTGGCTTGAGAATGGCAAAAGCCATCAGCAGCCTGCTGCCATGACCTCCCCCCAGGAACCGATATGGAAGCGTTGGCTGGACCGGCTCCTGATGCTGAACCTACTGGCGGTTTTGCTGGGTGCCGGCTTTTTCGGATGGGCCGTTCTGGCCCAGTTGCAGGGCCAGCAGGGGCCGATGGATTTGGTTCAGAAGCTTTGGCAACCACTCTTTGCCCCGGCCATCAGCCTTTTGATCATGGCGGCACTGGTGAATGGCGTTTTTAGTTGGTGGAAGCGGCGATTGCAGAAGCCAAATCTGGAAAACGGAAACTGAAACCGAGCTCTTCCAAGCGGGCTGAGGCCACCTGCTGACCTTCCAAAACAACTTTGGCGCCGTCACCGAGCAAGACCTGCAGCACTGGTCCAGGCACAGGCAGCAGGCTCGGTCGACCAAGGCAACGGCCCAATTCCTGAGCAAAGCGCGCCATGGAGACCGGCTCGGGCGCAACGGCATTGACCACTCCTGACCATGCCTCATCCTCAAGACCGCGCTGAATCAATCTGCAGAGATCACTGCGGTGAATCCAGCTCATCCACTGCTGTCCCGAGCCAATCGGGCCACCAAAACCGGTGCGGAACACCGGAAGCATTTTTCCCAATGCACCCCCATCAGCGGCGACAACGATGCCGATGCGAAGGGTGAGCTGACGCGTGGCCGAGGGAACCGCAGTGGCCGCGGCCTCCCAGCGGCTGCAGAGAGACGCAAGAAAATCCGAACCAGCCGGACTGGTCTCCACGAAGCGTCGGTCAGGGCTGGTTCCGTAGTACCCGATTGCCGAAGCATTCACCAGCACCGCAGGAGGCGTTGAGCAGGTCTTGAGCGCTTCCACCAAAAGGCGGGTGGTTTCCAAACGACTGTCTTCAAGAACCTTCAGATGGCTGTCGGTCCAACGCTTTTCAGCAATCGGTTCGCCAGCCAGATTGACCACTCCTTCAGCCCGCTCGAGGGCCCCCAGAAGAGTGGAGTCCTGCCAGCTGCTGACAGCGGCTGGATCGAGCTGCAGCCAGGACAGCCGACCATCCGACCGTTCTGTGTCGTAACCACGGGCCAGGCGCCTGCTCACGAGGGTGAGCTGATGGCCGGCCTGCAATAGCTGTGGCACCAGCTCCCGACCCACAAAGCCCGTGCAACCCAGCAGCAGCAGATGCATCAGTTCGGTTCCATGCGTCGCGAGGCTAAGGGGGGTCAGTCCGAGTTCGGGCCTAATTTGTTCGCCTGTTCTCCCCGCTCCGATGCCAGATACCGACGCAGCGGCTCCCGCCAAGGCCAAACCGGCGGCTCTTCGCAAGGGAGCACTGGTGAAGGTGAACCGTGCGGCCTACGACGCCAGCATCGAAGCCGCCGCCAGTGATCCCACACCGCCGGCATACATCTTTGAAGGCCCCGGCGAACTTCTCGTGGTGAAAGGAGATTATGGCCAGGTGCGCTGGAACCGGCCGGTGCCGGATGTGTGGCTGCGGATGGATCAGCTGGAAGCCTGCGCCTGATCCAGTTCACCCTCCACAGCCTTCACGGCTGCGGGGATGGACTGCACAGCTGATGGCAACCTCCACAAGCGACCTGACAACACAGCACTGAGATCGGCCAACGCATCGATTAATTGATTGTTGTGCCGCTGCTGAGCCACTTCCGCCACCGACGCGGCCGACCAGGGTTGCGCCGAGGCCAGAAGTACAACAATGCGATAGGCAGAAGGCCAGGGGGTATCAGGGAGATGCTCGTCCAGATCGGCGAATGCATTGGCAGCCTCCCCAGGGCGATTGGCCAACACCGCCAGCAGGGCCAGAGTCCAGCGAGCCTGCGAATCGTCCGGATCGGCCTGAAGCCGCTCCTGGGCCTGCCTCTGCACTGGCTTTCGATACAGAAAATGGCCATCGAGCATGTGCTCAACGGCCACAGCGGAGAACACCGGATCCAACCCAACAGGGCCCTGCGCAAGCCCAGCCGCCAAAGCAGGAAACCGCGATTCAAAGCCGTCCGCCGGTGGGTGATCATCCCGTCTCCGCCAGAGGGAGTAGCTGCCGCCCTTGGGACGCGGGAACTGTTGCAGCTGCTGAAAGATCCCGCTGCTGCGCACGGCACGGTCCATTCTCCGTGCGCTCCTGCGGACGGAACCCTGGTGTCCCTCCGCCAGCACCACCCATTCAGCTCGGTGTAGAACCGGGAGAACATCGCCCGGATGGCCACCGAGTTGCCGCCCAACGGTCTGCCCACCATCGCGGCGGCCGTAAAAGCTGATGTTGTGCTGATTGAGATCAGAGGTGCTCGGCACCACGATCAACGTTCGGGGCGGTTGGCCGGGCACACCGCCTCCAGCCGCCAGCACCAAGTCCTCCACCGGCCCTCTAGGGCGACTGACCAGACGCTGCCACTGCAACTGCCAACCTGCCGGAATGCAAGCCAGCAGTCCAACGGCCAGGGCCGGAGTAGACCAGGACGGCCTCCAGCGCTGCAGCCAGAGGCCCCACTGCCACCAGCCCCGGCTGAGCAACAGCAACAGCATTGGCAGCAACGGAGCGATGTAACGGTCGCCTTTATTCGGGCTCAGGGTGGTGAGAATCCACGCCGCAAAAAGATTGAGCAGCAACCAGCGCCAGGACCAGTCAAAAGCGAGCGGTTGCTGGCGCCGCTGCCACCACCAGATCAGCAGTCCTGAGAGACCAACGATCAGCAACACGGAGCCCAACTGCTCCGGCAGCAGCCTTGGGTACCAGAGCCAACCCTCCGGACTGCGCCAGCCCGGATCCCCTTCACGGGCGGCCGACTCGAACACGGCCCTGTTGGTGCCACCCAGGCTGGTGATCCAGTTGTGGCGCAGCCAGGGGCCGATCAACGCAGCTCCCAGCAGTGGCAGCAGCAGAGCTTGACGCAGCCAGGTGCCACGGCGATGCAGAGCGAGACATGCTGCCCAACAACCGGCAGGAATCAGCACCAGCAAAGCGCTCTGCTTCACCAGCACCGCCGCAAGAGCAGCCAGGGTTGCCACCCAAGCCTGCCCCCAGCGACCGCCATGCTGCGGATCAAGCCAGACATCCAAACGCCAAAGGCCCAAGGTCACTACTGCGGCCAGGGGCATCTCGAGCACATAATCCGTACGCAGCTCCAGCAGAGCCGGAGCCAGAGCGACCAGCAAGCACGCGAGCAGGGCCAGGCCATCGCCCTGCAGACGTCGGCCCCAGCCCGCCACCGCCACCAGCAGCAGCCCATGCCAGAGGCTGAGACTCCAGGCAGCTTGAGCCGGGTCATCACCGCTGAACGACATCACGCTGCCGTTCACCAGCGAAGCCAGAGGGGGAATCTTGGGGGAGAGATCCAACAACGACGTCCATCCCTGCCAGCTCCCACCCGGAAGGAGACCAAGCGCACGGCCATGGTCAAGGGCGCTGTTGAGATAGTCAGCCTGATCCCAGGCTGGAACTCCGCCCTGGTGAACCCACCAGAGGCGATCCAGGACTGTGGCCAACAGCCAGATCAATACAACCCCAAAGCAGAAGCGCCACCGCTGTCTCACGCGATCTCCAGCCGTCGGCGCTCGTCCTGAAGCCGTTTGCGCCGCTGCTTGGCCTCCCGCAGCATTTCACGGCCGTCGTGGAGGTAGTTATCCACGTAACCCATCGTGTAGCGCTCCAACTCCACCAGGGCGTCCTCCACTTCGGAGAAGCAGTGATAAACACTCAAACCAAATCCACCAACAGAAGGAGGGGTGGGCAGCGACTGAAATAGCTCTTTGATCCGTTCGATCCGACGGCCACTGCTTTCGAGGTAGCCACAGAATGCCTCCATCAGCTCATCGTCGTAGGGATCCGCCGACAGGGCCTTGAACTGGTTGGGGAAGGGGTTGATCACCTCCCCGAGCAAGCGATCAATCGGTGCATAAACCTGCCGCAACCATCGCACCAGTGCATCGTCCGCCTCCACAGCACGGTTGTGCTCGGCTGCAGCCCGACGCAGATCCGGCGCCGTTGTGGAACGCCCTGATCGCAACCGCGTCCGGTCGTGAGCCCGGCGCCGCTCGACATCACTCAGAACTTCCCAGGCTGCATTCAGCGCCAACATCCGTTGGTCATCCCCACCGGCGTCGGGATGATGCTGCTTCACCAATCGCCGATAGGCCGCTTTGATCTCAGCAGCGGTGGCGGATGGGAGAACCTCCAGCACGGCGTAGGGATCGGCCATCACTCAACGTTTCTTGCACCATGGTCACAGCTGCGCGTCCCGACGTGCCGGCAAAAGGGCGCCCGACGTGAACATGGGTGTGGAGAGATAGCGCTCGCCATAGCTGGCCAGCATCACCACAATGCGCCTATCGGCAAAGGATGGACGCTGAGCCAGTTGCAGGGCTGCCGCCACTGCTGCGCCACTGCTGATACCGCAGAGCAGCCCCTCGGCCCGGGCCAGCCGACGGCCGGTCTCCATCGCCGCGGCATCGTCCACAGCAATCACCTCATCGATCAGGTCACGGTCCAGCACAGCGGGGACAAACCCCGCACCGATGCCCTGGATGCGATGCGCTCCCGGCGGCTTGCCTGAGAGCACAGCACTCCCAGCCGGCTCCACAGCCACCACGTGCAGGTCCGAATTGCGCTGCCTTAGCAAACGGGCACAACCCGTGATCGTGCCACCGGTGCCAACCCCGGCCACCAGCGCATCCAGCCTTCCTTCACAGTCGCGCCAGATCTCCTCCGCTGTGGTGCGTTCATGCACAGCTGGATTGGCTGGGTTATCAAACTGCTGCAGGAGATAGGCCCCAGGGATTTCAGTCTCAAGCTCTTGTGCCAAGGCAATGGCACCCGCCATTCCCTGTGCTCCATCGGTGAGTTGCAGCTCGGCTCCGTAGGCCCGGAGCATGGCTCGCCGCTCGGTGCTCATCGTGTCCGGCATGGTGAGGATCAGCCGGTACCCACGGGCTGCAGCCACCATCGCCAGAGCGATTCCGGTGTTGCCGCTGGTGGGCTCCACGAGCACCGTTCGCCCCGGTTGAATCGTGCCCTGGGCCTCCGCCTCCAGCACCATGGCACTGGCGATCCGATCTTTCACCGAAGCAGAGGGATTGAAGCTTTCGAGCTTGGCCACCACCTCAGCGAGACAGCCGTTCTCCAATGGCAGCCGGTTGAGCCTCACACAAGGCGTGCTTCCGATCAAAGCGGTGATGTCGGAGGCAATACCCATCTGCAGTTCAGGCGCAAACCGAAAAGCAATTCAACTTTCCCATTTCGATCACAAACACACCTGGTTCAGGCCTTTAAGGCCAAGACAGAAAGAAATAAAAAAAGCCGCCCCATGAAGGGACGGCATAAACGAAGCGATGAAAACTGCTTTGATCAGAATGTGAACGTGGTTTTCACATAACCACCATGCACATAATCGCCGGAGAGGGCGCCTGAGTACTCATCAATCGCGAAGTAGGTAGGCGTAATTGTGATGTTGTCAGTTACAACAAACTTGTAGAAGACCTCATACATTTTGTTGTAGTCATCATCAACCTTAGGCGCTTGACCAGTAGCGAATCCGAAGGAATTACCCTCCAGGAACACATCGCTCCACTCAAATCCAACGTACCAACCGTGGATTTCATCATCAGAATCATCAGGATCCGACATGGACCAACCACCGCTGATCGAAGGAATCAAGCCTGAATCCTCTGGCTTCCAAGCAGCTGCGACACTGTATCCAACACGGTTATCACCGGCAGCATCATTGGCCTTATTGGTACCAATGGTCAGGCCAACATTTTGTGCGTAGGCAAAACCCACCTGCGCCAGGAAATTACCATTGAACAGCTCACCGTCATAAAAGAGCTGCCAAGACGACGTGGAGCCAGTCTCATCCCGACCGATACCAGTGGAATTTCCATCCCAGGCAACATAGTTACCACTAAATGAGAACCCGGAATCGCCAAAGCTGTAAACAGCACCTAAGCCAGCCCCAGCACCAGCAAGGTTATTGGTCGCCCAAGCACCGCCGTAGGTGAAGAAATCAAGCAGGAGGTCCGAGGGATAGTACGTGGCATAGCCTGCATACATACCGGCATCGTCGGTACGAACGACGGGACCGGCTGTCACCGTGAGATTGTCACCAACCGGGAAGGTGTAGAAGAGACGATCAACTACAAGAGCGCTATCAGTTCCTGAAGCTGTCTCTACAAAAGACAGACCATTAATAAATGGGCCGGTGAAGTTACCCGCACGGAGACGGGTTGTAAGCATGTCCTTACCCGTGAATGACGTATCCAACGTCAAACGAAAGTCATATTGGAAGGTGAAGTTTTCACCACCACCGGAGGGATCGAATCCATCCATACCACCCATAACCCAAGCGGTATAGCCCTTGAGCTTGGTGGTGGTGGAGAACTGGGTTGCTTCCAGTTCGCCCACGCGGGCTTCCAGACCGTCCACACGGCCTTTGATGATCGCCAGTTCGGTTTCGAACTCACGGATCAGGCGCTTCAGCTCATCGGTCATGCCGGTGACGCTGTCGAGGCAGGCGTTCAGCAGGGCTGCAGCCTCGTAACGGGTCATTGCCCGATTGCCACGGAAGGTGCCGTTGGGATAACCGGCGACGCAGCCGTAGGTCTCCACCAGATTGCTCAGAGCCTGATAGGCCCAGTCGGTGGGATAAACGTCGGAAAACTGGGTGACGCTGGTCACCTGATCAGCAGCGGCGTACTCGGAGACACCGTTGATGTTCAGCTCGGCGGCATTAGCGCCAGTGGCCAAGAGGCCAAGGGCGGCAGGAGCCACCAGCAGTTGCTGGAAAAGCTTCATGAGTTCCTCACACAGGAATGCCCAGAATTTGGGCACACATACTTTGCCATCCATTTGTCGTAAGTGCTACCGCTTTGAGCCTTCCTCTGTGACACTTGCTGTTCCTGCTACATATTTCAGGGAATTTCTTTGGCTTTGGCGGCGCCGCGCGCTTCACACGACCAAGTCTAAATGTATTTTATGAGACACTTGCGAGTCTTTTATTATTCGTCGGTGAGTGTTTGTGGCTATGGCGGCGTAAATTAATCACAAATCAAGCGCTCACTTCGTAATGGCTTGCGGGAGGACTCTTGTGGTGTCCAACAAGAAGAAAAAATGTAAAAAATCGAAATGTTCCCATTGGAAGGGTGGGAAATGCAGATGTGGCAGAGAGTGAAAATAATTTCGGTGGTTTTTAGCCCTTTGAGAGTTAATCAAATTCTGGGTTTATTTTTGGGATCCATCTTTTGTGTCAAGATAGATATCCTATGCTTGAATTTCGCCAAAGTGGAGTTTTTGGACGTCCTTCCACTATTTGCGCGACTTTATTGATTTCAATCGTAGCTCCGAATGCTTGTCTTGCCTGAATATTGACGATACCTTTCTGTCTTTAGAGCTATTTGGATTTCAATACACCTCTTTTGATTTTAATTGAATCTCCATCTGAAGACCATTTGGCAGCGTAGCTGATTTGTGCTTTAGAACTTTCTGCAAGTTTTTAACATCCCAGTAAATCTTTTATTGTTTCCACAATTAAGTTCAGAATGCTAGTGGTGGTTTGTTGGCGTAGCGATGAATGCTCAAGATCATGGTCAAGTTCTAATTTGTTTTTTTGAAAGATTTCTTCTATGTGCTTCCGCCGTTCCCGTTCAGAGATCTGTTGCTGTTCAAGCGCACGTCGTTCTTGATTGAGTTTCTCTCCTCCGGCACGACTCCATTCCAGCAATTGTCTTAACTCCCCAGCGTCGAGCCATATTCCGTGGTCACGACAGCTGTCTACGATGACGCCACTACGTTTGCCATGTAGTTTTCGATTCATCAGTGTTCGGCACACTGGGCAGGGACGATATCTCCACCCTTTGACCAATGATCGATTTGAATTTTCCAGATTGGTCAGTAGTCGATAGTTAATTTCACTCGGTTGTCTCACCTTTGTTTCTAGGATCATATCCAAAACATTTCTCTGTACAAATAGACCTAGACAGTTGCTGCAACGATTTACATTTAGAGACTGTTCAATTGTTCCGTTTGTCGATTCTATAAACATAGGTTCGAGTGGAATTTCGCAGTCTGGGCATAGATAACTTTCCAGGTCATTTGCAGCGATCGATCTTCCTGATCCTTGAAGATCAACATCGATGCGTTGTCCGCAATACGTGCAAACCACACCGTGAGATGGAATGGGTGCGGCACAGGAGGGGCAATTCACTGAGAGTTTGTTGAATCTTTATCGCTATCGACCTTTTGTTTCTCACTGGTTTTTGCTTCTTGACTTGGTGTTGTTGCTTGGCTTCGTTCACCGAGGCCAAAACCCATCGCTAACCCTGCAGCTCCAGCAGCCATCCCCCCTTGATTTTGAGCCGCTTTTTCAAGCGCAATACCATCTTGGTATTTTTTGAATGCATCCAGATCGCCCGTCAGTCCAATCGCTGCGCGCCGGTCGATTGCTGCTTCCACTTCTGCGGGTAATGCTAGATTTTCAATTAATAGATTTGAAATTTTAAGTCCATACTCTTCAGACGTCGAAATTAAACGTTGATTCAAGCTTTCAGCAATCTCGTCATAGTTTGATGAAAGATCAAGTGCAGAAATTTTGCATTCACCAAGATAGTCGGCGAGACGGCTGACAATTAAGTTGCGCAGCTGTTCTTCAATGTCATTGAGACTGAACCTGGCTTGGCTGCCATTTAAATTCTTTATCAGTGTCTTTGAATCGCTTACTAAGACTTCAAATGTTCCGAACCCCCTCAGCCTGATTGGACCTAGTTCTGCATCGCGCAACATAATTGGATGTTTTGTGCCCCAGCGTTGGTCTGTGAAGCGTCGCGAAGCAACGAAATAAACTTCTGCTTTGAAAGGACTTTCAAAGCCTGTGGGTAGAGACAGTATCGTTGTTAGTAGTGGCAGATTTCGAGTGGTCAATGTATATCGACCTGGCTGAAAACAATCGGCGATTTGACCCTCATTAACAAAGATGGCCTGTTGCCCTTCACGCACAATTAGTTGAGCACGCCATTTTATGGCGTCTTTGTATCTTGGAAAGCGCCATGCAAGCAGATCTGATCCATCCTCATTCCATTCGATGACATCGACGAATTCACTCAGCAGCGGATCCAGTAAACCCATGGATAAAGCGATGAGGTCTTCTCAGCATGACCACTGGGCGTCCTTTTTGCAATATTTTCATTGTTCAAACACTTTTGATGCAAATAAAGTGACTATTTCTTTTTTGAGACCACTTCTTTGCCTGAAACATTGGGTTTGTTTTTAATTCTCCACAGGTAACCATCGTATTTTTGTTGATGAAGCTGATTTATTTGGTCAGATCTGAATGATGCGGACGTCGTTTTGGTTATGTCGAAGATGGTGGTTTTGATGTTGTTGTCCGGGTCTTTAAGAAGTACGTGATTGCCTCGTTGCTGAGTTGAACGTTGAGCCCCTTCCCAGCAGTCAGCACCCCCGCCGATGACTAATCCTTCTGAGTCAAGTGAACTCGGAAATTCAAGCCATTCAGGTACAAGATCGTGCAGAAGCATGGCGGTTGAGAAGAGATTGTTACCCCCTCTCCCTTCGTGGCTTGGTCTGTCTCGACGTCTATGGTGTCGCTCCCGTTGTGCGTCGCTAGAAAAAGGCCACTTGGTAGTGGTCTGGATGGAGCTGAGGCTTGATTCTCGCGGTTTGCATCAGGCCATTGATGACGCAGCCCGGTTTTTTCAGAACCAGCGGTTGGTGGCCTGTTGTGGCGACCGCTTCACCTTGACGTGTCTGTGTCTCACGGAGCCGATTCGTCGTTCAGTTGTTGGTGCCGCCACCACGGAGGATGAGGGGTTCGACCTGGTGTTGCGCGCTCGGCCCAGTCTTTTGATCTGCACTGAGGACCTTGAATCTGGTTACGGCATGAACCTGCTCAAACGGGTGAAGGCTGAGTTGCCTGGCTGTCAGTTGTTGATTGTGCTTGTGCGCGAAACCCAGGCTGTGGTGAAAGAAGCGATGGAGGCTTATGCCGATGCTGTGATCTTTAAATCAAGCCTCGGATCAGGCAACGGTGATTTCATTCAGGCGCTTCAGACTCTTTCTCAGGGAGGTGTCTATTTCCCAGAGGACATTCGTCGGCTGGGAGCGAGCCAAGACCCCAAACAGGATCTGCCCCCTTTGATCGAAGAGCTTACCGAGCGTGAGTTGGAGGTTGTGGCGGGGGTGGCCCGTGGCCTTACTAACAATGCGATTGGGAGTTGCCTCGGTATTTCGGTGGAGACGGTGAAAACGCATGTGGTGAATGCCAAGGGAAAGTTGGGGGCCAGTGATCGCACTCAGATGGCTGTAATGGCTCTGATTTATGGCTTGATTGATCCGTCCAATTGAACGGCATGCTTTTTCAACGTTGATGCAATATGCCTTCTGTTTGCAGAATTCTGTCTTTTATTAAGTCTGTACTCTGGAATAGATCCTTTTTCTATTGATTCAGAGCACGAGGTTTGACAGCAAGTTTGAGGTTGATTCTGTCTTTTCAGTAGGAATATTGTGAGCGGCTATTGTTTTAATTCATTTTGTCTTTACCTTGCTTGAATTCGGTTTCTATTGATTTGATCTTTCCGTTTTGATGCTTCTGTTTTTACTGCATCATGCTCGCAAGTTTTCATGTCAAATACCGTAAATTGCTTCTAGTATTACTCTCGCTTTATTGCTTTTTTATCGTATTGATTCCTCACTTCTTCTTGATATTGTTTCTGCGCAAAATGTAAGACTTTGCTGTTCGCTGCATCATCGATAGCCAGATCACTCCCATGCGTGCAGCATTTGCCGTGATAGTCGCTTCACTTGCTTGAAATTTACTCAGGGCAGTTGATTTAGAAACTATTTACTTCCTGGCTTGAAGCCATTTCTATTATCAGTATCTCAATTTCTTTGTTGCTTTATTTTGTATTTTCTTTGATTTCGGTAATCTTCGTGGCTTTTTGTTGTTCCGCTTTTTTCCCTGTCTTTCTCTTATCCTGCATGTCATATTTAAATTAGGTGTACAAATTCAATTGTCGTTGACGCCCCATTAGGGTTTGTGCAAAATGTGGATATATCAATTCTCCTGGATCAATGGTTTACGAAAATGTATTGGCTGATCCTGCGAAATTTAATTTCAATGTTGTACGGGCTTGGTGAATGTCTATTCGATTCGCCATTGATCCTTGATGATTACGTCGACGAGGGGGAGTGTATTGTTTTTTCAAGTCAGGTTGCAAACATAGAACACCGACTTAAGACTTGTGATCGGTTGCCGTCTTTCGAGAAGGCTGGTGCGAGGGCAAAAATTTTTCATGACCCAAAATCACTTAAGGTTGGCATTGTTACTTGCGGTGGCTTTTGCCCAGGCTTGAATAATGTAATTAAGGGAATTGTTCTGACTCTGGAAAACGATTATGGAATAAAAAATATATTTGGTATTCGGTATGGGTACAAAGGTTTAACACGAGAGTGTCAGTTTAAGCCAATATCGTTATCAGCTAGATCTGTACGCCATCTGCATCTCAATGGTGGGACTGTATTGGGCTCATCTCGCGGAAATCAAGATCCGGCAGAGATGGTTGACCAACTGATTTCACTGGGAATCGGTTTATTGTTTTGTTAGGAGGAGATGGAACACTTAAAGGTGCAAGTGCTATTGCGCAAGAGATCATGAAAAGAGCATTGCCCATTGGAGTGATAGGTGTTCCTAAAACTATTGATAATGATCTTGGATTTGTTGAGCGAACATTTGGTTTTGAGACGTCGGTCCAGGTCGCTTCTGAAATTATTACATCTGCCAATAGTGAAGCTGAAGGAGCCGAGAATGGAATTGGTATTGTTAAGGTTATGGGCCGTGACTCTGGTTTTATTGCAGCCACAGCAGCATTGGCTAATTCAGTGGTGGATTTTTGTTTGATTCCGGAAATTGATCGAATCTTGATGGAGATCAAGGTTTGATTGAAGCATTGAGGAGTACCTTAGATCTTAATCATCATGCTGTTATTGTTGTTGCAGAGGGTGCGGGCCAAAACTTATTTCATTCCTCGAAACAACGCTTAGATGATTCAGGCAATGTTCTTAAAGATGATATTGGAATTTTTCTCAGAGATGTGATAAGTCAAAAGATGCAAGAACATGGTCGCTCTGTGACCATGAAATACTTAGACCCCAGTTATCACATCAGAAGTGTTCCTGCAAACGCCTCGGATGCTGTTTTTTGTTATCTACTGGGAGAGCATACTGTCCATGCTGGAATGGCTGGAAAGACGGATATGTTGGTTGGATTTTGGAATAATTTTTTCACACATGTTCCTATAGCGCTTGCCACTCTCGAGAGGCGCATGATTGATTTGGATGGAGCTCTTTGGAAAGGTGTTTTAAGTTCAACCCAACAAATTCCATTATGGAAAAGTGTCTAAATTGACATGTAGGACAACTGTAAATGTGTGAATGATTAAGTACTTTTTAGTCCTGAATCTTCTCCGTTTTTCCAGGGCTGATGCTTGAACCTGATCACCTGGTTCATTATTTTGTCTTGGATGTAACCCATGTATTGCAGGATTTTAACCACTGCATCACATGAGCGAGCAGGATTCAACTCGATAACCAACTACTCCTGTTTGATCGCTCTGATGGCAAGCAGCTCAAAAGAACGTCCTCTGGCGGTAGCGAACCTCTGTCCATATGATTCTTCCTTCTCGTAGAGGTAATGGATTCCTCCACTAGGAGTATTCGTCCAATTGGCAGCAAGGCATCTTCAATCACCTTCGCTAGCTCAAAGATGGCTTTGTGCTTAACAGTTCGATCCTGACCGCCGAACCAAGGTTGGTCTTGAGGTCTGTCGCGGTTTTCTCCTCCACCACACCCAGCAGAGATCAATTCGTAACGAATGCTGCGTCGGGGCTGACAGTTCTCTACAGAATGGGGTTGTGAGAACTTCCGGTGATGGGCGCTCCAACTCAGGCACTTCTGCTTTCCACGATTGCCACGGATCCCAACGACTGGCACATCGGCCGATTCAGTCTGCTGGGCGACATGATCCGAGCGGCTGGTCTGGAATTCGATCCGGCCTTCGATCTCACTATCAGTGACTACCCAAAGGACGACGCACTACGAAAAGCCTTGCAAGCCGATCTCCTCAGTGGGCGTTTTGGGCAGATCTGGCTGATTGCGCCGGATATGGACAACGGACCGGATCCAAGTTTTTTCCGCGCCCTTGAGTCGGCCGTCAAGGCTGGATGTGACCTAGTGATTGCACGTGATCACACCGATCTCGGCTCATGTTTGCTTGAACTTCAGGGTTGCCTGAATGATGTCGGTCAGACGCAAACGTTTCAGCGCAGTTGGCCTGATCTGCCAGAAGACCGTGAGTATGCCGATGATGCCAGCGCATCAATTACCACCCCATGTGTCGTGACAGGCCAGAACGGTGGTGTTCAGATTTGTCGGCAGCGCGCCGATCATCCATTGCTCAATTTTGCATCAATGATTCCAGGCCATCTTGTGATTCCTGCCCATCCCCATGAGGGTGTAATTCGACCTGTGGGAATGTCACAGACGGTTTTGCTTTCCAGTTTTTCAATCACAAGTGGCAGAGAACAGAACACGGCCGTCGTTGACGAGTCGCCTGGACGTGGCATGGTTTTGCATCACTCCACGTTTCATCACTTTGCCGACTACAACCTTGATGTGAGTGCAGGTGCGCCTGATTTTGTGCTCGATCCACCGTCATCTCAGATTGCTGATTCACCGGTTTTATCGAACGACATCAAGGCTTATGTGCGTTCGGTGGTGCATTACGCCTGCAGCAACTAGGGGTAGGTTCGTTGGCCTCATTCAGTGGAAGAATGAACCATAACTTCCTGATTATGTTTTAACGTTTCATCTCTTACTCCATATTTTCCCTGTTTATGGAGTGTTTGCTTGCCTGTCACTTTTAAAATACTGTGTTATGAAAAGAGGCCGCATTTGGAAGGCATTCAATGTCCTTATGGCCAACGTTGATCTAGATACCAACGACGGACGCATTTCACGCAGTCTTCTGGGGATTCATAGGGCAGCACATTTCGCCCGGGGATTGTTTTGATCACTGCACCCTGAAGTTTTTGTCGGTACGTGGCGAGTCGCTGGTCGAGATCGTCCCAGCTGCGGGAACGGCCGATGCCCGTTGCTGAATCTCCGAATATTACCTGCAGCGGAAGGGTCAGGCTTGTGAGTTGAGGCTCCCAGTCGCGTCGCCAGAAGCCTGCCAAAAAGGAATAGACCGCCCATCGGCTGTTCATGTTTCTGGACCCTTCGTCCAGGGCCTGCAACCACTCCTCATCCACAGCTTCCGCTTGCGCGAAGAGGTTCTTTTGAGAGAAAGATTTCAGAAAGTCTCGCCTTCGTGTGTAGCGATAGAACAGGTTTCCAACAGGCCCTCGGAACAGCCACCGCCAGAGCTGTTTAGACCGTTCGATTGGAAATGTCTCATGCAGCAGCCGCCATCCCGGTGGGCTGATCGCCACCAGACCGCAGACGAGTTCGGGAGCCCGTTCCAGCATTGCCAAGGCGATAGGGAGCGTGGTTCCTTGAGCCACCAGCACCGCACGCCCATCGTTACGTTCACGCAGCATTTCCACAAGCGGCTGAGCCCAGTCATCCGGTGTGAGGGGATCACTGCTGCAGTCGGCTTCGCCGCAACCAATCAGATCCGGTGCAAGCAACACGCCCTCAGGATCATCTTCGTGCCATCGCCGGATGAACCGTTCCCAGAAGCGGGAGGACAACCCAACGCCAACTGGATGAATCAGCAGCAAGGGTGGCGTTGATCCGCCAGCGGATGCCATCACTGGAATTTGTTAATGCTGCGAAATTAGCGGTCGGTTTAGTGGGGCTGTTGGTCTGCCATTGGAAATGAATGGACTACATCCATCACTTGCTTCGATTTTTGTAATAGGGCTGAATTGAATGAATTCGAGGTCAAAGCACAGGTGTTTGGTTGATCAGTTCAGA